>NZ_CP009556.1:1201194-1501493 GCF_000959365.1 Burkholderia oklahomensis C6786
AGATGCGCTATCGCGATGCCGTCGGCGAGCATGCGACCGTTCTCGAGGCGGGCGATATCTTCTTCGCGTCGGCGGGGACGGAACATGTCGCGTGCCCGCTCGGCGAGGCCCGGATTCTCGTCGTCGAAACCGAAGGCAGCGTTTGAGGTCCGATAGGAACGGTTCGGCCGGGGCTCCCCGTGAGGCGTCGGCCCGAACAGACGTGGCGCGGCCAGGCGCAGCCGGCGCCGGGCGCCACCGGCCAGGCGCGGCTTGGCTTGGCCCGGCCGAGCGGACGCGCAAGCAAAGGCGGCGCGCGCCGCCGCAGTGAAGTGAAATGATGGAGGTACGCTTGAGAAGCATTCTGTTCGTGGAATGGCCCGGCATGGGCCGGACGGTGCGCGCGACGCTCGTCGCGGCGGGCGCCGCGCTCGTCGGCGGTTGCACGCTGACGCCGTGGACCGACTCGTGGCAGCCGACGCACGTGCCGCATCAGCCGGCGCCGCACGCGTCGTCCGGCGTGCTCGCCGGCTATTACCGGGCGAATCCGGGCGATACGCTCGCGAGCATCGCGTCCGCGTTCGGGCAGCGCACGCTGGACGTCGCGAGCTGGAATCACATGGCGCCGACCGACATGGTGACGCCCGGCCAGGTGCTGCGCGTCGCGCCGCCGCCGAGCACGACGACGCTCGCGCCGCCGCCTTCCGCCGCGCAGCCGGAAGCGGCCGCGCAGGCGCTCGCGTGGCCCGCGCGCGGCACCGTGACGACGCCGTTCGGCGCCGGCAGGAACCACGGGATCGTGATCACCGCGACGGGCGGCGATCGCACGGTGCGCGCGGCCGCGCCCGGCCGCGTGGTCTATGCGGGAACGGGCGTTGCCGCGTATGGCCCGCTCGTGATCCTGAAACACGAGAACGGCCTCATCACTGCGTACGGTCACAACGACAAGCTGCTCGTCAACGAAGGCGATGCGGTGAGCGCGGGCCAGCCGGTCGCGGAGATGGCGACCGACGCGAGCGGCCGCTCGACGTTCGAGTTCGAAGTGCGGCGCAACGGCAAGGCCGTCGATCCGCTCGGTCTGCTGCCGCGCAACGGCTACTGACTATCCCTTCGCGCCGCCCGCCGCGCGGCGCTTTCGCCGGCTCGCGGCGGCGTCAGGCGCGCTCCGTCTGCGGCGCCGGCGCGCCGGCCCAGTTGCCGAGCAGCACGATCAACGCGGCGAATCCGATACTGCCCGCCGCAATCGCGCCGCTGTACGCGGCGACGATCAGATAGCCGTGCGCGCGCGGATCGACGAACGGATACGGATACCAATCGACGAGCGCGCCGCGCACGAGCGTATAGCCGAGATAGGCGAGCGGAAACGCGAGCCAGCGCGCGAGATGCGACCAGTCGATCCGCACGCGCGGCGCGACGTACAGCCAATCGATAAACACGGCGATCGGCATGATCCGGTGCAATACCCAGTTCGTATAATGCGGCGTCGCGTGATGCAGCGTATCCACATCGGCGAGCAGCAGCGCGTAGACGATGCCCGCGATCGCCATGTAGAGCACGACGGCGCCGCGCGCCGACTCATAGCGTCGCGACGGCGGTCGCGTAGCGAGCCACAAGCCGGCGGCCAGCACGGCAGCCGCGTACAGGCTGCTCAGTTGCGTGAAGTAGCTGAAGAAATTGCTGAGCCGGAAAGTCGGCGCGTGCCATCTGAGCGCGATGCTGTAGCTCGTCGCCGAAAGGGTCAGCGCGCAGCACAGGAACCTGTAGGCTGCGACGAAAACGGCTTTCTGCATGGTTGGGGCCTTGCATGTAGCGGTAATGCGGGCGTCGTGGCACGATCGTGCGCGACTGCTCGTTTCTAGATTGGAGCATAGTTCACGCGTCGCTTCGCCGACATGCGGCCCTACCCGAGCCCGCCCGACGCGCTGATCGCGCCGAAACTTGATCGAGCTGAATGGACGGCGCATCGCGCGTCATTACAATTCGACAACGCCGCGGGCGGTGCCGCGCGCGACGCCGTGGCTCCCTTCAATACGAACGAGACTGATCATGAACCGTATCCTCGCCGGCCAGGAGCGCTACAACCGTCCCGCCGTGTTCTTCCATTGGGCGATCTTCCTGCTCGTCGCGCTCGCGTATCTCTCGATCGAAGTCCGTGGGCCGAAGGGTACCGACAGCCGGGTGTTCTGGTCGAACGTCCACTACCTCTGCGGCACGCTCGTGCTGACGTTCGCGGCGCTGCGGATCGTCTGGCGGTTCGCGAGCCGCGCGCCGGGCGCGCTGCCGCAGCCGGCGTTGCTCTCGCTGCTGTCGAAGCTCGCGCACCTTACGCTGTACGTGTTCATCGTTGCGCAGCCGCTCCTCGGCATCATGACGCTGAACTTCGGCGGCAAGCCCGTGACGCTCGCCTGGATCGACTGGTCGTTCACGCTGTTCGGCCCGAATCCGGGCCTGCGCCCGGCGATCAAGGACGCGCACGAGGTGATCGGCAACGTGTTCTATTACGTGATCGGCCTGCATGCGCTCGCCGCGCTCTGGCATCACTTCGTGAAGCGCGACGCGACGCTGCGCCGGATGACGTTCTGACGGCGTGTCGCGACGCCGCGCCGCGCATCGTTGCGCATGCAACGACGCATGTGCGCGGGCGGCGCGGTCGCGACCGTTTCACGCTATTCAAGCCCGCGAACATTCTGTAACATTCGGGCGGCATTACATTCCCTTTACGCCATCCCGCGCCATGCCCAACCGATTCCGCAAACTGACTGCCTGGCTGGGCATGCTTGCGATCTGGTTGGCGATCGTCGCGCCGCTCGTCTCGCAGGCGAGCGCGCGGCCCGCCGCGCCGTCCGACGCGGTGATCTGCGGCGACGGGCACCACGCCCAGCCGGCCGAAGCCGGCGCCGCGCACGGCGCTCCCGCACCCGGCGCGGCCGCGCACCACGCACTGCATCTCGACGCCTGCGGCTACTGTGCGTTCTTTGCGCACAGCCCGGCGATCGGCACGGCCGCGCCGGCTGCCTTCGCCGTGCACGCGGCGGCCGTTGCGCCGTCCATCGCGCCCCGCGCCGCCGCGCCTTCGCTCGCACGCTACAACCGCGCCTATCCGCGGGCCCCGCCGAAAGACGCCTGAACGCCTGACTTCATTCCCGTTCACGTAGTCCCCGCATCCGTTCGATCTGCCGATCGCGCGGCGGGGCGTCTTTCGAGTTTCGATTCATGACATCCAAGTTCCTGCGTCACGCGCATGCCGCGCGTGCGGACCGCGCGCGCCGTCGCCGTCGTGCGATCAGCCTGACCGTCCCCGCGCTCGCGGCGGGCGCCTTCAATCTCGCGCCGGCCGTCGCGCAGACGGCCGACGCCGCGCATCTTCACGACGCCGCCGGCATGACGGCCGGCACGACGGCGGACGCGCCCGTGCTGCCGACGATCGAAGTCGTCGCGGCGCCCGAATCGACGCCGCTCGTCGTCGTCACCGATCCGAAAGCGCCGCGCCAGCCGCTGCCCGCGAGCGACGGCGCCGATTATCTGAAGACGATTCCCGGCTTCGCGTCGATCCGCAGCGGCGGCACGAACGGCGACCCGGTGCTGCGCGGGATGTTCGGCTCGCGCCTGAACATCGTCGCGAACGGCATGCCGACGCTCGGCGCGTGCCCCGGCCGGATGGACGCGCCGACGTCGTACATCGCGCCCGAGAGCTACGACAAGGTGACGGTCGTCAAGGGACCGCAGACGGTGCTGTACGGGCCGGGCGCATCGGCGGGCACGGTGCTGTTCGAGCGCGTGACGCCGCGCTTCAAGGCGAACGGCATGCGTTTCGACGGCAGCGTCGTCGGCGGCTCGTTCGGGCGCAACGATCAGAACGTCGACGTGACCGCCGGCACGCCGGACTTCTACGGCCGCGTGACCGCGAACCATGCGCATTCGCAGGACTACGAGGACGGCAACGGCCGCACGGTGCCGTCGCAGTGGGACAAGTGGAATGCGGACGCGGCGCTCGGCTGGACGCCCGACGACAACACGCGGCTCGAGCTGACGGCGGGCACGGGCGACGGCTACGCGCGCTACGCGGGCCGCGGGATGGACGGCGCGCATTTCCGGCGCGAGACGTTCGGCCTGAAGTTCGACAAGAAGCACATCGGCGACGTGCTCGACCGGATCGAGGCGCAGGTCTTCTACAACGAAGCCGATCACGTGATGGACAACTACACGCTGCGGATGCCCGATCCGACGAGCAGCATGCCGATGCGCATGGCGTCCGAAGTGCGGCGCCGCACGCTCGGCGCGCGCGTCGCGGCGACGCTGCGCTTCACCGATGCGTTCAAGCTCGTGACGGGCGTCGACGCGCAGTCGAACCGTCTCGATTCGCGCTCGGCGATGGGGATGCAGAACTACGGCGACAAGCCGTGGAATCCGCAGGCGAACATGTGGAACGCGGGCGCGTTCGGCGAGCTGACCTGGTACGCGAGCGACGTGTCGCGCGTGATCGGCGGCGCGCGGATCGATTACGCGGCGGCGCGCGACAAGCGTGCGACGACGGGCGGCATGATGAGCATGCGCAACCCGACCTTCGACGATCTTCGCTCGCGCGTGCTGCCGAGCGGCTTCGTCCGCTACGAGCGCGATCTCGCGTCGCTGCCCGTCACCTGGTACGCGGGCATCGGTCATGCGGAGCGCTTTCCCGATTATTGGGAACTGTTCTCGGCGAAGCGCGGCCCGAGCGGCTCGGTGAACGCGTTCTCGGCGACCGAGCCGGAGAAGACGACGCAGCTCGACATCGGCGCGCAGTACAAGAGCGACAAGCTCGATGCGTGGGTGTCCGCCTACGCGGGCTACGTGCAGGACTTCATCCTGTTCGACTACGCGACGGGCCCGATGGGGCAGACGACGCAGGCGACGAACGTCAACGCGCAGATCATGGGCGGCGAACTCGGCGCGTCGTGGCGCCCGCTCGCGCCGTGGCGCTTCGACGCGTCGCTCGCGTATGCGTGGGGACGCAACGTGCAAAGCGGCGCGCCGCTGCCGCAAATGCCGCCGCTCGAAGCGCGCTTCGGCGTCGAATACTCGCGCGGGCCGTGGTCGGCGGGCGGCCTGTGGCGCGTCGTTGCGCCGCAGCATCGCTATGCATTGAACGAAGGCAACGTGGTCGGCAAGGACTTCGGTCCGAGCGCCGGTTTCGGCGTGCTGTCGCTGCATGCGCAGTACAACGTGAGCAAGGCGGTGCAGATCTCGGTCGGCATCGACAACGTGCTCGACAAGGCTTATGCGGAGCACCTGAACCTCGCGGGCAACGCCGGTTTCGGCTACCCGGCGAACCTGCCCGTCACGGAGCCCGGCCGCACCGCCTGGATCCGCTTGAGCACCAAACTCTGATCCCCCGCTGATCCCTCCTTTCCGCCTGCATCGCAATGCAGCATCCGCGATGCAGGCGGCGCACCCGCTTATCCGTGCCGCCCGCGTCAATCGATTAGAGAGCCGTGTCTAACCGACGGCAAATTTTCGTTAGGCATGCTTCACTCCGTCTGCCGATGCAACGGGCATTCGTTTAAATCGTCAAAGAACGTCATCGCGCCCTATGCAATGTCGTTGGGCCGTGCAACTGTGTCGGCGTGCAGGCTGCGTATTCGGACGGCGCGAAACGTAGTCATGCGAACAGAAGCAATACTCCCATCCGATACGATTCGAACAACAGGAGACGTACATGGCCAGATCGATGCGATCCAAAGCAGTGGCGGCTGCGGTCGCGTTCGCGATGAGCGCGGCGCCCGCCGCGAGCGTCGGGACCTTCCTCTCGCTTGCCGGCACACAATCCGCTGTCGCGGCGACGACCGCCGTCGACGACTACGCGGCGACCAAGTATCCGATCATCCTCGTGCACGGCCTGACCGGCACCGACAAATACGCGAACGTCCTCGAGTACTGGTACGGCATCACCGAGGATCTGCAGGCGCACGGCGCGACGGTCTACGTCGCGAACCTGTCCGGCTTCCAGAGCGACGACGGGCCGAACGGCCGCGGCGAACAGCTGCTCGCATACGTGCAGCAGGTGCTCGCCGCGACGGGCGCGTCGAAGGTGAACCTGATCGGACACAGCCAGGGCGGGCTCACGTCGCGCTACGTCGCGGCCGTCGCGCCGCAGCTCGTCGCGTCGGTGACGACCATCGGCACGCCGCATCGCGGCTCGGAGTTCGCGGACTTCGTGCAGACCGTGCTGGCGTACGATCCGACCGGCCTGTCGTCGACGGTGATCGCCGCGTTCGTCAATGTGTTCGGCATCCTGACGAGCAGCAACAACAACACGAATCAGGACGCGCTCGCCGCGCTGAAGACGCTCACGACGTCGCAGACCGCGACCTACAACCAGAATTATCCGAGCGCGGGGCTCGGCGCACCGGGCTCGTGCCAGACGGGCGCGCCGACCGAGACGGTCGGCGGCAGCACGCATCTGCTGTATTCGTGGGGCGGCACGGCGATCCAGCCGACGCTGTCGATTCTCGGCGTGACGGGCGCGGTCGATACGAGCACGATCCCGGTCGTCGATCCGGCGAACGCGCTCGATCCGTCGACGCTCGCGATGCTCGGCTCCGGCACCGTGATGATCAATCGCGGCTCCGGTGCGAACGACGGGCTCGTGTCGCGTTGCAGCTCGCTGTACGGCCAGGTGCTCAGCACGAGCTACAAGTGGAATCACCTCGACGAGATCAACCAGCTGCTCGGCGTGCGCGGCGCGTATGCGGAGGACCCGGTCGCGGTGATCCGCACGCATGCGAACCGGCTGAAGACGCAGGGTGTGTGATCGATGACGGGTGAAGGCGGCATCGCGCGACGCGTCGCGCTTTATGGCGTGGCCGGCGTCGTCGCGGCCGGTGCGGTCTGGTATGTCGTCGGCGCGCCGGCGAAGCACGACGCCGGCGCGTCCGGCGTCGCGCCTGTCGTCGCGTCGTCGGCGCCCGCCGCCGCGGCGGCGAGCGCCGATGCGGGTTCGGGAGCCGGCGCGCTGCCCGCGTCGCTCGCGGGCTCGTCGGCGCCGCGGTTGCCGCTCGACGCGCGCGGCCATCTCGCGAAGGCGCGCGCGGTGCGCGATTTTTTTGACTATTGGCTGAGCGCGCAGAACGAGCTGAGCGCCGCGGCGCTCGATGCGCTCGTTTCGCGCGAGATCGCCGCGCAGCTCGACGGCACGATCGCGCAGGGCGAGGCGCTCGACGTCTGGAAACGCTACCGCGCGTATCTCGACCAGCTCGCGAAGCTGCCGGACGGCGGCGCGCCCGGCAACAAGTTCGACCTCGCGACGCTGCAGCTTGCGCTCGATCAGCGCGAGTCGATCGCGAGCCGCACGCTCGGCGACTGGAGCGCGCCGTTCTTCGGCGACGAGCAGCAGCGGCAGCGCTACGATCTCGCGCGGCTGAAGATCATGCGGGATGCCTCGCTGACGGATGCGCAGAAGGCCGCGCGCCTTGCCGCGCTCGAGCAGCAGTTGCCGCTCGATCAGCGCGCCGAACAGGCGCGCGAGAAGCAGCAGAACGATGCGGTCGCGCGGATCGCGCAATTGCAGAAGTCGGGGGCGTCGCCCGACGAGATGCGTGCGCAGCTCGCGCAATCGCTCGGGCCGCAAGCCGCGGATCGCGTCGCGAAGATGCAGCAGGCGAACGACGCGTGGCGCGCGAAGTACGACGCGTATGCGGCGCAGCGCGCGCAGATCGATGCGCAGAACCTGTCGCCGCAGGATCGCGACGCGCAGGTCGCGCAACTGCGGCAGCGCTATTTCACGGAGCCGGGCGAGGCGTTGCGCGCGGCGTCGCTCGATCGCGGCAGCGCGGCGACGCAGACGCAGTAGCGCGTCGTGCGCATGCGGTGCGCGCTCGGGCATGCCGCGCGTCGGCGCGCATCACGCGACGCGCCGCTTCGCGGCCCGATTCAGATCCGCTTCGATCGTTTGCGCGAGCGTGTCGAACGCGGGCGCGATGCGCTCGTTCGGCACGCACGCATAGCCGAGCAGCAGCCCGTCGCGCGCGGTCTCCGCATGGTTGTAGTAGGTGGTGAGCGGCCGCACGATCACGCCCGCGTCGAACGCGGTTTGCGTGATCGCGCGATCGTCGCAGCCCTTCGGCAGTCCGATCACGAGATGCAGGCCGGCTTCGTCGCCCATCACCGGCAGCGCATCGCCGAAGCGAGCGTGGATCGCGTCGATCAGCAATTGCCGGCGCTCGCCGTACAGCGCGCGCATCCGGCGCACGTGCGACGTCAGATAGCCGTCCATGATGAATTCGGCGAGCACGGCCTGCTGCATCAGTTGTCCTTCGCGATACAGCTCGGACAGCCCCGTCCTGAACGTCTCGACGAGATGCTCGGGCACGACCATGTAGCCGAGCCGCAGGCTCGGAAACAGCATCTTGCCGAGGCTGCCGACGTAGATCACGCGGCCCGCTTCGTCGAGCCCCTGCAGCGACGCGAGCGGCCGGCTGCCGTAGCGGAACTCGCTGTCGTAGTCGTCCTCGATGATCCAGCACTGATGCTGCCGCGCATATTCGAGCAGCATCCGGCGGCGCGCGAGGCTCATCACCATGCCGAGCGGATACTGATGCGACGGCGTGACGAGCGCGAGCCGCGGCGGATGCTTCAAATCCTGCGGACGCGGCGCGAGTCCTTCCTGATCGACGGGCACGGGAGCGAGCACGAGTCCCGCCGCCTGCAGCACGCTGCGCACGCCCCAGTAGCACGGCTCCTCGACCCACGCGCGATCGCCGACGTCCGCGAGCAGCCGCACCGACAGATCGATCGATTGATGAATCCCGGTCGTGATGACGATCTGGTCGGGCGAGCATTTGACCGAGCGCGCGACGCGCAAATAATCGGACAGCGCGCGGCGCAGCGGCCGGTAGCCGCCGCCCGGCGCGTAGGTCAGCAGCTCGGGATTCGCTTCCTTCCATAGCCGCGCCTGCAAGCGGCTCCACGTGCGCGTCGGAAACTCCGACACGTCCGGCACGCCCGGCATGAACGCGCCCCATTGGCGGCGCGACACGCCCGCGTACTTGATCAACTGCGTGCCGCGCGCGGACAGTGCGCCGTGCGCGCGCTGCCGTGCGGCAGCGGATTCGTCCGATGCATGCGCGGGCGCGCCGGCTTGCGCGCGCATCGCCGCCGCGTCGGGACGCGTGTCGGCGACGTAGGTGCCGCTGCCCGTCGTCGTCAGCACGTAGCCTTCCGTCGTCAGCTGGTCGTACACGTGCAGAACCGTGTTGCGCGCGATCGCGAGATCGGTGGCGAGCGTGCGCGAGCTCGGCAGCTTCGTGCCGGGCGTGAGCTCCCCCGACAGGATCGCCTGCTGCATCAGGCGCAGCAGTTGCCGGTACATCGGCTCGGCCGAGCGCCGCTCGAGTCGCGCGGCAAGCCAGTCGGAAAGGATCACGGTGTCCAAAGTGGTTCTATCGAAAATATTGAAATGGTTCCCTATTGTAGGACCGTGTGCGCCGTATAGTGAATCGCATCTCGAAATACCGAGCCAAGACGAAAAGGGGACGGGACGATGAAGACCGATGATGTGATCGTCAGCTTTCGCGGCGTGCGCAAGACCTACGACGGCGAAACGCTCGTCGTCAAATCGCTCGATCTGGATATCCGGCGGGGCGAATTCCTGACGCTGCTCGGGCCGTCCGGCTCGGGCAAGACCACTTGCCTGATGATGCTCGCGGGCTTCGAGTTCCCGACGGGCGGCGAAATCCGCCTCGACGGCGAGCTGCTGAACAACGTGCCGCCGCACAAGCGCAATATCGGCATGGTGTTCCAGAACTATGCGCTCTTTCCTCATCTGACCGTCGAGCAGAACGTCGACTATCCGCTGAGCGTGCGCCGGATGTCCGCCGCCGAGCGCAAGGACCGCGTCGCGGCCGCGCTGCGGATGGTGCAGATGGAGCGCTTCGCGAAGCGTTATCCGGCGCAGCTGTCGGGCGGTCAGCAACAGCGGATCGCGCTGGCGCGCGCGCTCGTGTTCGAGCCGAAGCTCGTGCTGATGGACGAGCCGCTCGGCGCGCTCGACAAGCAGCTGCGCGAACACATGCAGTACGAACTGAAAGCGCTGCATGAAAAGCTCGGGCTCACCTTCGTCTACGTGACGCACGATCAAGGCGAGGCACTGACGATGTCCGATCGCGTCGCGGTGTTCGACAAGGGCATCGTGCAGCAGCTCGACACCGTCGATCGGCTCTACGAATCGCCGTGCAACGAGTTCGTCGCGAACTTCATCGGCGACAGCAACCGGCTGCGCGGCACGGTCGCGAGCGTGAACGGCGAGTTCTGCGAATTCCGGCTCGACGACGGCACGCATCTCGTCGGCCTGAACACAGGCAACGCGCAAGCGGGCGCGACCGGCATCGCATGCATCCGCCCCGAGCGGATGAACGTCGCGCCGGGCAACGGCCATGCGGCGAACGGCACGGCGAATGCGCTGTCGGGCGAAGCGCGCAGCCTCATCTATTTCGGCGATCACGTCCGGATGCGCTGCGCGCTGCCGGGACAGGACGAATGCTTCGTCAAGGTGCCGCTCGGCACCGGCGCGCTCGCCGCGTTCACGCCGGGCGCGCCGATTTCGCTCGAGTTCCGGCCCGAGCATCTGCGGGTCTTCGCATGAACGCGAGGCCGCGCGTCACGCGTCGCGTTTCGCACAACCACCACGCTTCACCTGTCACGAGAGGAAACATCATGATTCACGCATTCAACACGCCGCGCCGCGCGGTTGCGCTGCTGTCGCTCGCCGCGTTCTGCACGACGGCGGGTGCGGCCGAACTGACCGTCGTCAACTTCGGCGGCGCGAACGGCGACGCGCAGAAGGCCGCGTTCAACCAGCCGTTCGAGAAGACGACCGGCAACAAGGTCACGGCCGTCGAGTACAACGGCGAGCAGGCGAAAGTGAAGGCGATGGTCGAGGCGAAGCACGTGAACTGGGACGTCGTCGAAGTCGAGTCGGGCGATCTGAACCGCGGCTGCGACGAAGGCCTGTACGAGAAGCTCGACTGGGCGAAGATCGCAAAGAAATCCGATCTGATTCCCGAGTCGCCGCAGACGTGCGGCGTCGGCTTCTTCGTGTGGTCGACGGCGCTCGCGTACAACGCGGACAAGCTGAAGAGCGCGCCCGCCGGCTGGGCCGATTTCTGGGACGTGAAGAAATTCCCCGGCAAGCGCGGGATGCGCAAGGGCGCGCGCTACAACCTCGAGTTCGCGCTGATGGCGGACGGCGTCGCGCCGAAGGACGTCTACAAGGTGCTCGCGACGAAGGCGGGCCAGGATCGCGCGTTCAAGAAGCTCGACGAGCTGAAGCCGAACATCCAGTGGTGGGAGGCCGGCGCGCAGCCGCCGCAATTCCTCGTCGCCGGCGACGTCGTGATGTCGAGCGCGTACAACGGCCGGATCGACGCCGCGCAGAAGGAAGGGAAGAACCTGAAGGTCGTCTGGAACGGCAGCATCTACGATCTGGACTACTGGGCGATTCCGAAGGGCTCGCCGAACAAGGCGCTCGCCGAGCAGTACATCGCGTACACGCTGACGTCCAAGCCGCAGCAGGACTACGCGCACCACATCGCGTACGGCCCGGCGAACGTGACGGCGATCAAGTCGCTCGACGCGAAGACGCTCGCGAATCTGCCGAATTCGCCGACGAACGGCAAGAGCGCGGTGCTGCAGAACATCACGTTCTGGACCGATCACGGCGACGAGCTCGAGCAGCGCTTCGCCGCGTGGGCGTCGAAGTGACGGCCGCGTGAGCCGATGAAGCAACCGGCCGCGCGCGTCACGGCGGCGCGCGCGGCGTTCCTCCGAATGGCGTTTCGGCCGGAGACTACCGTTGAATACGATGACGATCGCTACGCAGTCGGCGCCGCCGACTCACTCGCTCAAGCGTGAACTGAAAGCGGCCGAGGCCAGGAAGCGCGCGATGGCGTTGCTGCTCGTCGCGCCGCTCGCGATATTCCTGCTGCTCGTGTTCGTGGTCCCGATCGGCGCGCTGCTCACGCGCGCCGTGCAGAATCCCGAGATCGCGACCGCGCTGCCGCATACGGTCGCCGCGCTCGCGGACTGGGACCGCAAGGCGCCGCCCGGCGACGCCGCCTACGTGGCGCTCGCGGCCGACCTCACGCAGGCCGCCGACGGCGAGGCGATGGGCGCGCTCGCGCGGCGCCTGAACACCGAGATTCCCGGCTATCGGTCGCTCGTCGCGAAGACCGCGCGCGCGATGCCGTTGGCGGGCGACGCGAAAGCGGCGCTCACGCCCGCGCAGACGCACGCGAAGCTGATCGAGCTCGACGAGCGCTGGGGCGACCCCGCTTACTGGCAGGCGATCGCGAAGAACGGCGGCCGCTATTCGCCGTTCTATCTGCTCGCGGCACTCGATCACCGGCAGGACGGCTTCGGCCGGGTCGTGCCCGCCGATCCCGATCAATCGATCTATCTCGCGATCTTCGGGCGCACGCTCGTGATCGGCTTCGCGGTCACGCTGTTCGCGCTGCTGCTCGGCTATCCGCTCGCGTACTGGATCTCGACGCTGCCCGAGCGGCGCGCGAATCTCGCGATGATCCTCGTGCTGATTCCGTTCTGGACGTCGGTGCTCGTGCGCGTCGCCGCATGGATCGTGCTGCTGCAAAGCGAAGGGCTCGTCAATCGCGCGCTGATCGACGTCGGGCTGATCTCGCAGCCGCTCGCGCTGCTGTTCAATCGCGTCGGCGTCTACATCTCGATGACGCACATCCTGCTGCCGTTCATGATCCTGCCGCTCTACAGCGTGATGAAGTCGATTCCGCCGAGCTATCAGCGCGCGGCGGTGTCGCTCGGCAGCCACCCGTTCGCCGCGTTCTGGCGCGTGTACGTGCCGCAGACCTATCCGGGCATCGGCGCGGGCGCGCTGCTCGTGTTCATTCTCGCGATCGGCTACTACATCACGCCCGCGTTGCTCGGCGGTCCGAACGATCAGATGGTCAGCTACTACGTCGCGTACTTCACGAACGTGACGATCAACTGGGGGATGGCGTGCGCGCTCGGCGGCCTGCTGCTCGCCGCGACGCTCGCGCTGTACGCGCTCTACGGCCGCTTCACCCGCACGCAATTGAGCCTCGGCTGAGCGAAACCGGACGAACCAGGGAAACGAACATGAAACTGCTTGCGAAGCCGCTCTTTGCACCGCACGCGTCGATTGCCGAGCGTGCGTGGCATTTCGCGCTGCGCGGCCTCGTCGTGCTGACGCTCTTGTATCTGATCCTGCCCGTGCTCGCGATCGTGCCGCTGTCGTTCTCGTCGAGCACGTTCCTCGTCTATCCGATCCCGGGCTTCTCGATGCGCTGGTACGAGAACCTGCTCGCGTCCGACGAGTGGCGGATGGCCGCGAAGAACAGCTTCATCGTGGCGCCCGCCGCGACGCTCGTCGCGACCGTGCTCGGCACGCTCGCCGCGATCGGCCTGACGAAAAGCGATTTTCGCGGCAAGGGCCTGCTGATGGCGGTGCTGCTGTCGCCGATGATCGTGCCCGTCGTCGTCATGGGCGTCGGCATGTATCTGTTCTTCGCGCCGCTCGGCCTCGCGAACACGTACACGGGGCTCATCTGCGCGCACGCGGCGCTCGGCGTGCCGTTCGTCGTGACGACCGTCGCCGCGACGCTGCAGGGCTTCAATCAGAACCTCGTGCGCGCGAGCCTGTCGCTCGGCGCGAATCCGGTGACGACATTCTTCCGCGTGACGCTGCCCGTGATCGCGCCGGGCGTGATGTCGGGCGCGCTGTTCGCGTTCGCGACGTCGTTCGACGAAGTGGTCGTCACGCTGTTCCTCGCGGGCGCCGATCAGACGACGCTGCCGCGCCAGATGTTCACCGGCATTCGCGAGAACATCAGCCCGACGATCGCCGCGCTCGCGACGATCCTCATCGTCTTCTCGACCTGTCTGCTGCTCGCGCTCGAATGGCTTCGCGGACGCAATGCGAAGCGTGCGGTGAGCTGAAACTTCGGTATGCAGACCAGCGCGGCGCGTCCTCCGGTCACGCGCCGCGCTTGTCGTCCGCTGCCTGCCGATTCAGGCCTGGCATCTGCTGCTCACGCCGGCGAGCGCCGGCTTAGTTGAAGCCGCCCGACTGGATCAGCTGGTTCAGGTTCGAGATGTTGATGCTGCCCCAGCCGGTCGGGTAGTCCCAGCCGGTCGACGCGTTGTAGCCGTACCCCTGATAGCCGTTGTTGCCGGACGTGACGTCGTAGCGCACGAGCGACGAATGCGTCGGGATCGAATGATAGAAGCGCGCGGCCGGAAAGCCGAGATTCGCACCGTTCGCCGACAGGATCCGCGCCCAGAAGCCGCTGAAGATCGGCGCGGACAGGCTCGTGCCGCCGATCTGCTGCAACTGGCCGTAGTTGTAGATGTACGCGCCCGTGCTTTGCGCGGCGTCGAACGATACGTCCGGCAGCTTGCGGTTGCTGCCCGACTGCCACGACGGATTCGGCAGGATCGTGCTGACGCCGCCGCCCGTCGCCCACAGCTTGCCGTTGCCGTCGAGCCCTTCGTTCCACACGGTCTCGTTCGAGAACGCGCCCGACGACGACGTGTAGAGCGTCGTGCCGCCGATCGCGAGCACGTGCGGCGACGATGCCGGCCACGATACCGAGTAGTTCGAGCCGTCCGGGTAGCCGCGGTTGTTGCACTCGTAGACGCCTTCGTCGCCCGACGACACGGCGAACGTCTGGCCCTGCGCGACCGCTTGCGTGAAGATCTGCTCTTCGGCGGCGAGCGTGCCGTCCGCGTTCGCATCGGTTTCGCACCAGCCGAGCGACACGTTGATCACTTTCGCCGTGTTGTCCGATACGGCTTGGTTGAACGCTTGCGTGAGGCCGGTGTTGCCCGATGCGTTGAGATCGGCCATGTAGAAGATCAGTTGGCCGACCTGACCGCCCGCGGAGCCGACGATCGACTGGCTGTCGAGATCCCATTCGCCCTGGCCTTCCTGATCGTCGCTGTAGTTGCCGCCCGAGCCATTGGTCTGCACGGTCTGCGTCGACACGTTCGGATAGCTGTTCGCGCTCGTGAACTGCTGCAGATCCGACAACGCTTGCGACACGCCGCCGATCGTCATGATGCCGACCGTCGCGTTCGCCGCGGTCGGCACGCCGGTCGCGTTGTAGAGCCCAGGGAATTCCGACGGGTAGTGGCCCGTCGCCGTGCCTGACGCGAGCGCCTGCGGTTTCGCGACGGCGCCGATCTTCGACAGCGGCCGTGCGCGCGCGACGTTCTGCAGGCCGAGCACGGAGCCGACGACGTCGCCGAGCGCGCTCGGCACCTGCGCGGTGGACGCGTTCGCAAAGCCCGAGCGGCCCGCGTATTCGAAGTGAACGAGCGACGTGTTGAACGCGCGCTTGACCGTGCCCGCGGTGCCGCGCGCGGAAACGAGCATGCGGTTCGGTGCGACGCGGATGTCGACGAAGCCGTTCTTGCGCAGATAGTCGACGACTTGCTTCGCCTGCGCTTCGGTCGGCGCGTAGTTCGACAGGAATTGCGCGCTCGTGATGAATTGCCGGTACTGCGAACTATGCGGATCGTTGACGTTGTGCGCGATGGCTTTCAGTTGTTCGGCATTGCGCAGCTTCAGACTGACCACGATGTGCGTGGCTTCGCCGGACGCGAGCTCGAGCGATGCGGTGTTCGCGCTGCGGGCAAGCGTCTCGATCTGCGCATGGTTCAAGAAAGCTTTGGTATGCGTATCGACCCAATCCGTCGCGCCGTGTGCGACGCCGGCGGCGAGCGCGAACGGCCACACGCAGGCAAGTCGCCTGCACAGCGGGGAGAGGGAGAGTGCAAATTCGGCGGTCCTGTTCATCGAGTGTGTCCTTTTGAGAGAGTGCGACGTTGTCAAGCTCTGACCCTTGTGGGGACGAGAGCGCGCTAAGCGTATGCGAGCACTTCTCTTTTCGGTAACTGCCAGTTTCGTTAGCTGTTACTGTTGACAGAGAAAAAGTGACACACCAATCCACTATCTGAGTGATGAACGATGAATGAAAGGCGAAAGGGAGTTGGATGAAATTGCTTAGGATGCTGAATGAAAGAATGTGATGCGTGCGCGCCACATCCTCTCTTTTGACGGGTCCTTCTAGAGGCCGCGTCGAGGTGAGGGGGCGAGACCCGCGAGGCGTCGACGAATGCCGTTCCCGGTGCGAGCCGATGCGAGCCGATGCGATCGGCGGCTCCGATCAGGCAGCGATTTCGCTCCGCCGCAATCGATGTGAAGGCGGCCGCGAGTTTGCGCGCCGCAGCCGATTCATGGACGGAACAGATCGAAACTCGCAAGCGCGACGACGCCGCTCATCGCGATCATCGGCACCGAGTGCCGTCCCAGATAAAGTATCGCGGCGGCCGACCAGGTTGCGATGAAAAAGGCTCCGATTCGCTTCATGATGGATTCGCGGCGACGGCCGCGTCGAAATATGACGCGGATCCCGCCTCCGCGCGTGGCTCGGTACGTGGGCGCGGACGACCGGATGCGGCGCGCGCCGAAGTCGACATTATAGGGTTTTCCCTCGGTCCCCATGCCTGATGCAATGACGCAGCCGCGAGATTGGATCGTGTGCGTGATGGCGTCGGCGTGCCGGGCCCGTCTTGCTCCGATCGCTCGCGAGACTTCCGGACCGATGGCGTGAGCCAGCCGGATTCGCAGGCTGCCGTCGATGGGACGGCGTGATGAACGTCATCGCGCATGGTCTCCTCCTCATCGGATTTCGATCCGTATCGCAGGAAGTGCGCGGAAACAATCGGCACACAAAATCCGCACGATGGCGGCGCGTCGTCTGTCGTGCGCCGGCGAAGCGGGCCGCGCGCGTAATCGTCCCGACAAAGAACGGTGTCTGATCGGCGGCGCATGCTCGGCAGGCGAAGCGAAAGAAAGCGCGAGGCAGCGCGAGACAGCGTGAACCGGCAGCGACGAATCCGTTCGTCGCACGCGCTTTTAACGGAGCACATCGTTACGAAGACTGCTTGGAGCCGCGCGCGCCCGACAGCATGCCGGTGTTTCACATGCCGTCGGAAAGCGGTTCGTCCGCGTCGCAGAAGGTGATGCGCGACGCGGCCCGGTCGATCGGAATCGCAAGCCGACCGGGCCTACTACTTCTGGTAGTTGGGGAATCGCTCTGCCGCAGCCTAGATTGGTTTGTGATTCGTCGAGTTGCGATGCTTCGGCATTCGAACGATCGGGGAAACGGGCCGTCACGGCCGGCAACGAAGCATCGTCGACGAGAGATCGCTCACGATCTCGTGACAGGCCGCTCGGAGGCGCCCGGCATCGTTAGCAAGACGAAACGGCACCGGATACAGAAGGAGAATGCGAAAGCCCGGAGCGCCGGCAAAAAAGGAACCGCGCGCTAACGACGTCCATACCGAAAGAGGGGCTCGCCTCGGACGATGTCGCGCGCGCACCGGAATTCCTTTGCGTCGAAGCGGAAGGACATGACGCGATTGCTTTGCCTTCGACGACGGTTGTGCGTCGTAGCCGTCGTCGACGAGGCGAGATGCCGCTGACGGAAATCGAACGATCGGAATCGAGGCCACGCCAAAGGCAGCCGCGCCACACGAACACGAAGAAATACATGACGGGGACCATCAGATGTTCCGTGCATCCAGCATCGGCTTCGATCGGGCGCGCTCGGCTCGCGTCGTGCTGCACGCGTTGGCGGGCTGGGTCGCGTGCGTGCTGCCCGTCGCCGCGTCGCATGCGCCGACGTTCTGGGCATGGAACGCGCTGGCCGCGCTTGCGCTTGCCAGCATCGGGACGACGCGCGCATGTCGCGACCTGCGCGCAAGCGTTTCGCCGATCGCGGGCGCGGCCGTGTTGAGCGGCGCGCTGCTTGCGGACTTTGCTTCTACCTATCCGGAGGCGGTGCTCGCACTGTGCAGCCGTGCGTCCTTCGTCGACGATTGGATCCTGCATGTTCGCCTGTTTCCGTTCACCGCGGCAGCGATGCTCGGCTCGAGCATCCTGAGCGTGCACGGCGAGCAAAAGCGCGGCGTCCGTCCATTCAGGCGGATCGTCGATGTCGCCGTCGCGCTCGGCACGATGATGTTCGCGATGAACCTGTCGGCCATGCTGCTGACGACGTGGGCGGATCTGGTCGACTGGCCGTGGGGCGCCAATGGGCTGGTGTGCTCGATGCTGGTCGGCATGATGCTCCATCACGTCGCGATGCGGGCGATGGTCGACGCGATAACGACGGCGAGGGCGAGCCATGCGATCAACTGACGCTTATCGGATCGGCATCGTCGTGTACGACGGCGTAGACCTGCTCGACGTCGCGGTGCCGCACGAGCTGTTCGACTGGATGGCGCAGATCGAGCCCGACGTGATCCACGACGCGCCGCATCGCGAAGTGCATCTGATCTCGTTCGACGGTCCTTCCGTCGCGACGCGCGACCGCCTGACGCTCGGTGGCGATTTGCCGAGTTTTCGCGATGTCGAGCAAATGGATCTGCTCTGGGTGCCCGGCGGCGATCCCGCCGCGCTGCAGCGCTTGATGCTCGATTCGGCGCGCATGGATTTTCTGTCGCGGCAGGCGTCGTCTGCCGATTACGCGGCATCGGTGTGCGAAGGGGCGCTGCTTGCCGCGGCGGCCGGTTATCTGGATGGTTGCAAAGCGACGACGCATTGGGCGTTTCTCCCATGTCTCAGGCTGTTTCCGCGCATCGACGTCGCGCCGGACTATCCGCGCTATATCGTCGACGGCACGCGCATCACGGGCGGCGGCATTTCGTCCGGGCTCGACGAGGCGCTGATGATCATCGCGCTGCTGGCGGGCGATGTCGTGGCCGGCAAGGTCCGGCTCAACATCCAGTACAACCCTTTACCCCCATTTACCGATGGCGATCCGTCGGTCGCTCGCCCGCCCGTTCTCGCGCCGGGCGAGGGCAGCACGTGCGCGTTTCCCGGCATGGCCGGGACCATCGCGCGGGTGCTTGCAAGACGGCGCAGTCATCCGTAAATCCCGCGGCATGCCGAGGGCCCGCAACGCTACGCGATAAAAGGAGTGGACATGTCTAACGTAAATGGATTGAGAGTGCGCCGGTCGTTGCGCGATCTTCAGAAGCTCTACGACAGCAATGAGGACAAGAAGCCGCTCGAAGACCTCGTGCGCGCATGGGCGGGCATCAAGGCGTTGCCGCCGTCGGATCCGAGATCGTTCTTCGCGCTCGGCGGCTACCACGGCGAGCCGTTCCAGTATCGCAAGCCGGTGGACGACCTGCCGCCTGACGACATCTATCCGTACTGGGGCGGCTACTGCAATCATGGCAACGTGCTGTTCCCGACCTGGCACCGGATGTACGTCTACAAGCTCGAAGAAGCGCTGCAGAGCATCGTGCCGGGCGTATCGATGCCGTTCTGGGACGAGACGAACGAGGACTCGCTGAAGAACGGCATTCCGTCGATCCTGACCCAGGAGCAGTTCGAGCTGGACGGCAAGAAGATCGACAATCCGCTGCGCTCGTTCGTGCTGCCCGAAGCGCTGTCCGATCGACTGCCGGGCGACAGCAACATCTACGAGAAGCCGAAGGGATACGTGACGGTGCGCTATCCGTTGTCCGGCCTCGTCGGCACGCCGGAAGCGCTCGAGCAGACGAAGATACATAATGCGAAGTTCCCGTTGCCGGAGAAGAATGCCGAACTGCTCAACAGCAACGTGAAGGCATGGTTGCGCGGCAGCTCGCCGACGCCGAAGGATCCCAATCCGACCCGGAACGGCGTCTATGCGAAATACGTCCGCTGCCTGTCGGCGCCGAACTACACGGTGTTTTCCAACACGACGTCGGCATCGGTATGGAACAGCTCGAACCCGGGCTACGTGACGCCCGTCGAATCGCCGCACAACGACATCCATCTGTCCGTCGGCGGCTTCGATTTCGGCGACCAGCCCGGCGACGAAGTCGGGCAGATCGCCGGCGCGAACGGCGACATGGGGGAAAACAACACGGCCGGCATGGATCCGATCTTCTTCTTCCATCACTGCAACGTCGATCGCATGTTCTGGGTCTGGCAAAAGCAGACGGGGCACACCGACCATCTCGACATCATCCGCGACTATCCGGGCACGAACGCGAGCGATTCGCAAGGGCCGACCCCCGGTTTCGCGCCGGGCCAGGCGCTCAGTCTCGAGACGCCGCTCAATCCGTTCAAGAAGTCCACCGGCGACGCCTACACGTCCGAGGACTGCATCAACATCGAGCGCCAGCTCGGGTTCACGTACGGGCCGGGCTCGCTCGACGACATCGCGCCCGAGCTGAAGGCGTCCTTGTTGGCCGTGCCGACCGGAAACAGCACGAAAAAGCTGACGGTGACGGGCATCGACCGCGCGCAGTTCCAAGGGTCCTTCATCATGAAGGCGTACGCGACCGTGACGGACCCGAACGGCAAGACGCGCGAGTACTACCTCGGTCACAAATCGGTTCTGAGCCGCTGGAACGTCGTGCATTGCGCGAATTGCCTGACGCATCTGGACGTCGTCGCGCATTTCCCGTTGAGCGTGATCCCGGCCGGCGACGTGCCGAAAGCGAAGTTCCGGGTGGAATTCGTTCACCGCGGGGGCGGCGTGCCGAGCGCGGCGAAGGCCGCCATCGCCGCGGTGTCCGGATTGCAGCCGCATTTCGAGGTCGCCGACTGAAGGACGGCGAGGGCGCCGCGCGCGTCCTCGCTGGCGGTCCGTTTCCTTTTCCACGTGTGCCGCTCCGGGTTGGCGCTCAGGCCGATCCGGTGCGACCAAGGAGTTCGACATGAGCTATGACCCGGAAATCGGCAGCCTGGCAGGCATCTGGACGTACCGCAGTTTGATCAATGATCCTAACTTGTCGACAGACTTCGACAAGCTGGAGTTCGGCCGCGCCAACATCCAGATCGACAAGGCGCCGATGGGCGTCTTCAAGGGGCGCATCTACGGCGACGAATGGGAACTGACGCTGAGCGGCTATGTCGACTACGGCGCGCCCAATACCGTGAGGTTCCAGGGGCGCGGCAAGGTGGGCGGCGAGGAATGGATCTACGACTACGTCGGCTATCTGAGCCCGGCCTGGCCGAACGGCACCAAGCAGCGGCCCGCGCTCGTCGGGTCGATCGTGCGCACCGTGCCGCATTCGAACGGAGCGGGCGGCGTCGCGCCCGCAGGCGTCGTGTGCTCATGGTATGCGGTGCTCGACAAGCCGGCGAGCTGACGGCCGATCCGACCGCTTCTCGCCGATCAACGCGCCCGGCGTGGCCGGGCCGTTCGCCCGCCGCGCACGCGCCGCTGCGTTGCGCGGCCGTCCGGGAAACATCTCTTCTCCGGTAATCGCTCGATTCGAGTGCGAACGGCGCAATGCCGCCGCGAGTCCGCACCAGTCGTCGGCCAGTGACTTCGATCGCCGCGTCGATGCGCGCCGGCATCGGCGTATGCTCCGTTTTGCGGGACTGCAACGCTCGTGAGCGCGACGGTTGCCGCCCGGTTCGAAGCGGTGCGCTTGCGGCGGACGATCCGATTCGTCTCTCGGGCGTCGTCTCACGAGCGGTCGATGCGGCCGCGCCTGCCCGCGTCCGTCCGCGTCCGCCACGCACCGGCGGACGGCATGGCCGCGGCAAGCGCCGCATCGACGCGCGGCGACCGCCCGTTCGGCAATCCCGACGCCCGCTCAAAGGACATCATGGCCTGGCTTGCCGATACCGTACTCGTCTTGCATGCGCTGATCGTGCTTTTCATCGTCGGCGGACTCGTCGCGATCTGGACGGGCGCCGCGCTCGGCTGGCGATGGGTGCGCGACCGGACGTTCAGGCTCGTCCATCTGCTTGCGATCGGCGTCGTCGCCGCGTTGGCGGCGCTCGGCATCGATTGCCCGCTGACCGTGCTCGAAGACCGTCTGCGCACCGGTTCGCCAAGTGCGCAGGGCTTCGTGCAGCGCTGGGTCGGCCGGCTGCTGTACTACGAGTTGCCGGCGTGGGTGTTCACGGTCGCGTACGTGCTGTTCGCGCTGATCGTATGGCTGACGTGGCGGCGGATTCCCGCTCGCCGGAACCGATAGTTGCGGAGGCGGCGCAACCGACTCGCGTCGTTGCAAGCGTCTTCATCCGGCGATCGCGGTTCGGATCGTCGATGGGGTCGGGCGCGACTTCGTCGAGCGAACGGCGTCGATGCCGAATTTCGGCAAAACGTGCCTGCCGGCTTTCGTGGTCGGGAGCGGCGTCCCGCGGCACAAAAAAAAAGCCCGGCCAGGCCGGGCTTCAAATCGACCGCGCACGCATCGCTGCGTCGCGCGGTCCCTGCAAAAAACAGGACGCTTACGCTGCGAGCAGCGAGCGCAGCACGAACGGCAGGATGCCGCCGTGCTTGTAGTAGTCGACTTCGATCGGCGTATCGATGCGCAGCAGCACCGGCACGCGCTTCGTTTCGCCGTTCTTGCGATGGATCACGAGCGTGACGTCCTGTTGCGGCTTGAAGTCGTCGCCGAGACCTTCGATGTCGTACGTCTCGTCGCCCGTGATGCCGAGCGACTGGATGCTGTCCGAGCCCTTGAACTGCAGCGGCAGCACGCCCATGCCGACCAGGTTCGAACGGTGGATCCGCTCGAAGCTGCGTGCGATCACGGCCTTCACGCCGAGCAGCTGCGTGCCCTTCGCCGCCCAGTCGCGCGACGAGCCCGTGCCGTACTCTTCGCCCGCGAACACGACGGTCGGCGTGCCGGCGTCGATGTACTTCATCGCCGCGTCGTAGATCGACAGCTGTTCGCCGCTCGGCTGGTGGATCGTCAGGCCGCCTTCGACGCGCGTGCCGTCGGCCTTCGCCGGGATCATCAGGTTCTTGATCCGGACGTTCGCGAACGTGCCGCGCATCATCACGTCGTGGTTGCCGCGGCGCGAGCCGTAGCTGTTGAAGTCGGCCTTCTGCACGCCGTTTTCCTTCAGCCACTTGCCTGCCGGCGAGTCTTCCTTGATCGAGCCTGCCGGGCTGATGTGGTCGGTCGTCACCGAATCGCCGAAGATGCCGAGCGCGCGCGCGCCCTTGACCGCCGCGATCGAATCGGCCGGCTCCATCGAGAATTCGCTGCCGAAGAACGGCGGTTCCGCGATGTAGGTCGACTTCGGCCAGTCGTACACCTGGCCGCTTTCGCCTTCGATCTTGCTCCAGAGGTCGCCCTTCTTCGTGAGCTGCGAGTAGTTCTTCTCGAACTTCTCCGGATCGAGCGCGAACTTGAGGAGCGACTGGACTTCTTCGCTCGTCGGCCAGATGTCGCCGAGGTAGATGTCCTTGCCGCCCTTGCCCTGGCCGACCGGCTCGGTCATCAGGTCACGCGTGATGTTGCCGGCGATCGCATACGCGACGACGAGCGGCGGCGACGCCAGGAAGTTCGCGCGGATGTTCGGGTGGATGCGCGCTTCGAAGTTGCGGTTGCCCGACAGCACGGCCGCCGCGACGATGTCGTTCTTCGTGATCGCTTCGTTCAGCTCGGGCGTGAGGTCGCCCGCGTTGCCGATGCAGGTCGTGCAGCCGTACGCGGCGACTTCGAAGCCGAGCTTCGCGAGGTAGGGCAAGAGGCCCGTCTTCGTCAGGTACTCGGTGACGATCCGCGATCCCGGCGCAAGCGACGTCTTGATGTGCGGCGCGACGGTCAGGCCGGCTTCGACGGCCTTCTTCGCGACGAGGCCGGCGGCCAGCAGCACGCTCGGGTTCGACGTGTTCGTGCACGACGTGATCGCGGCGATCAGCACGTCGCCGTTCTTCACGTCGACGCCGTTGCTCGTCTTGTACTGGGCGTTCAGGTCTTCCGCCTTCTTCGCGAAGCCGTTTTCCGCGACGGGCTTCGAGAACAGGTCGCTGAACGTCGACTTGACGTTGCCGATCTCGATGCGGTCCTGCGGACGCTTCGGGCCCGCCAGCGACGGCGCGACGGTCGACAGATCCAGCGTCAGCGTCTTCGTGTAGTCGATGTCGCCCGCCTTCGGGATGCCGAACAGGTCCTGCGCCTTGAAGTAGTTCTCGAACGCGGCGATTTCCGCCTTCGTGCGGCCCGTGCCCTTGAAGTAGTCGATCGTCTTCTCGTCGACCGGGAAGAAGCCCATCGTCGCGCCGTATTCCGGCGCCATGTTCGCGATCGTCGCGCGGTCCGGCAGCGCGAGCGTCTTCGTGCCGACGCCGAAGAACTCGACGAACTTGCCGACGACCTTCTCCTTGCGCAGCATTTCGGTGATGGTCAGCACCAGGTCGGTGGCCGTCACGCCTTCGCGCAGCTTGCCCTTCAGCTCGACGCCGACGACGTCCGGCGTCAGGAAGTACACCGGCTGGCCGAGCATGCCCGCTTCGGCTTCGATGCCGCCCACGCCCCAGCCGACGACGCCGATGCCGTTGATCATCGTCGTGTGGCTGTCGGTGCCGACGAGCGTGTCGGGGTAGTAGACGGTGTCGCCGTCGTCCTTCTTCTTGTGGACGCCGCGCGCGAGGTACTCGAGGTTCACCTGGTGGACGATGCCGACGCCCGGCGGCACGACCTTGAACGTGTCGAACGCCTGCATGCCCCACTTCATGAACTGGTAGCGCTCGTTGTTGCGCTGGAACTCCAGCTTCATGTTCAGGTCGAGCGCGTCCTTCTGGCGGAAGTAGTCGATCTGCACCGAGTGGTCGACGACGAGATCCACCGGAACCAGCGGCTCGATCTTCTTCGGATTCTTGCCCGCGCGCTTCGCGACGCCGCGCATCGCGGCGATGTCGGCGAGGAGCGGCACGCCCGTGAAGTCCTGCAGCACGACGCGCGACACGACGAACGGGATTTCGTCGACGCGCTTCGCATTCGGCTTCCAGTTGGCCAGCTGCGCGATGTGCTCTTCGGTGATCTTCTTGCCGTCGTAGTTGCGCAGCACGGACTCGAGCACGATCCGGATCGAGACCGGCAGGCGCTCGATCTTCGTCTTCAGTTCCTTGCCGAGCTTCGGCAGCGAGTAGAACTTGCCTTTGCCGGAACCGCTGTCGAATTCCTTGAGTGTTTTGTGGAGATTGTGGGCCATGGTGATTTCCTGGGTTTGAGGCTAGGAAAGAAGAAGTCCTGTATCTGACGGCTATATCACATACAGATCGACGTACTCATCGACCGGCATCGCTTCGAGCTTTGCCTGGTCCAGCGACACGTCGAGAATCGCTTGTTGCTGCTTCGCCGGGAAACGGCGAGCGAGATTCGTCCTGAACTTGTCGATGAGGAGCGGAATCCCGTCGGCGCGCCGCCGCATATGGCCGATCGGATACTCGACCGCCACTTCGGCGAGCGTCGATCCGTCGTCGAACTCGATCGTCAGCGCATTCGCGATCGAGCGCTTCGCCGGATCGTGGTAATCCTGCGTGAATTGCGGGTCTTCGACGCACGCGATCTTCGCGCGCAACGCGTCGATCCTCGGGTCGGCCGCGATCGCGTCCTCGTAGTCGGCGGCCGTGAGGCGGCCGAACAGGAGCGGCACGGCGATCATGTACTGGATGCAGTGATCGCGGTCCGCCGGGTTCGCGAGCGGGCCCTGCTTGTCGATGATGCGGATCGCCGCCGCGTGCGTGCGCACCGCGACGCGGCGGATCTCGTCCGCCGTGCGGCCGGCGGCCGCGAGCTGCGCGTGCAGCGTCATCGCGGCCTCGACGGCCGTCTGCGCATGGAATTCGGCCGGATACGAGATCTTGAACAGCACGTTTTCCATCACGTACGTGCCGTACGGGCGCTGGAAGCGGAACGGCCTGCCGCCGAACGACACGTCGTAGAAGCCCCAGGTCTTCGCGGTCAGCGCGGACGGATAGCCCATCTCGCCCGTCTTCGCGATCAGCGCGAGGCGCACGGCGCGCGACGTCGCGTCGCCCGCCGCCCACGACTTGCGCGAACCGGTGTTCGGCGCGTGGCGGTAGGTGCGCAGCGCCTGGCCGTCGACGAACGCGAGCGACAGCGCGTTGATCAGCTCGTCGCGCGACAGGCCGAGCAGGCGGCCGACGGCCGCGGTCGACGCGACCTTCACGAGCAGCACGTGGTCGAGGCCGACCTGATTGAACGAATTCTCGAGCGCGAGGCAGCCCTGGATCTCGTGCGCGTGGATCATCGCGACGAGCACGTCCTTCATCGCGAGCGGCCGCTTGCCGGCCGCGATCGCGGTGCGCGACAGCCAGTCGGCCGTCGCGAGGATGCCGCCCAGGTTGTCGGACGGATGGCCCCATTCGGCCGCGAGCCAGGTGTCGTTGAAGTCGAGCCAGCGGATCGCCGCGCCGATGTTGAACGCGGCCTGCACCGGATCGAGCTGGAATGGCGTGCCGGGCACCTTCGCGCCGTGCGGCACGATCGTGCCCGGCACGATCGGCCCCAGCAGCTTGGTGCAGGCGGGATACGACAGCGCTTCGAGTCCGCACCCGAGCGTATCGATCAGGCAGTGGCGCGCGGTTTCGAGCGCGAGCGCACTGTCGATGCGATGGTTCAGCACGTAGTCGGCGATATCGACCAGCACTGAATCCGGCGCGGGCCGGACGTTCGGGATCGGGGCGGACATCGAAGCTCCTGTCGGGATCGACCTCAGTTCGCCGGCTTCAGCTCGTTCGACTGGGTCGGCGCGACCGCGTTGCCGGCCGCCATTTCGGGCGTCTGGCACTCGTCGGCGAGGCGGCTGTCGTCCTTGTCGCTGAAGAGCATCGCCTTCGTCGGGATCACGACGAGCTTCATGCCGCTTGCCGGGTCGTAGAACACGTCCGCGCCCGTCGTCGTCTGCTGACGGGGCAGCTTGTAGTTCTTGTTGGCCCAGTGGACCGTGACGATCTGGTCGCGCTTCATGTCGCCCGCGAGATCGTACGACAGGCCGTCCTTACAGGACCACTTGACCGCGCCTTCCGGCACCGGATCGGTTTTCGCGGCCGCGCGCGCCTGCGCCTTCTTGCTGCGCGGGATCAGATGGCGCTTCGGCGCGGGGCGCTTCGGCGTGGCCTTCTTCGCGGTGGCGGACGAGTCCTGAGCGAACGCGCTCGGCGCCGCGGCCAGCATCGTGGCGGACAGAGCGCCAATGACGGTGGCGATCAGCAGTTTCTTCATGGAGTCAGAACCTTACATTTAATCGGTTAACAAGGGCGGACGCACAGCTCGTCCACCGGGTTGAACTGCACGCGCCCCGGAAGCGCGCAGCGGCCGCTATTTTCACCTATTTGGCCGGTCGAATTCAGTTTTTGCGCCCCGTGCACCGTTCATGCTTCGCGTCGCTCCGCCGCCCGTTCGTCCGCGTCTCGAAAGAGCGGCGCCGATTCCGCCGGCAGCGGCTGGCCGGTCGCCCGCGCGCGGCGCAGCACCGACCAGTAGTAGCGGTAGCTCGCCCGGTCGTGCAGCGCGTCGTCGTGGCGCGTCGGGCCCCAGTCGGCCGCCTGCGCGGCAAGCAGGATCCCGGTCGCGCGCGCGATTTCGCCCGCGCGCGGCGCGAACGCCGCGACGATCTCGCGGATCTGCGCCGGATGGATGCTCCACATCCGCGTGTAGCCGAATTCCTCGCGGGCGCGGCGCGCGTCGCCCGCGACGACGCGCATGTCGCGCACCTCGGTCGTCACGTTGTGCGACGGGGTCTTGCCGTGCGCATGGCACGCGGCGGCGATCTCGAGCTTCGCGCGGCGCACGAGCGGGTGGTCGAACTGGCCGGGCGCGCGCATCGCGTCGTCCGGAATCGCGCCGTGATGCGCGGACACGAAGTCCATCAGGCCGAAGCTCAGCGTCGCGACGGTCGGCAGCGCGGCGATTTGCGCAGCGTCGGCGAGCGCGCCGTGCGTCTCGATCAGCACGTCGACGGGGATCGGCCGCGCGATGCCGAGCTCGCGGCGGGAAGCCTCGATGAACGCGCACATTTCGGCCGCGTCGGCCGCGCCGCCGACCTTCGGCAGCGTCAGATAGGCGGGCGGGCGCGCCGCGCGCAGGACGATGCGCACGTCGTCGCGCCAGTGAGGGTGGGAAATGTCGTGGATCCGGGCGCCGACGCGCCCGAAGCGGTTCGCGTCGCCGCCGACGAGCGCCGCGACGAGCGCCGCGTGCTCGGCCTCGCGGCCGACGGCGGCGCCGTCCTCGCAGTCGAGCGTGATGTCGAAGACGGGGCCGAGCTCGGTCTGCAGCGCGAGCGATTTCAGCATCAGCTTCTCGCTGCCCGCGTAATGATCGCAGCACGGCGGGATCGCGGGCGGCGCAACGCCTTCGTACAGCACTTCTGCGGGTGTGAGCGCGGACATCTGTTCTTCTGCGTCAGGTCAGGATCTGGGCCAACGTGGAACATCGGATTCGTACGGGCTCTGGGGCGGCGCCGATGCGTGGCGCCGGGCACAAAGCCCGTGCGAATCGGATTGCCGGCGGGGCCGGGCGCCGTGCCCGGCCCCGCCGGCCGCCCGGTCCGCCGCCGCGCGGCGGGCCCGGGCGAAGGGCATTACTTCAGCAGGTGGGCGACGCCGTCGCGCTCTTCGAGCAGCTCGGCCAGCGTGCCGTCCATCTTCTCACGCGAGAACGCGTCGATTTCGAGGCCTTCGACGCGCTTGTACTCGCCGTTTTCGCAGATCACCGGCACGCCGTAGATGATGTCCTCGGGGATGCCGTACGAGCCGTCCGACGGGATGCCCATCGTGACCCACTTGCCGTTCGTGCCGAGCACCCAGTCGCGGACGTGGTCGATCGCCGCGTTCGCCGCCGACGCCGCCGACGACAGGCCGCGCGCTTCGATGATCGCCGCGCCGCGCTTGCCGACGGTCGGGATGAACGTGTCGCGGTTCCACACGTCGTCGTTGATCAGCTTCAGCAGCGATTTGCCTTCGGCGGTCGCGAAGCGGAAGTCGGGGTACATCGTCGGCGAGTGGTTGCCCCACACGGCGAGCTTCTCGATCGACGCGACCGGCTTGCCCGACTTGGCCGCGAGCTGCGACAGCGCCCGGTTGTGATCGAGGCGCAGCATCGCGGTGAAGTTCTTCTTCGGCAGGTCCGGCGCCGACTTCATCGCGATGTACGCGTTCGTGTTGGCCGGGTTGCCGACGACCAGCACCTTCACGTCGCGGCTCGCGACTTCGTTCAGCGCGGCGCCCTGGACCGTGAAGATTTCCGCGTTGGCCGACAGCAGATCCTTGCGCTCCATGCCCTTCGAGCGCGGGCGGGCGCCGACCAGCAGCGCGACGTCGGCATCCTTGAACGCGACCTTCGGGTCGTCGGTGATCACGACGCCCGCGAGCAGCGGGAACGCGCAGTCGTCCAGTTCCATCACGACGCCTTTGACGGCGCCTTGCGCTTGCGGGAGGTCGAGCAGTTGCAGGATGACCGGCTGGTCCTTGCCGAGCAGGTCGCCGTTCGCGATGCGGAACAGCAGCGAGTAAGCGATTTGACCTGCGGCGCCGGTGACGGCAACGCGCTTTGCGGGCTTAGCCATTGAGAAATCTCCAGGACATTGAGCGTGGGACGCTAGGGAAAACGCCATTTTATGCGCGTTACACGAAGCGTTGCTTTAAAGCAGGGCGGAGGACTCGCGGCGCATGCGCGGCGCGCCTGAAGATAGGCTAGGCACGTAGCCCGGGACGCGCGCTGCAACCCCGCGAACCCTTGCTCGCCCCGGAGTTTAGGAGTCGGGACGGGTAAAGTCAAACAGTATCTTATGTCTTATATAAGACAGATGTTTTCGAGGGAAAAATCTGGACGGAAAAGCGGGGTTTATGTTGAAATGCGCGCCATGACTTCCAATCAGGCGAGCGCACCCAATCCGAACGGCGCGGCCGGCTCCACGCAGCCCGGCGGCGAGGCCGCGGCCGCGCCTTCGCCTTCGCCGACTTTCAGCCCACTTTACCAGCAGATCAAGGCGCTGATCACGCAAAGCCTCGAGGCGGGCGACTGGAAGCCGGGCGAGATCATCCCGAGCGAAGTGGAGCTCGCCAGCCGATACAAGGTGAGCCAGGGCACGGTGCGCAAGGCGATCGACGAGCTTGCGGCCGACAACCTGCTCGTGCGCCGCCAGGGCAAGGGCACGTTCGTCGCGACCCATAGCGAGGAGCGCGCGCAATTCCGTTTCCTGCGGCTCCTCGCCGACGACGGCGTCGAGCATCCGCACGTGAGCCGCCTGCTCGAGTGCCGGCGGATGCGCGCGCCGGCCGAGATCGCGCGCCAGCTCGATCTGAAGCCCGCCGATCCCGTCGTCCAGGTGCGGCGCCTGCTCGAGTTCGACAGCGTCGTCACGGTGCTCGACGAGATCTGGCTGCCGGGCGCGATGTTCCGCGGGCTCACGTTCGAGCGTCTGAGCGAATACAAGGGGCCGCTGTACGCGATGTTCGAGAGCGAGTTCGGCACGCGGATGATCCGCGCGAGCGAGAAGATTCGCGCGATCGCGGCCGAGCCTTCCGTCGCGGACCTGCTCGGCGTGCCGCCGGGCTTTCCGCTGCTGTCGGTCGAGCGCGTGTCGTACACGTATGGCGATCGTCCCGTCGAAGTGCGGCGCGGATGGTATGTCACAACCGGGTACTACTATCAGAACGATTTGAGCTGAATGTCGGATTCAAGGTAAGGCGCAGCCTGAATCAAGGTAAGGCGAAACGACAGGTAATTGCGCGCCCCACGCGCATGGCACGTTTCGCGCCGCGTTTATTCCGTGGAATGCAACGCTCCAGAGCAGAGCTTTCGCTGCAGCGCGAAATAAAAAGGCGCTAAAATCACGGATTAGTGTGACAACATAGTAGGGGTCTAGCATGACTGAAACAGTAAGAAAACCGAGGCCGGAGTACCGGAACATCGGGTTCGGCGACATCACGCTCAAATACCGTATGCCGCTCGCGGCCCGGGTTTCGATTCTGCACCGGGTCAGCGGTGCGCTGCTGTTCCTGTTCCTTCCTTTCCTGCTTTTCCTCTTCGACCAAAGCCTGACGTCCGAACTCAGCTTCGAAGTCTTCAAGGCGTTCCTCTCCAACATCGTCGTCAAGCTGATCGTCCTCGCGCTGTCGTGGGCGTTCCTGTTCCATTTCTGCGCCGGGGTCCGCCATCTGATGATGGACATGAACCACGACGCGGTGTCGAAGGAGCGCGGCCAGAAGACGTCGGTCGTCGTGTTCGTCGTGTCGACCGTCCTCACGATCGCCGTCGCGCTCAAACTGTTCGGAGCATTCTAAGAAAATGGCCACGAATAACCGTATCGGCTCGAAGCGCCTCGTCGTCGGCGCTCACTATGGTCTGCGCGATTGGCTCGCGCAGCGCGTCACCGCCACCGTGATGGCGATCTACACCGTCATCCTGCTCGTCTGGTTCTTCACGGCGCGCGATTTCTCGTACGAGGGCTGGGCGTCGATCTTCGCGACGCAATGGATGAAGCTCGCGACCTTCGTCACGCTGCTTTCGCTCTTCTATCACGCATGGGTCGGCGTGCGCGACATCTGGATGGACTACGTGAAGCCCGTCGGCGTGCGCCTGCTGCTGCAATCGCTGACGATCGTCTGGCTGCTCGCGTGCGCGGGCTACGCCGCGCAGATTCTCTGGAGAGTTTAAAAGAATGGCTGCAATCAAAACTTCCCTGCCGCGTCGCAAGTTCGACGTGGTGATCGTCGGCGCGGGCGGCTCGGGGATGCGCGCGTCCCTGCAACTGTCGCGTGCGGGTCTCTCCGTCTGCGTGCTGTCGAAAGTGTTCCCGACCCGTTCGCACACGGTCGCCGCGCAAGGCGGGATCGGCGCGTCGCTCGGCAACATGAGCGAAGACAACTGGCACTATCACTTCTACGACACGATCAAGGGCTCCGACTGGCTCGGCGACCAGGACGCGATCGAGTTCATGTGCCGTGAAGCGCCGAACGCCGTGTACGAGCTCGAGCACTTCGGCATGCCGTTCGACCGCAACGCGGACGGCACGATCTACCAGCGCCCGTTCGGCGGCCACACCGCGAACTACGGCGAGAAGCCGGTCCAGCGCGCGTGCGCGGCCGCGGACCGCACCGGTCACGCACTGCTGCACACGCTGTACCAGCAGAACGTCGCGGCGAAGACGCAGTTCTTCGTCGAATGGATGGCGCTCGACCTGATCCGCGACGCGGACGGCGACGTGCTCGGCGTCACGGCCCTCGAAATGGAGACGGGCGACGTCTACATCCTCGAAGGCAAGACCACGCTGTTCGCGACGGGCGGCGCGGGCCGGATCTTCGCGGCGTCGACGAACGCGTTCATCAACACGGGCGACGGCCTCGGCATGGCGGCCCGCTCGGGCGTCGCGCTGCAGGACATGGAGTTCTGGCAGTTCCACCCGACGGGCGTCGCCGGCGCGGGCGTGCTGATCACCGAAGGCGTGCGCGGCGAGGGCGGCATCCTGCGCAACTCGAACGGCGAGCGCTTCATGGAGCGCTACGCGCCGACGCTGAAGGATCTGGCGCCGCGCGATTTCGTGTCGCGCTCGATGGACCAGGAAATCAAGGAAGGCCGCGGCGTCGGCCCGAACAAGGACCACGTGCTGCTCGACCTGTCGCACATCGGCGCCGAGACGATCATGAAGCGTCTGCCGTCGATTCGCGAGATCGCGCTGAAGTTCGCGAACGTCGACTGCATCAAGGAACCGATCCCGGTCGTGCCGACGATCCATTACCAGATGGGCGGCATCCCGACCAACATCCACGGCCAGGTCGTCGGCACGCCGCGCGGCCACGAAGAGCCGATCAACGGCTTCTATGCAGTGGGCGAATGCTCGTGCGTGTCCGTGCACGGCGCGAACCGCCTCGGCACGAACTCGCTGCTCGATCTGGTGGTGTTCGGCCGCGCGGCCGGCAACCACATCGTCGAGCACGTGAAGAACCAGAAGGAGCACAAGCCGCTGCCGGCGGACGCCGCCGAGTTCTCGCTCGAGCGACTCGCGAAGCTCGAGAAGTCGACGTCCGGCGAGTACACGCAGGACATCGCGAACGACATCCGCGCGACGATGCAAAAGCATGCGGGCGTGTTCCGCACGTCGAAGCTGCTGGAAGAAGGCGTTCAGCAGATGGCGGGCCTGAAGGAGCGCGTCACGCACGTGCACCTGAAGGACAAGTCGAAGGTGTTCAACACCGCGCGCGTCGAAGCGCTCGAGCTGGCGAACCTGATCGAGGTCGCGCGCGCGACGATGGTGTCGGCGGAAGCGCGCAAGGAAAGCCGCGGCGCGCATGCGCACAGCGACTACGAGCACCGCGACGACGACAACTGGCTGCGCCACACGCTGTGGTTCAGCGAAGGCGATCGCCTCGACTACAAGCCCGTCCATATGAAGCCGCTGACGGTCGAGTCCGTGCCGCCGAAGGCGCGTACGTTCTAAGCCAGCGCAAAGGAATCTGAAATGGCCAAACGCATTTTCGAAATCTATCGCTACGATCCGGACAAGGACGCGGCGCCGCGCATGCAGACGTACGAGCTGGAGCTCCAGCACGAGCGGATGCTGCTCGACGCGCTCGTCAAGCTGAAGTCGGTCGACGAGACGCTGTCGTTCCGCCGCTCGTGCCGCGAAGGCGTGTGCGGTTCGGACGCGATGAACATCAACGGCAAGAACGGCCTCGCGTGCCTGACGAACCTGAACGACCTGCCGCAGAAGATCGTGCTGCGTCCGCTGCCGGGCCTGCCCGTCGTGCGCGACCTGATCTGCGACTTCACGCAGTTCTTCAATCAGTACCACTCGATCCGTCCGTACCTGATCAACGACGAGCCGCCGCCCGAGAAGGAGCGCCTGCAGTCGCCGGAAGAGCGCGACGAGCTCGACGGCCTGTACGAGTGCATTCTGTGCGCGAGCTGCTCGACGTCGTGCCCGAGCTTCTGGTGGAATCCGGACAAGTTCGTCGGCCCGGCGGGCCTGCTGCAGGCGTATCGCTTCATCGCGGACAGCCGCGACCGTGCGACGGGCGAGCGCCTCGACAACCTCGACGATCCGTACCGTCTGTTCCGTTGCCATACGATCATGAACTGCGTCGACGTGTGCCCGAAGGGCCTGAACCCGACGAAGGCGATCGGCAAGATCAAGGAATTGATGGTTCGCCGCGCGGTCTGACATGAGCGAATCGTCGCATCAATCCGACCCGCATCGCCGCGCGCGGCTCCGCTGGCGCGCGCGGCGCGGTCTGTTGGAAAACGATCTGATTTTCGAGCGTTTCTTCGACAGACACGAGCACGACCTCAGCGACGCAGACGTGAGCGCACTGTCGCGCCTGCTGGATCTAAGCGACAACGACCTGATGGACTTGCTGCTCGCACGCAAGGAACCAGAGGGCGACTTTGCCGGCCCGGACGTGTCCAGGCTGCTGGAGATGCTGCGCAGCGTTTGAGAGCGTTGTGCCCGTTATCGAGTCCGTTTCTTTTTTCGATTGAGGATGTGTCATGACCCCGTCTGATGTTAAAGCCACGCTATCGTTCAGCGACAACTCGCCGAGCGTCGAACTGCCGATTTACAAGGGTACGATGGGCCCGGACGTAATCGATATCCGCAAGCTGTACGGTCAGACCGGCAAGTTCACGTATGACCCGGGCTTCATGTCGACGGCGTCTTGCAACTCGGCGATCACGTACATCGACGGCGACAAGGGCGAGCTGCTGTACCGCGGCTTCCCGATCGACAATCTCGCCGAAAACGCGGACTTCCTCGAAACCTGCTATCTGCTGCTGAAGGGCGAGCTGCCGAACGCCGCGCAGAAGAAGGAATTCGTCGCCACCGTCACGAAGCACACGATGGTGCACGAGCAGATGCAGTTCTTCTTCCGCGGCTTCCGCCGCGACGCGCACCCGATGGCGATCCTCGTCGCCGCGGTCGGCGCGCTGTCCGCGTTCTACCACGACTCGCTCGACATCAACGAGCCGCGTCACCGCGAAGTGTCGGCGATCCGCATGATCGCGAAGCTGCCGACGCTCGTCGCGATGGCGTTCAAGTACAGCATCGGCCAGCCGTTCGTCTATCCGCGCAACGACCTGTCGTACAGCGCGAACTTCATGCGCATGATGTTCGCGAACCCGTGCGAAGAGTACAAGGTCAACGACGTGCTGGTCCGCGCGCTCGACCGCATCCTGATCCTGCACGCCGACCACGAGCAGAACGCGTCGACGTCGACGGTCCGCCTCGCGGGCTCGTCGGGCGCGAACCCGTTCGCGTGCATCGCGGCCGGCATCGCGTGTCTGTGGGGCCCGGCGCACGGCGGCGCGAACGAAGCCGCGCTGAACATGCTCGAGCAGATCGGCACGCCGGACAACATCCCCGAGTTCATCAAGCAGGTGAAGGACAAGAACTCGGGCGTGAAGCTGATGGGCTTCGGCCACCGCGTGTACAAGAACTACGACCCGCGCGCGAAGCTGATGCGCGAGACCTGCTACGAAGTGCTGAACGAGCTGGGCCTGCACGACGACCCGCTCTTCAAGCTCGCGATGCAGCTCGAGAAGATCGCGCTCGAAGACGAATACTTCGTGTCGCGCAAGCTGTACCCGAACGTCGATTTCTACTCGGGCATCGTCCAGCGCGCGCTGGGCATCCCGACGTCGATGTTCACCTGCATCTTCGCGATGGCGCGTACGGTCGGCTGGATCGCGCAGTGGAACGAGATGATCGCCGATCCCGAGCAGAAGATCGGTCGTCCGCGTCAGCTGTTCATCGGCGAGACGCCGCGTACGGCGAAGCCGATCGATCAGCGCTGATCGGCGGCGCGCGGCGCGCGCGGGCAGTCCGCCGCGCGCGGTGCGTGCAACGCAGGATGAAACACCCCGACGGTTCGCCCGTCGGGGTGTTTGTTTTTCAGCGGCGGGTTTTCGCGGCCGTACCGCGCTCGAGCGACGGCGGGCGCACGTCGATGCCTTCCGTTTGTGCCGGCGCGTCGTCGGGCGTGCGGCCGTGCTCGGCGAGAAATTGCCGATATGCGCGCGGCGTCAACTGTCGCGAGGCGAGGAACTGGCGATTGAAGTTCGCGAGATTCGCATAGCCGGAGCGCGTCGCGACGAGCGACACCGGCCAGTCGGTCGACGCGAGCAGCCGCGCCGCGTGCGCGAGCCGCAGCCGCTGCAGATAGCGGCCGATGCTATCGCCGACGTGCTGCGCGAACCGCCGTTGCAGCGAGCGTTCGGACAGGTGCGCGACCGCCGCGAGTTCGGCGATGCGCAGCGGTTCGTGAAAGCGGTGGTCGAGCAGGTCGAGCACGCGGTCGAGGCGCTCGGCTTCGGGCGCGAGCGCGGCGCCGTCGGCGGTGCGGTATGCGGCGGCCGTCGCGAGCGGCGCCGCGGGCGCGTCGGCGAGGAGCGCGAGGACGTCGAGCGCGGCCGCGAGCCGCACGCGCGGCGCGCGGTCGACGAGCGCGGGCAGCCGCGCGCGCATCTCGGCCGCGGCGTCCGGCCCGAACGCGAGTCCGGGCGCGGCTCGGCGCAGCAGCGTGCGCAGGCCTGCGAATTCGGGGCAGCAGTCGGCGACGCGCTGCGCCCAGCCGCCGTCGAACCAGACGACGAGCGCGACGAGCGGCGCGTCCGGATCGAGGCGCGCGTCCGATGCCCATGTATGCGGCAGGTTCGGCGGCACGAGCACGAGATCGTCGCCCGCGTAGTCGGCGACGTGATCGCCGACGAAGCGCTTGCCGCGGCTGTTCAGCGTGAGCGTCAGCTCGTATTCCGGATGGTGGTGCCATTCGAACGGAATCTGCGCGAGCCTGCGCCGATAGACGCGGACCGAGCAGCCTTCCGGAATCGCGACGCGTTCGTAGCGCGGCTTCATGTCGTCCTCCGTTCGTTCACGCGGCGCGCGCGTGTGGCATCATCGTCGGGTTTCGACGACACGGGAGGCACGCAAATGTTTTCACATGTCTGCATGGGCGTAACCGACGTCGAACGCGCTTATGCGTTCTACGCGCCGTTGATGGAAGCGTTGCAGCTCGCGCTCAAGTTCCGCGATCCCGACGGTTGGACCGGCTGGATGCCGGCCGACGCGCCGCGTCCGCTGTTCCTGATCGGCCTGCCGTTCGACGGCGCGCCGCACTCGCCCGGCAACGGCCAGATGACCGCGTTGCTCGCGGCGAATCGCGCGATGGTCGACCGCGTGTACGCGCTCGCGCTGCAGGCGGGCGGCACGAGCGAAGGCGCGCCCGGCTTGCGGCCCCACTACCACCCGAACTACTACGGCGCGTATTTTCGCGATCTCGACGGCAACAAGCTGTGCGTATGCTGCCACGAGCCGGAGTAGACGTGCGCGTCGCCGCTTCGAGGCGGGAATACGTGCGGCGCGTGGCAAAGCCCTTCGGCGGCAGTCGTGCGGCCGACGATCGCGTGCTCGCGCAGGTGGAGAGAACGGGCGCGATGCGGTAGAAGCGGCAAGCGGCGCCGCGCGCAGCCGTCTGGAATGCGCGCATTCCCTATCTTTTGCGAGGTGGAGCGTATGTGCGCAAGGCGGCTTATCGCGGCGCTGGCCTGTTTGCTGACGATCGAAGGCGCGATTGCCGGCGTCGCCGAGGACAACGTGCAGCGGGCCGCGCTTCCGATGCCTGCGCGATCGGCGGCGGCCGACTGCCGGCAATGGGCGCAGCCCGTTCCTGCCGGTGCGCGGGACGACGCATCGCCCGGCTGGGCGCGCGCGCTCGTTGCGATGGCCGCCTATAACGCGGCGGCGATGTCGAACACGCCGCGCTCGCGCGAGACGGCCCGGTCGCTATGCGGCGCGCATCGCGCCGCGATGTTCTCGAGCGGGCACTACATGTTCGCGCCGCCGGTGATGGCGCGCTGATCGGTGGCTGCGCGACGGACGCGGCCGCTGTCGCTGCCGCGTCGTCTCTCTCTTCCCCTCGTTTGTATGCGCTGCGACGCCGCAAGCCGTGCCGTCGCGCGTTGTGCGTTGTGTGCTCCCGCGCCCGTCCCGCGCCAGGCCGCATGGCAGTCCTTTCGACCTTCGGCGCGCACGTCCGGGACGGCTGGCGTAATTCTATCGATGGTTGGCGCAATTGCATCACTTCTCGCGAATCGGGCGATCTACGCTGAATGGGCGCGTTGGCGTACGCCGAGCCCATCCAGAATCAGATCAAGGAGACATCCGATGCCGTTTCATATCGACGACCTGCCGGCGGCGATCCGCACGACGAAAGCAGTGCTGCGCGCCGCACTGCCGAACCGCGCGCAGGTGTTTCGCGAGCTCGAAGGCGAGATCGCGCGCCAAGCCGACGCGATCCTGGCCGATCGCGCGCAAGGCCGCGACACGATTCCCGTGCTGCGCTTCGCCGACGTCGCCGCGGATCGCGTCGATTCGGCGTCGCTCGCCGCGCTCAGGACGCGCGGCGCGTGCGTGATCCGCGGCGTGTTCGACGTGCGGCAGGCGAGCGACTGGAACGACGAGATCGCCGCGTACGTCGAGTCGAACCGGCTCGACGACAAGCTTGCCCATCGCGCGGAAGACCGTTATTTCGGCACGCTCGCGTCGGGCAAGCCGCAGATCTACGGCGTTTATTGGTCGAAGCCGCAGATCGCCGCGCGCCAGTCGCCCGAACTGACGCAGGCGCGCGCGTTCCTGAACCGGCTGTGGCGCGCGCAGGGCGAAGGGCGCGTGCATTTCGATCCGGCGCGCGCGCCGGCCTATGCGGACCGCATCCGCCGTCGGCCGCCGGGCTCGTCGTCGCTCGGCTTGTCGCCGCACGTCGACGGCGGCTCTGTCGAACGCTGGCTCGGGCCGAACTTCCGGCGCGTCTATCGGCACGTGCTTGGGGGCGACTGGCGCGCGTACGATCCGTTCGACGCGGCGTTCCGGGCGGACGTCGAGGAGATTCCGTCGCCCGCCGTCTGCTCGATGTTCCGCACGTTCCAGGGCTGGACCGCGCTGACGCCGCAAGGGCCGGGCGACGGGACGCTGCAGCTGATCCCGATCGCGAACGCGATGGCCTACGTCGTGCTGCGCGCGCTGCAGGACGACGTGCCTGACGACGACCTGTGCGGCGCGCGGCCGGGCCGTGCGCTGTCGGTGCTGCCGGCGTGGCACGCGCCGCTGCTCGCCGCGCTCGTGCCGATTCCGCAGATGCAGCCGGGCGATGCGGTGTTCTGGCACGGCGACGTCGTGCATGCGGTCGAGGACGCGCATCGCGGGACGGGCTACAGCAACGTGATGTACATCGCGTCGGCGCCGGGCTGCGCGAAGAACGACGCTTACCTGAAGCGGCAGTTGTCGAGCTTCCTGCGCGGCGAGAGTCCGCCGGATTTCCCGGCCGATCACTTCGAGACGGATTTCGTCGGGCGTGCGCAGGCGGACGATCTGACCGCGCTGGGGCGCGAGCAGATGGGATTCGGGTGGTGAGCGGCCGGCAGGCGTTGGCGCTGGGGCGAGATGGGATTGGCCCGGCGCGCGCAGATGCCCGCATGGCGCGCGCCGAGCGAAGCCATCGCGTCGGAGACGCGCGCGCGACCCGCTGAAACGGGCGTCGGTCGCATCACGCTCGCGCCGTCACCGCTCCCACGGCGGCGTGCGCGACGTGTCGCGCTTGCCGTAGCGCTCGATCGCATCGCGCACGACGTCGCGCGTCACGACCCCGTCGTCGGCGAGCGCTCGCAGCGCGGCGATCACGATCGAGCCGCGATCGACCTCGAAGAACGCGCGCAGCGCCTGGCGCGTGTCGCTGCGGCCGAAGCCGTCGGTGCCGAGCGTCACGTAGCGGCGCGGCACGTACGCGCGGATCAGCTCGGGCAGCGCGCGCGCATAGTCGGTCGCGGCGATCACCGGCCCTTGCGTCGCGGCGAGCGCGGACGTGACGTAAGGCGTCGCGTTTTTGTTCATTTCGTCGGCATCGAAGAGGCGCCGCGCGCGCTCGGCCGCGATGCCGTCGCGTTGCAGCTCGGTGAAGCTCGTCACGCTCCAGACGGCCGCGTCGATGTGCCAGTCGTCGCGCAGCATCCGCGCGGCCGCCTGCGCTTCGCCGAGAATCGCGCCCGAGCCGAGCAACTGCACCTGCGCGGCGGGCAGCGCCGCCGCGTCGAGCGGGTACATGCCCTTGAGAATGCCGTCGCGCACCGCGTCGGCGCGATCGGCGGGCAGCGACGGCTGTGCGTAGTTCTCGTTCGTGACGGTCAGGTAGTAGAACGTGTCGCGCTGCCGCTCGATCATCTCGTGCATTCCTTCGTCGACGATCACCGCGACTTCGTACGCGAACGCCGGGTCCCACGCGCGGCAGTTCGGCACCGTCGACGCGGCGAGATGGCTCGTGCCGTCCTGGTGCTGGAGCCCTTCGCCGCCGAGCGTCGTCTTGCCGGCGGTCGCGCCGATCAGGAAGCCGCGCGCGCGCTGGTCGGCGGCGGCCCAGATCAGATCGCCGATCCGCTGGAAGCCGAACATCGAGTAGTAGATGTAGAACGGCAGCATCGGCAGATCGTGCACGCTGTACGACGTCGCCGCGGCGATCCACGACGACATCGCGCCCGCCTCCGAGATGCCTTCCTCGAGGATCTGTCCGCGCGTGTCCTCGCGGTAGTAGAGCATCGAGCCGAGGTCTTCCGGCTCGTAGCGCTGGCCGAGCGGCGAGTAGATGCCGACCTGCCGGAACAGGTTCGCCATCCCGAACGTGCGCGCCTCGTCGGCGACGACGGGCACGACGCGCGGCCCGAGCGCCGCGTCCTTCAGCAGGCCGCCCAGCATCCGCACGATCGCCATCGTCGTCGACATCTCGCGGCCGCCGGCGTCGAGCGCGAATTGCCCCCAGGACGGCAACGACGGCACGGTCGATGCCGTCGTCGCCGCTGCCCGCCTTCTGGGCAGGCAGCCTCCCAGGGCAGCCCGGCGCGCATGCAGGTATCGCATCTCCGGGCTGTCTTGCGCGGGCTTGTAGAAACGCAGTTGCTCGACGTCGTCGTCGGAGAGCGGCAGCTCGAAACGATCGCGGAACGCGAGCAGATGCTCGACGTCGAGCTTCTTCTGCTGATGGGTCGTCATCCGGCCCTGGCCGATCGCGCCCATGCCGAAGCCCTTCATCGTCTTCGCGAGGATCACGGTCGGCCGGCCCTCGTGGCGGGCCGCGCGGTCGTATGCGGCGTACAGTTTGCGCGCGTCGTGGCCGCCGCGGCGCAGCCGGTCGATGTCCTCGTCGCGCAGATGCGCGACGAGCGCGGCGAGCGCATCGTCCTGGCCAAAGAAGCGTTCGCGGTTGTACGCGCCGTCGTTCGCGGAGAACGTCTGGAACTGGCCGTCGACCGTCTGCGCGAACGCGCGCGCGAGCGCGCCCGTCGCGTCGCGCGCGAAGAGGGCGTCCCAGTCCGAGCCCCACAGCACCTTGATCACGTTCCAGCCGGCGCCCGCGAACTGCGATTCGAGCTCGTCGACGATGCGGCCGTTGCCGCGCACCGGGCCGTCGAGGCGCTGCAGGTTGCAGTTGATCACGAACACGAGATTGTCGAGCCCTTCGCGCGCCGCGAGCGACAGCGCGCCGATCGATTCGGGCTCGTCCATCTCGCCGTCGCCGAAGAAGCCCCACACCTTGCGGCCGTCGGTGCGCAGCAGCCCGCGGTTCTGCAGATAGCGCATGAAGCGCGCCTGATAGATCGCATTGATCGGGCCGATGCCCATCGAACCCGTCGGGAACTGCCAGAAATCGGGCATCAGCCAAGGATGCGGATACGAGCAGAGGCCCGGCCCGGCGATCTCGCGCCGATAGTGCTCGAGCTGCGCTTCGCTCAGGAAACCTTCGAGAAACGCGCGCGCATAGACGCCCGGCGACGAGTGCGGCTGGAAGTAGACGAGATCGCCGCCCGTCGCGTCGCCCGCCGCGCGGAAGAAGTGGTTGAAGCCGACCTCGAACAGATCGGCCGCCGATGCGTAGCTCGCGATGTGCCCGCCGAGCTCGCCGTATGCGCGGTTCGCGCGAACCACCATCGCGAGCGCGTTCCAGCGCAGCACGGCCGCGAGGCGCGCTTCGAGCTGAAGGTCGCCCGGGTACGGCGGCTGCGCGTCGAGCGGGATCGTGTTGACGTACGGCGTCGTGTTCGCGTGCGGCGGCGCGACCCGGCGGCGCGCCGCGTGCTCGGCGAGCTGCGCGAGCAGGTACTGCGCGCGGTCGGCGCCCGCGTGCTCGACGACGCCGTCGAGCGCGTCCAGCCATTCGGCGGTTTCCTGCGGATCGGTGTCGTCGTGGCGGCGCGCGGCCGAGAGGACCGGGCGGATACCGTTCGACAAGTCGTTCATGCGCGGCTCCAGGTGGGGCGGGTTCGAGGAAGCGACATCGGTAGCTACAGGCATCAAGGTTATCCACGGAGCCGCAGAATGTGCATCTCTTTTGGCTGGAATTTTGGTTTCGTGTAACTTATAAATTCCTGAAAAATCTCTGTTTTCAGAATATTTGTACTATGAGTGCTCCTTCCCGCCGGCTGGACCGGATCGACATCGGCATCCTCAATCAACTGCAGCAGAACGCGCGGATCACGAACGCGGAGCTCGCGCGCGCGGTGAACCTGTCGCCGACGCCGTGCTTCAACCGCGTGCGCGCGCTCGAGAAGCTCGGCCTCATCAAGCAGCAGGTGACGCTGCTGAATCCGGAGCCGCTCGGGCTGCGGATCAACGTGTTCATCCAGGTGAGCCTCGAAAAGCAGGTCGAGGACGCGCTGCGCCGCTTCGAGGAAGCGATCGACAAGCGGCCCGAGGTGATGGAGTGCTATCTGATGTCGGGCGACGCCGATTACCTGCTGCGCGTCGTCGTGCCGAGCATGAAGAGCCTCGAGCGCTTCATCCTCGATCAGTTGACGACGATTCCCGGCGTGTCGAACATCCGGTCGAGCTTCGCGCTGAAGCAGGTCCGCTATCGGACCGCTTTGCCGCTGCCCGCGGGCGGGCTCACGCTGAGCGACGGCGACGACGAGCCGAAGGAATGGGTGTGAGCGACGCGCTCGCGCCGCCGGTGGCGCGAGCGCGTCCGGATCATGCCGGGTAATTCTGATACCCGTATCGGCTGTACCACTCAACTCACTGTTTTTTATAGGTTTTTTAGTTTGCCTGGTACAAAGGCGCGTGCTTCGCATGGCATAATCGAGCACATCCGAACGCTTGTTCGCCGTTACAACGACCCCGCATACCCATGGCACAGACGCTCTACGACAAATTGTGGAATTCGCACGTCGTCCACACCGAAGAGGACGGCACCACACTGCTCTACATCGATCGCCAACTGCTGCACGAAGTCACGAGCCCGCAGGCGTTCGAGGGGCTGAAGCTCGCGCAGCGCCCGGTGTGGCGGATCAGCGCGAATCTCGCGGTCTCCGATCACAACGTGCCGACGACGGATCGCAGCCACGGCATCGCCGATCCGGTGTCGAAGCTGCAGGTCGACACGCTCGACGCGAACTGCGACGCGTACGGCATCACGCAATTCAAGATGAACGACGTGCGCCAGGGCATCGTCCACATCATCGGCCCGGAGCAGGGCGCGACGCTGCCGGGCATGACGATCGTGTGCGGCGATTCGCACACGTCGACGCACGGCGCGTTCGGCGCGCTCGCGCACGGCATCGGCACGTCGGAAGTCGAGCACGTGCTCGCGACGCAGACGCTGTTGCAGAAAAAGAGCAAGAACATGCTCGTGAAGGTCGAGGGCCCGCTGCCGCGCGGCTGCACCGCGAAGGACATCGTGCTCGCGATCATCGGCAAGATCGGCACCGCGGGCGGCACCGGCTACGCGATCGAATTCGGCGGCTCGACGATTCGCGCGCTGTCGATGGAAGGCCGGATGACGGTCTGCAACATGGCGATCGAGGCGGGCGCGCGCGCCGGCATGGTCGCCGTCGACGACACGACAGTCGAATACCTGAAGGGCCGTCCGTTCGTGCCGACGGGCGCGGAATGGAATCAGGCGGTCGAATACTGGAAGACGTTCCGGTCCGACGAAGGCGCGCAGTTCGACGCCGTCGTCGAGCTGAACGCGGCGGAGATCGTGCCGCAGGTCACGTGGGGCACGTCGCCGGAAATGGTCACGTCGATCGACGGCCGCGTGCCCGATCCCGAGCGCGAGAAGGACCCGGTCAAGCGCGACGCGATGGAGCGCGCGCTCGCCTACATGGCGCTCACGCCGAATACGCCGATCGAAGCGATCAACGTCGACAAGATCTTCATCGGCTCGTGCACGAACGCGCGGATCGAAGACATCCGCGCGGCCGCGTACGTCGTCAAGAAGCTCAATCGCCGCGTCGCGCCGAACGTGCGTCTCGCGATGGTCGTGCCGGGCTCGGGCCTCGTGAAGGCGCAGGCCGAGCGCGAAGGGCTCGACAAGGTGTTCACCGAAGCCGGCTTCGAATGGCGCGAGCCGGGCTGCTCGATGTGCCTCGCGATGAACGCCGACCGGCTCGAGCCGGGCGAGCGCTGCGCGTCGACGTCGAACCGCAACTTCGAGGGGCGCCAGGGCCAGGGCGGCCGCACGCATCTCGTCAGCCCGGCGATGGCCGCGGCGGCGGCGATCGAAGGCCACTTCGTCGACATTCGCAAGCTGGGGTGAGCGCGTGAAAGCAACGGCATTTTTCGGACGGCTCGTCGCCGTGATCGCACTGGCGGGCTTCGCGTTCGGCCTTGCGGGCTGCAACACGGTCGCGGGCATGGGCGAGGACATCAACGCCGCCGGCCACGCGATCAAGAAGGCTGCGGAGTGACGGCGCGCGAGCGCGACGATTCGATTTCGCCGGCCCGCGCGGCCGGCCTCCAATCTGGTTGACGGATCATGGAAAAATTCAATGTGCATACCGGCGTCGCGGCGCCGCTCGATCGCGAGAACGTCGACACCGACGCGATCATCCCGAAGCAGTTCCTGAAATCGATCAAGCGCACGGGCTTCGGTCCGAACGCGTTCGACGAATGGCGCTATCTCGATCACGGCGAGCCCGGCCAGGACAACTCGCAGCGTCCGCTGAACCCGGACTTCGTGCTGAACCAGCCGCGCTACCAGGGCGCATCGGTTCTGCTCGCGCGCAAGAACTTCGGCTGCGGCAGCTCGCGCGAGCACGCGCCGTGGGCGCTGCAGCAGTACGGCTTTCGCGCGATCATCGCGCCGAGCTTCGCCGACATCTTCTTCAACAACTGCTACAAGAACGGCTTGCTGCCGATCGTGCTGACCGAGCAGCAGGTCGACCACCTGTTCAACGAGACGTACGCGTTCAACGGCTATCAGCTCACGATCGATCTCGACGCGCAGGTCGTGCGCGCGCCGGACGGCCGCGAGTATCCGTTCGAGATCACCGCGTTTCGCAAGTACTGCCTCGTGAACGGCTTCGACGACATCGGCCTCACGCTTCGCCACGCGGACAAGATCCGTCAGTTCGAAGCGGAGCGGCTCGCGAAGCAGCCTTGGCTCGACAACCGGCTGATCGGCTGACGCCGCCCGTTACTCGCGCGAGCGCGCGCCGCGACGGCCGGCGCGCGCTCTTCGTCCGAATCCAACCATTCATCCAGTCAGGAATTTCGCATGAAGATTGCAGTGCTGCCCGGCGACGGCATCGGTCCGGAGATCGTCAACGAAGCGGTGAAGGTGCTGAACGCGCTTAACGAGCCGTTCGAACTCGAACAGGCGCCTGTCGGCGGCGCCGGCTACGAGGCGAGCGGCCATCCGCTGCCGGAAGCGACGCTGAAGCTCGCGAAGGAAGCGGACGCGATCCTGTTCGGCGCGGTCGGCGACTGGAAGTACGACTCGCTCGAGCGCGCGCTGCGCCCCGAGCAGGCGATCCTCGGCCTGCGCAAGCATCTCGAATTGTTCGCGAACTTCCGCCCGGCGATCTGCTATCCGCAGCTCGTCGACGCGTCGCCGCTCAAGCCCGAGCTGGTCGCGGGCCTCGACATCCTGATCGTGCGCGAACTGAACGGCGACATCTACTTCGGCCAGCCGCGCGGCATCCGCCAGGCGCCGGACGGCCCGTTCGCCGGCGCGCGCGAAGGCTTCGACACGATGCGCTATTCGGAGCCGGAAGTGCGCCGCATCGCGCACGTCGCGTTCCAGGCCGCGCAGAAGCGCGGCAAGAAGCTGACGTCGGTCGACAAGGCGAACGTGCTCGAAACGTCGCAGCTCTGGAAGGAAGTGATGATCGACGTCGCGAAGGAATATCCGGACGTCGGGCTGTCGCACATGTACGTCGACAACGCGGCGATGCAGCTCGCGAAGGCGCCGAAGTCGTTCGACGTCGTCGTGACGGGCAACATGTTCGGCGACATCCTGTCGGACGAGGCCGCGATGCTGACGGGCTCGATCGGCATGCTGCCGTCGGCGTCGCTCGACAAGCACAACAAGGGCCTGTACGAGCCGTCGCACGGCTCCGCGCCGGACATCGCGGGCAAGGGCGTCGCGAATCCGCTCGCGACGATCCTGTCGGCCGCGATGCTGCTGCGCTATTCGCTGAACCGCGCCGAGCAGGCGGACCGGATCGAGAGCGCGGTCAAGAAGGTGCTCGAGGCGGGCTACCGGACGGCCGACATCGCGACGCCGGGCTGCAGCAAGGTCGGCACCGCGGCGATGGGCGACGCGGTCGTCGCGGCGCTGTAATTGCGGCGCACGGGCCGCGCGTTCGGCGCGGTTCGTCGTCGCGGCCCGGCCGGGCGGTCCCGAAAACGGGGTCCGTCCGGTTTTCCTGGCCGTTGTGCGGCCTCTTAGGTTTGTGTAGACTCGAACGATGGCGCTGAATTCCCTGATCTCCCCGGTCTTGAAATCCCACGGCAATGAAGCCCGTGCGGGTGCGCGCGCCATTCTCGTCGGCAAAATCATCATCACGAAAACGATCACGAAAATCTGATCGTCGTCCGTCGTGCCCGCCTGTTTCCCCGCGCGGTCGCGCCGGGGGCGGAAAAGGCGGGGAAGCTCCAGCAAAGGGTTAGTCATGAACGTAGGTCTCGTAGGTTGGCGTGGCATGGTCGGCAGCGTGCTGATGCAGCGCATGCAGGAAGAAGGCGATTTCGATCTGATCGAGCCGGTGTTTTTCAGCACCAGCAACGCGGGCGGCAAGGCGCCGTCATTCGCGAAAAACGAGACCACGCTCAAGGATGCGACGAGCATCGACGACCTGAAGAAGTGCGACGTCATCATCACGTGCCAGGGCGGCGACTACACGAACGACGTGTTCCCGAAGCTGCGCGCGGCCGGCTGGAAAGGCTACTGGATCGACGCGGCGTCGTCGCTGCGGATGAAGGACGACGCGGTGATCGTCCTCGATCCCGTGAATCTCGACGTGATCAAGGACGCGCTCGTCAAGGGCACGAAGGATTTCATCGGCGGCAACTGCACGGTCAGCCTGATGCTGATGGCGCTGGGCGGCCTGTTCCGCGAGAACCTCGTCGACTGGATGACGGCGATGACGTACCAGGCCGCGTCGGGCGCGGGCGCGCAGAACATGCGCGAGCTGCTCGCGCAGATGGGCACGCTGAACGGCGCGGTTCAGGCGCAGCTCGCCGATCCGGCGTCGGCGATTCTCGACATCGACCGCCGCGTGCTGGCCGCGATGAACAGCGATGCGATGCCGACGAGCCAGTTCGGCGTGCCGCTCGCGGGCTCGCTGATTCCGTGGATCGACAAGGATCTCGGCAACGGCATGTCGCGCGAAGAATGGAAGGGCGGCGCGGAAACCAACAAGATCCTCGGCAAGCCGGCGATGGGCGAGCCGGGCTCGATTCCGGTCGATGGCCTGTGCGTGCGGATCGGCGCGATGCGCTGCCACTCGCAGGCGCTGACGATCAAGCTGAAGAAGGACGTGCCGCTCGACGAGATCAACGGCATCCTCGCGTCGGCGAACGACTGGGTGAAGGTCGTGCCGAACGAGCGCGAAGCGTCGATGCGCGATCTGTCGCCCGCCGTCGTGACGGGCACGCTGTCGGTGCCGGTCGGCCGCCTGCGCAAGCTCGCAATGGGTGGCGAATACCTGTCGGCATTTACCGTCGGCGACCAATTGTTGTGGGGGGCGGCCGAGCCGCTGCGCCGGATGCTGCGCATTCTGCTCGACAAGTAAAGTAAACTACGCGATTACGACGCGTACACAACCCGAAAGCGTCGCGTTTCACGCGACGCTTTTTTATTTGCGGTCCGATTTTGTCTCATTCCAAACGCGAACCCAGGCCGCGTAATGCCGCGGCGACCAAGCCGATGACGCTTCGATTCCTTTCTTCGACGACGATCTCTGACGGCCTCCCGTCCGCGCGACGCGCCGTCGCGATCGCCTTCCTTGCACTTGCCGGCGCGACCGTCGCGCACGCGGCGCCGGATGCGGCGAGCGCCGCGGCGGGCGACCAGGCCGCGCCGCTCACGATCACCGTGCGGCCCGGCCAGTCGCTCAACGACATCGCCGTCGCCGTCACGCAATCGCACGATCCCGCCGTGCTGGCCCGCGCGGGCCGCGCGCTCTTCGACGCGAATCCGCAGGCGTTCATGAAGCGCGATCCGAGCCGCTTGAAGATCGGCGCGCAATTGACGGTGCCGACGCTCGATGCGACGGGCGCGGCGGCCGGTGCGGCCGCGAGCGGCGCCGCGGCTAGCGGTGCGGTTGCGGCTTCGGCTTCGGCTTCGGCTTCGGGCGCGGCGTCGCATGCGGCTGCGTCGGCGGCACCGGCTGCGGCTTCGCATCCGGCGGCGACGTCGGCGGCGTCGCACGCCGCGGCGGCGCTTGCGGCTTCCGCCGCCGCCGGTACGGCGTCGAGCGCGAACGGCGCATCGGCGCCCGGCGCCGCATCGGCGCATGCGCCGTCCGCTGTCGCGCAGTCGGTGGCTCCTGCGGCGTCGTCCGGGGTCGGCAGTTCGCACGTCTGGAGCGGTTCGATTCAGCAAGCCCCCGCCGCCGCGAGCGGCGCATCGGCGGCCGGCGCGGAAGCGTTGCTCGCCCCTGGCGCCGCGAATCAGGCGCCGTCGGGTTCGTCGACGCAGGCGGCGACGGGCGCGTCGCAAGCGCGACCGTCGAGCCTGCAGCAACTGCTCGCGCTGAAGAATCGCGTGTTGATGGAACTGCAGAAGCACGGGATCGGCAAGCCTGCCGCGAACGGCGCGCCGACGCCCGCCCCGGCGGCCGGAAGCGCGCAGAGGCCGCAGGCGAGCGCGGCGACGTCCGCCGCGGGTTCCGAGGCTGCCGCTTCCGAAGCGGCGACGGCCGGATCGACGGCGAGCGCCGCTTCCGCGCCTGCCGTGACGCCGCCGGTGAGCGCCGCGCCGCGCGCCGCGGCGCCGCAACTGCCGTTCAATTCGGGGGCTGCGATCGCGGTCGGCGCGGCCGTCGTCGCGCTGATCGCGGGCTTCGCGCTGCGCCGGCGCAAGAAGGGACCGCCCGCCGACGCGATCGAGCCGGGCGCGTTCACGCCGGCGCCGGCGCTCGATCCGGATGCGGTCGCCGCCATTGCCGGCGCGCCGGCCGAGCCGGATGCGGCGGCGGCGGAAGAGCGACGCGAAGCGGGCGGGCAAGCTGCGACGGCTGCCGCGCACCACGAGTCGCCGGTCGCGCCGCCCGCTGAAGCGAAGACTGCGCCGACGACGACCGAATCGACGTTCGCCGAACCGCAGTCGACGCCGGCGATCGAGCCGGACATCGCCACGACTCGTGGACCGCAAACGCCGCCCGTCGAGCCGTTGACGCTGAAAATGCCGCAGCCGGACGAGCGAGGCGGCGCGCCGCGCGCGCCCGAATCGGACGATGCGCAGTCCGGTGTCCCGCAGACCGGCGCGAAGCCGGCGCCGTACGCGTGGCGCCAAGCGTTTCCGCACGATGCGATCGCGGCGCTCGACAGCCTCGACATGCCGCTGCCGCCCCGCGCGTCGACTTCGGATGACGCGGGCCAAGCGGCGGAATCGCAGCACGCCGAGCCGGCCGATTCGCGTTCGGCGCAAAAGGCAACTAACGGTCAAGCCGCCGCACGCCAGCCAATTGGTGCGGAAGATTCGCACGATGTGGGTGAGCATGGCGAAGCAACGCCAGGGGCCGATCGTGATGGGGGCGAATCGCGTCGCGACGAAACGCCCATGGCCCGCCCGTGGGCGGCCGAGCCGCATCAGGCGACGCCGTCGAGCGGAGCCGAACATGGCGACGCGGCGGCACAGGCGGCCGAATCGCCGGCGATCGAATCGCAACCGGAGGGGCAGCGCAGGCAGGCCGCCGCGCCGCACGAAGCGGGTACGCCTGGCATCGCACTGCCGAACGCGCTGTCCGGGCGCGCCGAGCCGCCGTCGGCTGCCTCGCAGCCCGGCGCATCGTTCGCCGCACCGTCGCCCGCTGCTCCGCGTCGCGAGCCGGCCGCGTCCCCGAACCTGCCGCCGCTCGGCGTTGCGCAATTCGGCGCGCTGAACCTCGATTTCGACCTCGATCTGCCGACCGGCCCGAGCGCGTCGCTGCCGGCGTTCACGCCCGAAGCGCTCGCGAAGATCGCGCGCAACAAGCTCGAGCTCGCGTCCGAATATGTCGAGCTCGGCGACCTCGCCGGCGCGCGCACGCTGCTGCACGAAGTGATCGAAGCCGGTCACGCCGACACGCGCGACGAAGCGCACGTGATGCTCGCCAAACTGGCCGATCTGTCGTGATGAGAATCGCACTCGGCATTCAGTACGACGGCGCGGCGTTCTGCGGCTGGCAGTCGCAGCCGCACGGCAAGACCGTCCAGGACGCGCTCGAGCGGGCGCTCGCCGAATTCGCGCAGACATCGCTGCACACGACGGTCGCGGGCCGCACCGACACGGGCGTGCACGGCCTCGGCCAGGTCGTCCATTTCGATACGGAGCTCGACCGCGCGGACTTCTCGTGGGTGCGCGGCACGAACGCATTCCTGCCGTCGACGGTCTCCGTGCAGTGGGCGAAGCCGATGCCGGACACGTTCCACGCGCGCTTCGCCGCGTTCGAGCGCACCTATTACTACGCGCTCTACGTGCATCCGGTGCGCTCGCCGATGCTCGCCGGACGCGCGGGCTGGGTCCACATGCCGCTCGACGTCGACGCGATGCGCGAAGCCGCAGAGCATCTCGTCGGCGAGCACGATTTCTCGGCGTTCCGCTCGTCCGAGTGCCAGGCGAAGTCGCCGATCAAGCATCTGTACCAGATCAGCATCCGCCCCGACGGCGATTTCATCCATTTCCGCTTCCGCGCGAACGCGTTCCTGCACCACATGGTGCGCAACCTGATGGGCTGCCTCGTCGCGGTGGGGCGCGGCCGCTACCCGGCGTCGTGGCTCGCGGAGGTGCTCGACAGCCGCGACCGCGACTGCGCGGCGCCGACTTTCATGCCCGAAGGGCTCTATCTCGCGCACGTCGGCTATCCGGCCGAATTCGCGGTGCCGCCCGCGCAGCTCGGCAGCGTGCCGTGGAGCAGCGTGTGGGCCGATCTGGACGGACGACCATGATGACCGACACGACGAACGATGCGCCGTCCGCGGACGCGCGCCACGAAGCCGAGCGCGCCGCGCCGCCGCCGCGCACGCGGATCAAGCTCTGCGGGCTGTCGCGGCCCGGCGACGTCGACTGGGCGGCCGAGCTCGGCGCCGATGCGATCGGTCTCGTGTTCTATCCGAAGAGCCCGCGCGCGGTGACGATCGAGCAGGCGGCCGAGCTCGCGAAGCGCGTGCCGCCGTTCGTGTCGGTCGTCGGATTGTTCGTCAATCCGACCGCGGACGAACTCGCGCGCGTCGCGAGCGAAGTGTCGCTGTCGCTGCTGCAATTCCACGGCGACGAGACGCCCGAGCAGTGCGCGGCGCTCGCCGCCGCCGCGCGGCTGCCATGGCTGCGCGCGTTGCGCGTGGGCGTGGCGGCTCGGCCGGCCGATTTGGTAGAATCGGCTCTTCACTATTCGGCAGCCCGCGGTCTCTTGTTCGACACCCTCGTCGAGCACTACGGCGGCAGCGGCAAGGTCTTCGATTGGTCACTTATTCCAGCAGAGCTCGCGCGTCGGGCCGTTTTGAGTGGTGGGTTGAACGCGCAAAACGTCGGTGACGCGATCCGTCAGGTGCGTCCGTTCGCGGTCGATGTCTCGAGCGGCATCGAAACGCCGGGCGCAAAGGGCGTGAAGGATCGCGCCCGCATGGCGGCGTTCGTGCGCGCAGTGCGCGAAGCGGACGCCGGGTGATGCCAGCCCGCGCGGCGGGCGCCGGAAACGAGAACCGGCGCGCCGCGCGGTCGAACCGAGAGTGACGTCATGTACAACCTCCCCGATGATCGTGGCCATTTCGGCCCCTATGGCGGCGTGTTCGTCGCCGAAACGCTGATTCACGCGCTCGACGAGCTGCGTGCCGCATACGAGACATTCAAGAACGACCCCGACTTCGTCGCCGAGTACGAACGCGAACTGAAGCACTTCGTCGGCCGTCCGTCGCCGATCTATCACGCGCAGCGCTGGAGCGAGATGCTCGGCGGCGCGCAGATCTACCTGAAGCGCGAGGACCTGAACCACACGGGCGCGCACAAGGTGAACAACGTGATCGGCCAGGCGCTGCTCGCGAAGCGGATGGGCAAGAAGCGCGTGATCGCCGAGACGGGCGCGGGCCAGCACGGCGTCGCGACCGCCACGATCTGCGCGCGCTTCGGCATGGAGTGCATCGTCTACATGGGCGCCGAGGACGTGCGCCGGCAGGCCGCGAACGTCTACCGGATGAAGCTGCTCGGCGCGACCGTCGTGCCCGTCGAGTCCGGCTCGCGCACGCTGAAGGATGCGTTGAACGAAGCGATGCGCGACTGGGTCACGAACATCGAGAACACGTTCTACATCATCGGCACGGTCGCGGGCCCGCATCCGTACCCGATGATGGTGCGCGACTTTCAGCGCGTGATCGGCGACGAATGCAAGGTGCAGATGCCCGAGCTCGCCGGCCGGCAGCCGGACGCGGTGATCGCCTGCGTCGGCGGCGGCTCGAACGCGATGGGCATCTTCTATCCGTACATCGACGACGCGGCCGTCCAGCTGATCGGCGTCGAGGCGGCGGGCGACGGGCTCGACACAGGCCATCACGCGGCGTCGCTGATCGGCGGCAGCCCGGGCGTCCTGCACGGCAATCGCACGTACCTGCTGCAGGACGAGAACGGCCAGATCATCGAGACGCATTCGATCTCGGCGGGCCTCGACTATCCGGGCGTCGGCCCCGAGCACGCGTGGCTCAAGGACAGCGGCCGCGCGCAGTACGTCGGCATCACCGACGTCGAGGCGCTGAAGGCGTTCCACGAGTGCTGCCGGATCGAGGGCATCATCCCGGCGCTCGAGTCGAGCCACGCGATCGCCTATGCGACGAAGCTCGCGCCGACGCTGCCGAAGGACAAGATCCTGCTCGTCAACCTGTCGGGCCGGGGCGACAAGGACATGCACACGGTCGCCGAGCGATCGGGCATCGCGCTCTGACACCCGACCGATGCGCGACCTGATCGAAGAGCCGGGAGGCGGCGCGGCGAGCGAAGCGGAAGCGGTTCCGGCCGCGTCCGCCGCCTGCGCGCTGCCCGCCGGCATCGAATTGCACAACCGCGATTTCCTGACCGAAGCCGCGAGCCTGCCGGACGCGTCGATCGACCTGATCGTCGCCGATCCGCCGTACGGGCTCGGCAAGGACTACGGCAACGACTCGGACAAGCGCTCGGGCGACGAGCATCTCGCGTGGACGCGCGAGTGGCTCGATCTCGCGATTCCGAAGCTCAAATCCAGCGGCTCGATGTATGTGTTCTGCACATGGCAGTATGCGCCCGAGATCTTCAGTTTTTTGAAGACGAAGCTCACGATGGTCAACGAGATCATCTGGGACCGGCGCGTGCCGAGCATGGGCGGCACGACGCGCCGCTTCACGTCGGTGCACGACAACATCGGCTTTTTCGCGGTGTCGAAAGGCTATTACTTCGATCTCGATCCGGTCCGCATTCCGTACGACGCCGATACGAAGAAAGCGCGTTCGCGCAAGCTGTTCGAAGGCAGCAAGTGGCTCGAGCTCGGCTACAACCCGAAGGACGTCTGGTCCGTGTCGCGCCTGCACCGCCAGCATGCGGAGCGGGTCGACCATCCGACCCAGAAGCCGCTCGAGATCGTCGAGCGGATGGTGCTCGCGAGCTGCCCGCCGGGCGGCCGCGTGCTCGACCCGTTCATGGGCAGCGGCACGACCGCGGTGGCCTGCGCGCGGCAGCGGCGCGACTTCGTCGGCTACGAGATCAACGAAAGCTATTGCGCGATCGCGCACGAGCGCGTGGCGGCGCTCGCGGCGCCGACCGACGCTTGAGCCGCGCGGCGCGCGCGATAGCGAACGTTGCTTTGCATGGGATCGGAGTAAGCGCTGAAGCGCCAGCTTCGGATCGACAGCTTTGCATGGGATCGGAGTAAGCGCTGAAGCGCTAACTCCGATCGACACAGGAAAAAAGTCATGTCCCGTATTCAGAACACTCTTGCCGCACTCGCCGCCCAAGGTCGTAAAGGGCTCATCCCGTTCATCACCGCGGGCGATCCCGACCCGGCGAAGACGGTCGAGCTGATGCACGCGCTCGCCGAAGGCGGCGCCGATGTAATCGAGCTCGGCGTGCCGTTCTCCGATCCGATGGCGGACGGCCCCGTGATCCAGCGCTCGTCCGAACGCGCGCTCGAGAAGGGCGTGACGCTCCGCAGCGTGCTCGACGACGTGAAGCGCTTCCGCGAGCGCGACCAGAAAACGCCCGTCGTGCTGATGGGCTACGCGAACCCGATCGAGCGGATGGGCGAGGACGCGTTCGCGGCGGCCGCGCACGACGCGGGCGTCGACGGCGTGCTCGTCGTCGACTATCCGCCCGAGGAATCGCACGATTTCGCCGCCAAGATGCGCGCGGCGGGCATCGATCCGATCTTCCTGCTCGCACCGACGTCGACCGACGACCGGATCGCCGCAGTCGGCCACGTGGCGAGCGGCTACGTCTACTATGTGTCTCTCAAGGGCGTGACCGGCGCGGGAAATCTGGATGTTTCGAGCATTGCGGGTAAAATCCCGGCCATCAAGTCGCGCGTGCCGCTCCCCGTCGGGGTCGGTTTCGGCATCCGCGACGCCGCGACGGCGCGCGCGGTCGCCGAGGTGGCGGACGCCGTCGTGATCGGCAGCCGCCTCGTGCAATTGCTCGAGCAGGCCGCGCCGGACAACGCCGCCGCCGAGCTCAAGGGGTTCGTCGCCGAGCTGCGGGCCGCGATCGACGGCGCGGGCAAGCCGGCCGCGTAAGCGACGCGCGCGAGAAGTCAACACATAGCTGACCGCGGGTCCGGGTGCAGACCGCCCGGCCCGCCACCGAACAGGAAACCATACGATGAGCTGGCTCGACAAACTGTTGCCGCCGAAGATCAAGCAGACCGATCCGAAAAGCCGCAAGGGGATTCCCGAGGGCCTGTGGGTCAAGTGTCCGTCGTGCGAAGCGGTGCTGTACCGCAACGACGTCGACGCGAATCAGCACGTGTGCCCGAAGTGCGATCACCACATGCGGATCGGCGCGCGCGAGCGCCTCGACGCGCTGCTCGATTCGGAAGGCCGCTACGAGATCGGCCAGGAGGTCGTCCCGGTCGATTCGCTGAAGTTCAAGGACAGCCGCAAGTATCCGGATCGCCTGAAGGAAGCGATGGAGGAGACGGGCGAGACCGACGCGATGGTCGTGATGGGCGGCGCGATCCACACGCTGCCCGTCGTCGCCGCGTGCTTCGAGTTCTCGTTCATGGGCGGGTCGATGGGCTCGGTCGTCGGCGAGCGCTTCGCGCGCGGCGCGCAGAACGCGCTCGAGCAGCAGGTGCCGTTCATCTGCTTCACCGCTTCGGGCGGCGCGCGGATGCAGGAAAGCCTGCTGTCGCTGATGCAGATGGCGAAGACCACCGCGATGCTGACGAAGCTCTCCGAGGCGAAGCTGCCGTTCATCTCGGTGCTGACCGATCCGACGATGGGCGGCGTGTCGGCGAGCTTCGCGTTCCTCGGCGACGTCGTGATCGCCGAGCCGAAGGCGCTGATCGGCTTCGCCGGCCCGCGCGTGATCGAGCAGACGGTCCGCGAGAAGCTGCCGGAAGGCTTCCAGCGCGCGGAGTTCCTGCTGTCGACGGGCGCGATCGACATGATCGTCGACCGCCGCAAGATGCGCGACGAGATCGCGCAGCTGCTCGCGCTCTTGCAGCGCCAGCCGGCCGACGCGCTGGCTTGACGGCCACGCGCGTGATTGCACGACCGCGCGTCGCTCGGCTTGCGCCGAGCGGCGCGTTTGTTTTTTCGGCGTATTCGCTTTGAATTCGATGAGCACTTTTCCCACTCTCGACGCGTGGCTCTCGCACCTCGAAAGCGCGCATCCCGTCGGCATCGACATGGGCCTGACCCGCATCGGCAAGGTGAAGGACGCGCTGCAGCTCCAGTTCGCGTGCCCGGTGATCACGGTCGGCGGCACGAACGGCAAGGGCTCGACCTGCGCGTTCCTCGAGACGATCCTCGTGCGCGCGGGCTATAAGGTCGGCTGCCACACGTCGCCGCATCTGCTGCGCTTCAACGAGCGCGCGCGCCTCGACGGGCGGATCGTCGAAGACGACGAGCTGCTGCCGCACTTCGAGGCGGTCGAGGCGGCGCGCGCGAGCCTGCCGGAACCGGTGTCGCTCACGTACTTCGAGTTCACGACGCTCGCGATCATGCACCTGTTCGCGTCGCGCGGGCTCGACGCGGTGATCCTCGAAGTGGGACTCGGCGGCCGGCTCGACGCGGTCAACGTGATCGATGCCGATTGCGCGGTCGTGACGAGCATCGACGTCGACCACATCGAATATCTCGGCGACACCCGCGAGAAGATCGCGTTCGAGAAGGCGGGCATCTTCCGTCCGGGCAAGCCCGCGATTTGCGGCGACCCGACGCCGCCGCAGACGCTCATCGATCACGCGGCGGCGATCGGCGCGGACCTGTGGCTCGTCGGACGCGACTTCCGCTTCGCGACGCAGCCCGGCAGCGAGCGCCAGCAGTGGGCCTACGTCGGCCGCGACAAGCGCTATCCGGCGCTCGCGTATCCGGCGCTGCGCGGCGCGAACCAGCTGCTCAACGCGTCGGCCGCGCTCGCCGCGCTCGAGGCGCTGCGCGAGAAGCTGCCCGTGTCCGCGCAGGACATCCGGCTCGGGCTCGCGAACGTCGAGCTGCCGGGGCGCTTCCAGGTGCTGCCCGGCAAGCCGCTCGTGCTGCTCGACGTCGCGCACAACCCGCACGCGGCCGCGGTGCTCGCACAGAATCTCGACAGCATGGGCTACTACCCGTACACGTACGCGGTGTTCGGCGCGATGGCCGACAAGGATCTCGCCGCGATCGTCGAGCGGCTGAAGGGCTCGGTCGACCACTGGCATCTGACCGATCTGCCGCTGCCGCGCGCGGCAGCGGCCGACGTGCTCGAGCGCGTGCTGCGCGGCGCGGGCGTCGAAAATGGCGCGCAGCACAGCGTCACGCGCCACGCGACGCCGGCCGATGCGTTCCTCGATGCGCTAAAAAGCGCATCCGACAATGATAGAATCGTGGTTTTCGGTAGCTTCTACACGGTAGCGGGCGTGATGCCCGTCGTGGACCGCCGCCATGACCACTGACTGACGAGTAGCTTCGGGTTCAGCCATACATGGGAATTTTCTCGTTCGGCAAGAAAGATGACGACGCGCCGCAAAGGCGCGGGTCGCGGTCCGGCGCCCGGACCGTGCGCACCGAACGCGTGGAGCGCCGGTCGCGCCGCACCGAGCGGCCCGACACCGACGCACTGCTGCTCGATCCGACCCTTCCTGAAAAACAACGCGCGCGTCGGCGCCTCGTCGGCGCGATCGCGCTCGTCGTCGCCGCGGTGATCGTGCTGCCGATGGTGCTCGATTCGCATCCGAAGCCCGTCACGGACGACGTCGCGATCGACATCCCGAGCCGTCCGTCGCACCAGGCGGCCGCCGCGAACGACGAAGACGCGTCGGACGTCCAGGCGGGCGTCGCGCACGACGAGCCGCCCGCGTCCGAGGCTGTCGCGGCGGCGAGCGTCGCGCCTGCGCCCGCCGCGGCCGCGAAGTCGGACGCCAAGGACATCAAGGAAGCCAAGAAGACCCAAACCGCCGCCGCGAAGGCGCCGAGCGCCGCGCAGAAGCCGGCCGCGACGGCATCGGCCGACGGTGACGCATCGTCGCCCGCATCGTCGCCCGCATCGCCGCCCGGCGCGCGCTTCGCGCTGCAGCTCGGCTCGTTCCGCGACGACTCGACCGCCCGCAACTGGGCGACGAAGCTGAAAGCGGCGGGTGTGCCCGCCTATGTCGAGCATCGCAAGCAGGCCGACGGCAGTACGGCTACACTGTTGCGCGCGGGGCCGTTCGCCGATCGCGCGGCCGCGTCCGCCGCGATCGCGAAGGTGCGCGAAGCGGGCCTCGCGCAGTAACGGGCGATGCTGACCGCTTTCGACTACGCCGTGCTGCTGGTGATCGGTCTGTCGGCGCTGCGCGGCGCATGGCGCGGCTTCGTCGGCGAGATCTTCGGCCTGATCGGCTGGATCGCCGCATTTTTGATCGCGTGCCGTTTCGTCGGCGTCGTGCTGCCTTACATTCCGGCGACTTGGCCGGGCGGCGCGCTGACCCAATGGGTGATCGCGTTCGCGTTGATCGTCATCGGCGTCGTGCTCGTCGCGGGCGTCGCGAACGCGCTGCTGTCTCGGATCGCGCAGGCGACGGGCCTGGGCGGCGTCGACCGGTCGCTCGGCATGATGTTCGGCCTCGTGCGCGGCGTGCTGCTCGTGGTGCTGCTCGTCGCCGCGGCCGGCCTGACCGAGCTGCCGAAACAGGATTTCTGGCGCGACGCGTTGCTGCGTCCGTTCGCCGAACAGGGCGTGCGCGAGCTGAAGCCGCTCTTGCCCGACGGGCTCGCTGCGTACATTCACGTCTGATCGCGCGAGCGCACCGACCGAACCGTTTTTTGTATCGTTGAAGGACATGCCATGTGCGGCATCGTAGGCGTTATCTCCCAGTCCCCGGTCAACCAGCTCGTCTATGACAGCTTGCTGCTGCTGCAGCATCGCGGTCAGGATGCAGCGGGCATCGCGACGGCGGACGGCAGCAATTTCCACATGTACAAGGCGAACGGCATGGTGCGCGACGTGTTCCGCACGCGCAACATGCGCAGCCTGCCCGGCACGTCCGGGATCGGCCAGGTCCGCTACCCGACGGCGGGCTCCGCGTCGAGCGAAGCCGAAGCGCAACCGTTCTACGTGAACGCGCCGTTCGGCATCATCCTCGCGCACAACGGCAACCTGACGAACTGGCAGCAGTTGAAGGACGAGATGTTCCGGATCGACCGCCGCCACATCAACACGAACTCCGACAGCGAAGTGCTGCTGAACGTGCTCGCGCACGAGCTGCAGTTGTCGACGACGGACCTCGAGCTCGATCCGGATTCGCTGTTCAAGGCGGTCGCGGGCGTGCACCGCCGCGCGCACGGCTCGTACGCGATCGTGTCGCTGATCGCGGGCCACGGCCTCCTCGCGTTCCGCGATCCGTTCGGCATCCGCCCGCTTTGCATCGGCAAGCTCGAAACCGATCACGGCACCGAATGGATGGTCGCGTCGGAGTCGGTCGCGGTCGAAGGCATCGGCTTCGAGTTCGTCCGCGACGTGCTGCCGGGCGAGGCGGTCTTCATCGACGTCGACGGCAAGTTCCACAGCCGCCAGTGCGCGGAGAACCCGAGCCTGAATCCGTGCATGTTCGAGTACGTGTACCTCGCGCGTCCGGATTCGTGCCTCGACGGCGTGCCCGTGTACAACGTCCGTCTGCGGATGGGCGACTACCTCGCCGAGAAGATCAGGCGCGAGCTGCCGAACGTGCCGATCGACGTCGTGATGCCGATTCCCGATTCGTCGCGTCCGGCGGCGATGCAGGTCGCGGAGAAGCTCGGCGTCGAATATCGCGAAGGCTTCTTCAAGAATCGCTACGTCGGCCGCACGTTCATCATGCCGGGCCAGGCGGTGCGCAAGAAGTCGGTGCGCCAGAAGCTCAACGCGATGAGCATCGAGTTCAAGGACAAGCACGTGCTGATCGTCGACGATTCGATCGTGCGCGGCACCACGTCGCACGAAATCGTGCAGATGGCGCGCGACGCGGGCGCGAAATCGGTGATCTTCGCGTCGGCGGCGCCGCCCGTGAAGTTTCCGAACGTCTACGGGATCGACATGCCGACGCGCGGCGAGCTCGTCGCGCACGGCCGCACCGACGAGGAAGTCGCGAAGATCATCGGCGCCGATTACCTGATCTATCAGGACGTCGACGATCTGCGCCGCGCGGTGCGCGACATCAACCCGTCGCTCGAGCGCTTCGAGGCGTCGTGCTTCGACGGCGACTACATCACGGGCGACGTCACGCCCGAGTATCTCGACGCGATCGAGCGCGCGCGTCTCGCGCCCGCGTCGCAGGCGGATCGCGATCCGAGCGGCGAAGGCGCCGCGCGCTCGCAGATGAACCTGCAGCTGTCGGTCGAGTGAGCGCCGCGCACGTGACCGAAAAGGCGTGATACGATGGTGCCTTGCGTCGATTTGATTTCAGCTTGCGGACGCGGGGCAACCCAAAACAGCTAAAGCGAAGGCCGGCGAGCAGCGCCACGCCGGCCCGAGTCGATAGCTGTTCGTACCGCACGCTAAGCCCGCTGATGCCGACGCATGAGCGGGCTTTTTGCTGGTCTGCGCATTCGCCGCGCGGCGCGCATGGCGGCGATGCGCTTGAAAACGGATGAACGGAACATGGACGACTCTCTCAACTTCGACACGCTCGCCGTCCGCTCGGGCACGCTGCGCAGCGAATTCAACGAGCACTCGGAAGCGATCTTCCTGACGTCGAGCTTCTGCTATGCGAGCGCGGCCGAGGCGGCCGAGCGCTTCAAGCATTCGGAAGACTATTACACGTACTCGCGCTTCACGAACCCGACCGTCACGATGTTTCAGGATCGCCTCGCGGCGCTCGAAGGCGGCGAGGCGTGCATCGCGACCGCGTCCGGGATGGCGGCGATCATGTCGGTCGTGATGGCCGCGCTCTCGGCGGGCGACCACCTCGTCAGCTCGCGCAGCCTGTTCGGCTCGACGCTCGGGCTGTTCGGGCAGATCTTCGCGAAGTTCGGCATCACGACGACGTTCGTCGATCCGGCCGATCTCGACGCATGGCGCGCCGCCGTGCGTCCCGAGACGAAGATGTTCTTCCTCGAGACGCCGTCGAATCCGATGACCGAGCTCGCCGACATCGAGGCGATCGGCAAGATCGCGAAGGAAGCGAACGCGCTCTTCGTCGTCGACAACTGTTTCTGCAGCCCGGTGCTGCAGCAGCCGCTCAAGCTCGGCGCGGACGTCGTGATGCATTCGGCGACCAAGTTCCTCGACGGCCAGGGCCGCGTGCTGGGCGGCGCGCTCGTCGGCTCGAAGGCGTTCATCATGGAGAAGGTGTTCCCGTTCGTGCGCACCGCGGGGCCGACGCTGTCCGCGTTCAACGCGTGGGTGCTGCTCAAGGGGATGGAGACGCTGTCGCTGCGCGTGAACAAGCAGTCGGACAATGCGCTCGAGATCGCCCGCTGGCTCGAAGCGCATCCGGCCGTCAAGCGCGTGTTCTATCCGGGGCTCGAATCGCATCCGCAATACGCGCTCGCGAAGCGTCAGCAGAAGTCGGGCGGCTCGGTCGTGTCGTTCGAGCTGAAGGGCGACACGCCGGAACAGCAGCGCGCGAACGCATGGCGCGTGATCGACGGCACGAAGATCGTGTCGATCACCGCGAACCTAGGCGACACGCGCACGACGATCACCCACCCGGCGACGACGACGCACAGCCGGATCACGCCGGAAGCGCGCGACGCGGCGGGGATCACCGAAGGGCTGATCCGGCTCGCGGTCGGGCTCGAGGATCCGGCGGACATCCGCGGCGATCTCGCGCGCGGGCTCGCCGGCTGACGCGGGGCGGTTTGGCGGCGCGCGCGTGCGCGAAGCGGCTCGCGCGGTTCGCGCCGAGCGTCGCATGCGCGCCGAGCCGATCCGTCTTGCCGCGATCGATTCGCTTCGCCAGGTGCGGCCCAGGCGCGGCTCATCGCAGCGCCGCCGCGCGCGCCGGCTGGCCGTGACGAATGCGCGCTCGGCGCGTTCGCGCGCTTGCTGCTAAGCTGGCCGCTCGAATGCATCGACAAGGCGCGTCCCCATGTTCCAGGCAGGCACCGGCATCAACTTCGAAGCGGCGTTGCGCGGCGTGACCGAATACTGGTCACCGCGCATCGTCGGACGCGTGAACGACCAGTACGTGAAGGTCGCGAAGCTGAAGGGCGAGTTCACGTGGCACAAGCACGCCGACGAGGACGAGATGTTCTACGTCGTCTACGGCAGCTTGCGGATCCAGTTCGAGGATCGCGACGTCGTGCTGAACGCGGGCGACTTCTGCATCGTGCCGAAGAACACGATGCACAACCCGGTCGCCGAGGACGAGTGCGGGATCGCGCTGATCGAGACCGTCACGACGCTGCACACGGGCGATACGCCGTCGCCGCGCGCGAAGGGCATCGACGCTCAGCTCGCCGGCTGACCTTCGCGCGCGCCGAACGCGGCGCGCATGTCGTCGTACATCCAGCGCAGCGTCTCGTCGAGCGGCGTGCGGCGCGCGTCGCCGATCACGCCGCGCAGCTTCTGCCGCGAGCCGACCAGCTTCTTCACTTCGTTCTCGCGCACGAAGCGCGGATCGACGCTGACGTCGATCACGTAGCCCGCGATCCGCGCGAGCATCGCCAGCACTTCCTTCAACGCATGGCCGCGCTCCGCGCACACGTTGAACGTCTCGCCCGCCGGCGCGGCGTCGACGAGCCGCACGTAGGCGTCGACGACGTCGCGCACGTCGGAGAAATCGCGGCTCACGTCGAGATTGCCGAGCGAGATCCGCGGCTCGCCGCGCGCGTAGTGCGCGACGAGCTTCGGCAACAGGTACGCTTCGCTCTGGCCGACGCCCGTGTAGTTGAACGGCCGCGCGATCACGATCGGCAAGCGGTCGAGCCAGAGCTTCGCCATGTATTCCATCGCGAGCTTGCTGACCGCGTAATCGTTCGCCGGCTGCGGCGGCGTCGTTTCGTCGAGCATTGCGCTCGGCACGTTGCCGTAGACGTTCGCGCTGCTCGCGAGCAGCACCGCGTCCGGGCGCGCGTCGAGGCCCGCGAGCGACGCGAGCAGGTTGCGCGTGCCGACCACGTTGACGAGGTACGTGTCCTGCGGATTGCCGTGCGCGACGTGCGCGCGCGCCGCGAGGTGCACGACCGCGTGCGGCCGCGCGTCGGCGACCGCCGCGTGCAGAGAGTCGACGTCGAGCAAATCCGCCTTCAGACATTGCCGGCGCCGCAGCAGCGGATCGCCGGACACGTCGGTGTCGGGCGCGACCGTGCCCCACACGTCGTAGCCCGCCGCCTCGAGACGCTCGGCGAGGTGGCGTCCGGTGAAGCCCGCGATGCCGGTGACGAGCGCGCGCCGCGCGCCGGGTTCAGAAGGTCTCATGGTGGCGGTTTCGCGTGATGTCGGCTTCGACCATCATCCGGCACAGCGCTTCGAGCGTCGTCTTCGGCGTCCAGCCGAGCTTCTCCTTCGCCTTGTCCGCGCAGCCGATCAGCAGATCGACTTCGGCGGGGCGGTAGAACTTCGGATTCACCGACACGAGCACGTTGCCCGTCGCCGTGTCGATGCCGCGCTCGTCTTCAGCCTTGCCGCTCCATTCGAGCTGGTAGCCGGCCGCGGCGAACGCCATCCGCACGAAATCGCGGACCGTCTCGGTGCGGTTCGTCGCGAGCACGTAGGTATCGGGTTCGTCCGCCTGCAGCATTCGCCACATCCCTTCGACATACTCGAGCGCGAAGCCCCAGTCGCGCTTCGCATCCATGTTGCCGAGCTCGAGCCGGTTCGCGTTGCCGAGCTTGATCTTCGCGACGGTGTCGGTGATCTTGCGCGTGACGAATTCGCGGCCGCGCAGCGGCGATTCGTGATTGAACAGGATCCCGCTCGAGCCGAAGATCCCGTACGACTCGCGATAGTTGACCGTCGTCCAGTGCGCGAACAGCTTCGCGACGCCGTACGGGCTGCGCGGATAGAACGGCGTGCTCTCGACCTGCGGGATCGCCTGCACCTTGCCGAACATCTCCGACGTCGATGCCTGGTAGTAGCGCGTCTTCGGGTTCACGATGCGGATCGCCTCGAGCAGGTTCAGCGCGCCGAGGCCCGTGACGTCGGCCGTCGTCGCAGGCTGATCGAACGACACGCCGACGAAGCTTTGCGCGGCGAGGTTGTACAGCTCGTCCGGCTGCGCGCGTTCGATGAGGCGCAGGCTGGATCCGAGGTCGGTCAGATCGTGCTCGACGAGCGTCAGGTTCGGATGCCGGTCGACGCCCAGTTCGGCGATGCGCCAGAAGTTCACCGAGCTCGTGCGGCGATACGTGCCGACGACCTCGTAGCCTTTGTCGAGCAGCAGCTTCGTCAGATAAGCGCCGTCTTGGCCCGTTATCCCGGTGATGATCGCCTTGCGTGCTTGGGTCATTGCGGTTTCCTAATCGAACGATGGGTGAATCGGATCATGCGGATGCGCGCGCGGCGCCCGCGAGCGCTTGCCGGGGCGCGCCGCGCGTCAGGCGCCGCTCGAAGCCGTACCAGCTCGCGGTCGCATACGCGAGCGTGATGCCGAACGCGAGCGCCGCCGTCGGATAGCGGTTCAGGTGCAGCGGCCAGAGCGCGTACAGCACGCTCAGATGGACGAGATAGATCGTGTAGCTGACGGTGCCGATGTAGACGAGCGCCGGATTCGTCAGCACGCGCTGCACGAGGCCGCGGCCGCGCAGCGCGATCACGACGATCGACGTGCAGAGCACGAGCGAGAGGCTGTAGAGCGTCGCGTTGGAGAGCGGCGTGTTCGCCGCGCGGAAGCGCGGATACGACAGGTGCAGCCACGCGAGCGCCGCGAGCGCCGCGCATGCAAGCGCGATCGCCGCGCCGTAGTACGGCTCGAGCGCGCGCCGGTCGCGGCGCAGCACGACCGCGAGCAACGCGCCCGCGGCGAGCAGGTCCATCCGGAACGGCGTCAGGTAGTAGATCGGCCAGAACGAATCGAACCACGGCGTCGCGACCGCGCGCAGCAGCGGCGCCGCGACGATCAGCGCGGCCGCGACCCATGCGAGCGCGCGCTCCGGGCAGAGCAGCACGACGAACGGCCAGAAGATGTAGAACTGCTCCTCGACGGCGAGCGACCACAGCACGTTCAGGCTCTCGTGCCCGATGCTGCCGAGCGACAGCCCGATGTTCGTCGAGAAGAACGCGTACCACGGCCAGTGCTTCGCCCATTCGGCGCCGAACAGGATCGACGAGACGACGAGCAGCAGCAGATACGGCGGCAGGATGCGGCGTACCCGGCGCGCGTAGAAGTAGCCGAAGTACGACTGGCCGCGCGACTTGCGTTCGAGCAGGATGCCGGTGATGAGAAGGCCGCTCAGGACGAAGAAGAGATCGACGCCGATCCACAGCGGGGCCTTCAGCGCATGCTGGAAGAACACCGCGAGCACGGCGAACGCGCGCAGGCCGTCGAGCTGGACGATGCGGCCGGCGTGGGCGGGCGGGGCAACGAGCGTATCGCGAGTCATCGTGCATAGGCGCGGACGATGACGATTCGAGGCCGGCCGCGCGCTGCGCTTGCGTCGTTCCGATCGTCGTGCATCCGCTGAAATAAATGAAAGATCGAGTTGAAATCGATTCTAGGGAAAAGAAATCGGCAAAAAAACGCGTCGCGGTTCGTTCGACTTTTTCTGAAGCGGCGCGGCAGGCCCGTCCGCCGGGCAAGCGGCGGATGCAATGCGAAATTCGACCCCGATTGTCTCGATCGCGCGCGCGATGCGGCGCGGCATTTTCTACGCGCCCCGCGGGCGCCGCCGGTCGTTCTTGCTGGCGGAAAGCGGCTCGAAATGATTATTCGATGCACGATCGCGCATCGAAATATCCGCAAATATTTCCAAATTTCTTGTGAATATTTTTGCTTGTAACCTGCTTCGCATCGTTTGAAACCTATTTTGCGATGCGTGCATGTGTCGCAAACGCACGAGCGTTTCGCGCGTCCGGCTCGCATTTCGGCCAGGCGCGCGGGCGTCTCGTCACGGTCGAAGGGAGAGGCGTTTTGCGACGTTTGATGCGGATGGGAGTGGCGGTGTGCGCGGCGGCGATGCTCGCGGGCGCCGCGAGAGCGGAGAACGTGCTGCCCGCGACGACGTCGTGGATCGGCAATACCTATGGCTACGGCGACGGCACGTGGACGCAGATCGACATTCGCGCGATCGCGGTCGCGCCCGACGGCAAGGTGTATACGAATGCGCCGTGGGACGAGAGCGGCGCGGAAGCGAGCGTCTATCAGGACGGCAAGATGCTCGGCTTCGCGGGCGGCACGCACGGCTGGGGCAACGCGGGCGGCAGCGCGATCGCGGTCAACAGCCGCTATGCGTACGTCGCGATCGCGGTCGGCAACGAAAAGGGCCGGCTCGTCGGACCGGGCGTCTGGCCGGACAAGGGCCGGCAGTGGTACGGGATCTCGCGCCGCGACATCGGCGACGTGAAGCAGGCCGCGCCGTTTCGCAGCGCGAAGGCGTCGGACGCGCGCGCGAAGCTCGCGGCGAGCTTCCTGATGGTCAACGAAGTGCCGACCGACACGCGCGCGGAAGTCGCGGGCCTCGCGGCGAACGACAGCGTGCTGTACGCGACCGATCCGCTGCACGACACCGTCAACGTGTACGACGCGCAGACGATGCAGAAGAAGGGCGCATGGAGCGCGCACGAGCCGGGCCGGATCGCGCTCGCGGGCGACGGCACGCTGTGGCTGTTGACCGACACGGTGAACGGCCCGGCGAAGCTCGCGCACGTGCGATCCGACGGCCGCAAGATCGACGACGCGCCCGAGCTGCCGCCGGGGACCGAGGCCGTCGACGTCGCGACCGACGCGAAGGGCCGCGTGCTGATCGCCGACAACGGTGCGCGCCAGCAGGTCCTGATCTTCTCGAAATCCGGCGAAGGCGGCTATGCGATGTCCGGCACGCTCGGCGAGCGCGGCGGCATCTTCGCGGGCTACGCTGGGCGGCCGGGGCCGCAGCGCTTCAACGGGCTGACGGGCGTCGGCGTCGATCGCGCGGGCAACGTCTACGTCGCGACGAACGGCATCGGCCCGCGCCACGGCACGATCGGCGCGGGGCTCGGCAGCACGCTCGAGAGCTACGCGCCGGACGGCCGGCTGCGCTGGCAGGTGCAGGGGCTCTTGTTCGTCGACGGCGCGTGGATCGATCCGGGCCGGCCGAACAGCGTCTACACCGGCAACAAGCGCTTCGAGCTCGATCTGTCGAAGCCCGTCGGCAAGGAATGGAAATATGCCGGATTCCTGTCGAATCGCTTCAAGTATCCGGACGATCCGGTGTTCAACACCGATCAATGGCCGGGGATGCCGTTCGCGCGCAAGGTCGCCGGTCACACGTTCCTCTACCTGACCGACATGTATGCGGACCATCTGAAGATCTATCGCTTCGATCCGAAGCGCGACGGCGAGACCGCGATTCCGTCGGGGCTGCTCGCGGGCCGCGCGCGGCCCGTCGACAAGGTGCCGAACCGGCCGTCGGGCGGCGACTGGATCTGGCGCGACGCGAACGGCAACGGCCGCATCGACGCAGGCGAGTTCGAGCTGAACACGACCGGCAAGGGCATGGCGGGCGGCTGGGGCTGGTGGGTCGACACGAACGGCGACATCTGGCGCACGAGCGACACGCGCGGCATCCGGCGCTTCCGCTTCGGCGGCCTCGACAAGGCCGGCAATCCGATCTACGCGTACGACAAGCTGACGACGTATCCGACGCCGGCGCCGTTCACCGAGTTGCGCCGCTCGCTGTACGACGCGTCGACCGACACGCTGTACGTGACGGGCTACACGGCCGACGCGCCGCGCGTGGGCGGCCTTTCGAAGGAAGTGGGGCGCGTGCTCGTGCGCTTCGACAAGTGGTCGAGCGGCTCGCCCGTCGTGCGCTACCAGGTTTCGCTGCCGTGGCAGCTCGACGCGAAGCCGATCTTCAACCTGATCGGCCTGACGGTCGAAGGCCGTTACCTGTTCGGCGTCGAGCCGGCCGGCACCGTGCACGTGTACGACAAGGAGAACGGCCGCGAGCTCGGCGTGATCAAGCCGGGGCCGGAAGTCGGGCGCGCGTCCGGCTGGGTCGACGTCCCGTTCGGGATCAGCGCGTACAAGCGCGACAACGGCGAGTACCTGATCTTCGTCGAGGAGGACGCGCGCGGCAAAGTGATGATGTATCGATGGAGGCCGCAATGAACGGCGCGTGGACGAGGGCAGGCGTGAACGGAGCGGGGCGGCGCGGCCATGGATAAAGGCATTCTGAAGAACGTCGCGATCAATTTCTTCGGCTTGATCCTGCCGACCTTCGTGTCGCTCGTGACGGTGCCCGCGTACATCAAGGCGCTCGGCGTCGAGCGCTACGGCGTCGTGAGCCTCGTGTGGACGCTGATCGGCTATTTCGGGATCCTCGATCTCGGGATGAGCATGGCCGCGCAGAACCACATCTCGAAGGCGCTCGCGAGCGGCGACGCGAAAGAGAGCGCGCACGTGTTCTGGAGCGCGTTCTGGCTCAACCTCGCGACCGGGATCGCGGGCGGGCTCCTGATCTACTTCGGCGCGTTCATGTACACCGCGTACTTCACGAAGGTGTCGGCCGAGCTGCAGCACGAGGTGTATCTCGCGCTGCCGTGGCTCGCGCTCGCGATTCCGCTCGCGAACGTGTCGTGGGTGTTTGCCGGCGCGATCAACGGCGCCGAGCGTTTCGGCGTGTTCAACACGAACCAGACGATCGGCACGTTCCTGTTCCAGCTCTTGCCGCTGTTCGCCGCGTGGCTCGTCGCGCCGACGCTGCAGGTCGTGCTCGCCGCCGCGGTCGGCGCGCGCTTCATCGCCGCGGTGATGCTCGGCTCGGCGAGCATGAAAGTGCTCGGCATCCGCAGGATCGAGCCGCCGCAGCTCGGCACCGCGAAGGGGCTCTTCAACTTCGGCGGCTGGATGCTGATCGCGAGCACGACGAGCATGATCGCCGACACGCTCGACCGCGTGATGCTGGGCGCCGGGCTCGGCGCGAAGTACGTCACGTATTACACGGTGCCGCAGAACCTCGTCACGCGCTTGAACATGCTGCCGAACGCGCTCGTGCGCACGCTGTTCCCGCGGCTGTCGGCGGTCGGCCGCGACCACGCGGACACGCTCGTCAAGCAGTCGCTCGAATTCCTGAACGGCGTGTTCACGCCGGTCGCGATCGTCGCGGTCTTCGCGCTCGGGCCGTTCCTCACGCTGTGGATCGGCAAGGATCTCGCCGAGCTGTCGGCGCCCGTCGGCCGCGTGCTCGTGATCAGCGTGTGGCTCGTCGGACAGGCGAGCGTCACGCGCATCCTGATCCAGTCGCAGGTCAACCCGGCGCGCGCCGCCGCCGCGGGCCTCGTGCAGATGCCGTTCTTCGTCGGCGCGCTGTGGCTCGGCATCCACCATTTCGGGCTGATCGGCGCGGCCGTCGTCGTCGCCGCGCGCGCGCTCGTCGATTACGGCGTGCTGCTGTATCTGTCCGCGATCCGGATGCGCGCGATCGCGCTCGACATGTTCGCGCACCTCGCATTCCTGCTTGCGAGCCTTTACTTCGCGCACGCGCTGCCAGGCGGCCTCGCCGCCGCGGTCGCCGGATGCGCGGTCGCGGTCGCGCTGAACGTCGGCTGGTCGATCACGATGACGCCCGGCATGCGCGCACTCGCGCGCAGCGTGCTCGTGCGCCTGAACCCGAGGAAGAGCGTATGAATCGCGATCTTGCAGAACACCCGTTGCAGCGCGCCGCGACGTTTCAGGACGTCGAGCGCGCCGCGCGCGACGCGCGCGTCGCCGATGCGCCGCCGCCCCCGCTGCGCGCGCGCGACGCGGCGCGGCCGCTGCGCGTCGCGATCGTCCACGACTGGCTCGTCACCTATGCGGGCGCCGAGCGCGTGCTCGAGCAGATCGTCGCGTGCTTTCCGGACGCGGATCTGTTCGGCCTCGTCGATTTCCTCGACGATCGCACGTTCCTGCGCGGCAAGCCGGTCACGACGTCGTTCATCCAGAAGCTGCCGTACGCGCGCACGAAGTACCGCAGCTATCTGCCGCTGATGCCGCTCGCGATCGAGCAGCTCGACGTGTCCGCGTACGACCTCGTCATTTCGAGCAGCCACGCGGTCGCGAAGGGCATTCTCACCGGGCCGGACCAGGTGCACGTGAGCTACGTGCATTCGCCGATCCGCTACGCGTGGGACCTCCAGCATCAGTACCTCGAACAATCGCAGTTGACGCGCGGCGTCAAATCCGCGGTCGCGCGGCTGATCCTGCATTACATCCGCAACTGGGACGTGCGCACGTCGAATTCGGTCGACCGCTTCGTCGCGAACTCGGCGTTCATCGCGCGGCGCATCCACAAGGTCTATCAGCGCGACGCGGCGGTCGTGTTTCCGCCCGTCGACGTCGACGCGTTCACGCTGTCGACGCACAAGGAAGACTTCTACCTGACCGCGTCGCGGATGGTGCCGTACAAGAAGATCGACCTGATCGTCGAAGCGTTCGCGCAGATGCCCGAGCGGCGGCTCGTCGTGATCGGCGACGGCCCGGACATGCGGAAGATCCGCGCGAAGGCCGCGCCGAACGTCGAGATCATGGGCTATCAGCCGTTCTCGGTGCTGCAGGACCGGATGCGCCGCGCGAAGGCGTTCGTGTTCGCGGCGGAGGAGGATTTCGGGATCTCGGTCGTCGAGGCGCAGGCGTGCGGCACGCCCGTCATCGCGTTCGGCAAGGGCGGCGCGCTCGAGACGGTGCGCGACGCGGCGTCGCACGAGCGGCCGACCGGCGTGTTCTTCGACGAGCAGAGCGCGCGCGCGATCGTCGACGCGGTCGACGCCTTCGAGCGTGCGCCGGACCGCTTCAAGCCGGAGGACTGCCGCGCGAACGCCGAGCGGTTTTCCGCCGCGCATTTCCGGCGGCGCTTCGTCGCGCAGATCGATGCACTGCTGCCGAACGCGCAGGCGCGCGCGATGCGCGCGGGCGCGGCGCGGCCGGCCAGCGGCACGTCGCTCGCGGCGAGCGGCCTGAGGGCGCTCGTGCTCGACCAGAGCGGCGTGCTCGGCGGCGCCGAGCTGTCGCTGCTCGAAATCATGAAGCATCTGCGCGATTCGGCCGACGTCGTGCTGTTCGACGACGGTCCGTTCCGCGCGGCGCTCGACGAGGCGGGCGTGCATGTCGACGTCGTCGGCCAGCGCGCGCTCGCGGGCGTCCACAAGCAGGGCGGCGTGTCGCTGCGCGCGGCGGGCAGCCTGCTCGCGCTCGTGCGGGAAGTCGCGCGGCGCGCGCGCGACGCCGACGTGATCTACGCGAACACGCAGCGCGCGATGGTGGTCGGCGCGCTCGCCGGGCGGCTCGCGCGCAAGCCGGTCGTCTGGCATCTGCGCGACATCGTCAGCGAAGCGCATTTCGGTTCGAAGCAGCGCCTGGCGATCAAGCATTGCGCGCGGCTCGGCGTGACGCGCGTGATCGCGAACTCGGACGCGTCCGCGCAGGCGTTCCTCGCGCTGACGGACTTCGATCGCCGCGCGGTGCAGGTCGTCTTCAACGGGATCTCGGCCGAGCCGTTCGTCGCGCTGGAACCGGTCCGCCAGGCCGCGCTGCGCGTGCGCTTCGGCTTGCCGGCCGATGCGTGGATCGTCGGCTCGTTCAGCCGGCTCGCGCACTGGAAGGGGCAGCACGTGCTGCTCGAGGCGGCGCGGCTCTATCCGGACATGCACGTCGCGCTCGTCGGCGCGCCGCTCTTCGGCGAGGACGAATACGCGGCCGAGCTGCGCGGCTACGTCGCGCTGCACGGGCTCGGCGAGCGTGTGCATTTCCTCGGCTTCCAGCGCGACGTCGCCGCGTGCATGAAGGCGGTCGACGTCGTCGCGCACACGTCGATCACGCCGGAGCCGTTCGGCCGCGTGATCGTCGAAGGGATGCTTGCGAAGCGGCCGGTCGTCGCGGCGCGCGCGGGCGGCGTCGTCGAGATCATCGACGACGACGTGAACGGCCTCCTCTGCGGACCCGGCGACGCCCATGCGCTCGCCGACGCGCTCGCCGCGCTGCGGACCGATGCGGTCCTGTGCGAGCGGCTCGTCGCGAACGGCCACGACACCGCGGTGAGCCGCTTCGGCACGCGGACTTACGTCGAGCAGGTCGAGCGGATTCTCGCCGAGACCGCGCGGCGGCGGTGAAACCGGTTCGATGGCGAGCGTGGGCGGCGCGGCGGGTTGGGCCGACCGCGCCGAATTTTCTGCGCGGTCCGCTTGCGCTTGCTTTGTCGAGCCGAATCGGCGCGGCGCTTCTTGATCGCGCTGTCGTGACGAGCGCGCAGCGGGGCGCAGCGGGCGGTTCGGGACGCCGAGCTCGGTTCATTTCTCGTGACGGACGCGGCTCGATCGCTTCGCCGTTCGACCCGTTCGGGTCGGGCGTTTTCCGAGATCGGCGCGGCGTCGTTCGTTCGAGCGCTTTCGACAGGACGCAGCCGGTCGCGGATTTCGTCGCCTGGCCGCTGCATTGCCGCGTAGGCCTGCGAATCGCGACCCGGTGTTCATATTGCAGGCCCGTGGGCTTGGATTATTCCAGAGTCGCTCACATCGCCGAGCAGGCGTCGGGACCGGATCGGAGTCGACCGCATCGCCTGGCGCACGTCCGCGTGCGCGCCTCGGCGATCACACTGGCGACACTGGGTGCCCGAACGCGCCGTCGCTCGCATCGTCGGCAGCCGCCGGAATTGCTTCGCAGCCCGTCATATCGCGGAGCAGAAGCATCGGATTGATGCGTGTCCGTTCATGCCGCCGGTGGGGCGTCAGACGTGCCGCGCGATCGCTCGCATCGCCGCAGCGACGTTCGGATCGCTGTCTTCACGCGCCCAAGGCCCTATGAAACGGTTTCCGACCGAGACGTATCGAGGGTGGTGTGTCGAAGACATTCGCGGCAACGTCGCCATGCACGAGCCCGATTTACCGCGCCGCCCAGCGCACGCTGACTGCAACCGCGCTCATACTGCCGGCACACGATGCGTTGGCCGCTTCGATCCTCGCGCAGCAGGCCCGCCGCAAGCCGCCTGCCCCGCTCGTCAGACAGGCATCTGCTGCTGCGCGGCCGCCGCGACGGCCCGCTTCGGCTTGAGGCTCGCCGACCAGCGCATCGCCGGCAGCTCGAACATCCGGTAGAACAGATACGCGACGGGCACGACGGCCGCGATGAACGCGAACGACGGCCAGATCGACAACTGCAGCTCGGATCGGTACAGCACCGACGCGACGCACACGAAGAACGGCAGATGGATCAGGTACAGTGAATAGCTGAAATCGCCGAACCACGACAGCGCCCGCATCGGCGCGGAAGCCGGCACGGGCCGCGCGAGCGCCGCGTACAGGTAGCACGCGAAGCCGGCCGCCCATAGCTGGAACGCGCCGTACTGCCCGAAATGGAACGCGACGCAGCCGAGCGCGACGCCGATCGCCGCGGCCAGGTACCAGAGCCGCGACGGGGCAGGCGCGACGTGCGCGTCGCGCCGCGCGCGGACGTCGGCGATCCACGCGCCGACTGTCCACGACAGCCAGTACGACGTAAAAAACTGCAGGTCGTGCCGCTCGAGCAGCCAGGCCGACGCGACATTGACGAGCGCGATCGCGACGACGACGGGCAGCATTCCGAAGCGGCGGCGCGCCGCGAAGAGGAGCGGGTAGATCGCGTAGAACTGCACTTCGAGCGACAAGGTCCATAGCGCGCCGTTCGACCCGTACGTGTAGCCCGCGACGCCCTGCAGCGAAAGCAGGTTGACGACGAACGACGTGAGCCCGATGTCGCGGATCTTGTGGCTGACGGGCTCGATCTGCAGGCTGATCGAGTCGAACACGAGCGTCGCGACGAGCGCGGCGAGCAGCACCGGATAGATGCGGGCGAAGCGACGCGCCCAGAAGTTCGGCGCGTTGAGCCGGTACGACGGATCGGCGGCGAGCTTGAGCGCCGCGTTGCGGTGGATGCAATAGCCGCTGATCACGAAGAAGATGGGCACGCCGGCCGAGCCCCACGCGAACGGAAACGTCAGATAGCCGACGATCACGCTCGGATCGAGCGAATGGCCATAGGTCCGATGGAAGCTCTGCATCCCGACCCACACGACCTGCCGGCAGTGAAAGTACGCGACGAGCAGCGCGGCGAAGCCGCGCAGCGCGTCGATCAGGTGTTCCTTGTGGTCGGTGGCGGGCGGCCGCGCGCCCAACGTCACGCTCGAAGCATTCATGCGGTCCGGTTCCTTGCAATGAGAAAGGCGCGAAAGGCGCCATTCGATCGTAATCCGCAAGAAATCCGGACGGGAGAATAAAAAAATCGCTTATCCAATAAGTGTAATTATTCGTATCCATTCGTAACGGTTTTCACGTTGCGGTATGGCGGCAAATTATTTATCGATTTTTTTCTGATAGCTTGAGATCCCATGTCGATTGAAGGAAGGAGCCCACGATGGACATGCATTGGATCGCAAGCGGCGCCGTACTGCTCGTCATGGCGGTGCTGTCGGCTTATCGGGACGCGCTGAAGAACGAGCCGATCAACCGCTTCGGCTTCGGCCGCGGCCGCGCGCCTTATTCGGAGGAATTCGAATAATTGAATGTACCGGATCGAATCGGTAAATTGTCGCGAAGCAACCGGCGGGTCGGCAAGATCGACCGACTCCGCGATGATTATCCGAATATGCATATATCCGGGCGGTCCTTTCATATTAATGAAAGAAGAACCGCGTTAAGCAGACGATATTTTTTCAGATTGATGTTTTGCCGGCGCGTCGAATGCCGATGCGCATCGCCCGTCGAGCGCAGCCGCGCTTGGCGTGCGACCCCGACATTTGACGCCCGGCCAACCGTCAACACTTTCGGGATGCGATCATGTTGAAAGTCACCAAAGCCGTGTTCCCCGTTGCCGGTCTCGGCACACGGTTTTTGCCCGCCACCAAGGCGAGTCCCAAGGAAATGCTGCCGGTCGTCGACAAGCCGCTGATCCAGTATGCGGTCGAAGAGGCGATCAATGCCGGCATCACCGAGATGATCTTCGTGACGGGGCGCAGCAAGCGCGCGATCGAAGATCACTTCGACAAGTCGTTCGAAATCGAGTCCGAGCTCGAGGCGCGCGGCAAGGAGAAGCTGCTCGAACTCGTGCGCAGCATCAAGCCGAGTCACGTCGATTGCTTCTACGTGCGCCAGCCGGCCGCGCTCGGCCTGGGCCATGCGGTGCTCTGCGCGGAGAAGCTCGTGCACGGCGAGCCGTTCGCGGTGATCCTCGCCGACGATCTGCTGCACGGCGATCAGCCGGTGCTCAAGCAGCTCGTCGACGTCTTCAACCACTATCACAGCTCGGTGATCGGCGTCGAAACGATCGAGCGCGAGGAAAGCCGCTCGTACGGCGTCGTCGAAGGGCGCGAGTGGGAAGAGGACATCATCAAGCTGTCGGGCATCATCGAGAAGCCGGCGCCCGAGCATGCGCCGTCGAATCTCGGCGTCGTCGGGCGCTACGTGCTGATGCCGAGCATCTTCGATCACCTGCGCAAGACCAAGCCGGGCGCGGGCGGCGAGCTGCAACTGACGGATGCGGTGCAGTCGCTGCTGACCGAGGAGCAGGTGCTCGCGTACCGGTATTACGGCACCCGCTTCGACTGCGGCAGCAAGCTCGGCTATCTGAAGGCGACTGTCGAGCTCGCGCTCCAGCATCCGGAAGTGGGCCGCGATTTCGAGGCATATCTGCGCAACTGTCTGCCGGCGCTTGCCGCGGTCGCTTAGCATCCCTGTCTTCTGACGTCCAAGGTGTGTGGTGGTTGTTCCGTTGGCCCCGGTTCGCACGAGCCGGGGCATTTTTATGGGTGCGCCCAGCATGGGCGCACTCCTGCGGGTGCAAGTCCCGCCATGAGCTGGTCACAGCGAATGAAGTGAAGCGCAACTGCATGAGGGCGACCGAATGTGGGGAGGAAGCGTGGAGCGTAAATCGTGAGCCGATGAACAAGAACTGCATAGAAGGCGCTGCCGAGCAGGGCGAACGGGCCCATAACCGCGAAGCTCTCGTGACCAAGGCGAAGCGGCGTAGATGCGGCGGTTGTGCGATGAAGGAGTGCGTTCTTACCTGGGGAGAACTCGCCTCATGCCTGAAAGGGCGACGGTGTCGAGCCGGAGCGAGAAGTCAGCAGCGGCCGTAGTAGTCACAGGATAGACCGGCGAGGTTGAGGCTGGTGACGAAGGGCCAAACGGGAAGGAGTGTCCAGCGACATGTCGATGCGGCAGTGCTCCGCATGCGAAACGGCATGGCCGCGTATCGACCTCCTGCGCTCGAATGACTCTTGCGTGATCAAGTGTCAGCGTCGCTGCTCGCGAACCCGCGGCGCAACGCGGCTTCGAGCGGCCCGCGGCCCCTGTCGCCGAATACACGCGTTTTGCGGCATCGTGCACGTCATCGCACGGCCGTGCGCTCACGCGGCGCGAACCGCCGACGCAATACGGTCTCGAGCGGTTTCTTGTAGTCCAGCACGCGCTTTTCCAGGTACTGCCACGACAGATGCGCGAGCAGCACGGACAGCAGGAACTGCAGGATTTCGGGCAGCAATTCCCGCAGCGAGTGCGGGACGTGCAGCCGTTCGTAGAGGCCCGGCATCACGCCGAAATGCTCCGGAATCAGGTTATGGAACAGATAGAACCCGTAGCTGATGGTGCCGAGGTAAGCGATCGGCGCCCATTCGAGCAGCGCGACGGCCGGATGTTCGGGACGGCTCACGATCCAGAACAGCAGGATGCCGAGCGAGACGCCGAGGGCGATGTCCGCTGGACCGCCGGCCGCGGCGGAAAGCGGCGCGGCCCATAGCGCCAGCGTCGAGCAGAACGCCGCGCCTGCAGCGCCGACCCAGGGTATGAGCGCGCCGACGACGCCTTTCGGCGCGGTGACGCCGCCGCTGTGCAGGATCCCGCCGATGCCGCCGAGCGCGATCAACGCGAAATTCCACGGCGAGAACGCGTAAATGAGCACCGGCGATGCGTGTCGCAGATACAGCAGCGCGTGCGCGACCGCGGCGAGCGCGACGGCCGCCGCGCAAAACGCGAGATGGCGCGACGCGCGGGTCGCGAGCAGCACGAGCGGCGCGATCAGATAGAACTGCTGTTCGACGGCGAGGCTCCAGAAGTGCGACGTGCTGCCGGGCCAGCCGTCCTTGACGGCGCCGATCCAATAGTCCGACAGAAACACCACGTGCCAGCGCAGCCCGAGATCGACGCCGTGCTGATAGACGTGGCGATGCGCGATCGCGAGCGCGGCGAGCAGCAGGTAGTAGACGGGCAGGATGCGCAGCGCGCGCTTGCCCGCGAACAGCCAGAACGCGTAGCGGCGGCACGACGTGCCGCGCTCGATCGCGAGCCGGCTGCGGTGCAGCTCGCCGACGATCAGAAAGCCGCTGATGAGGAAGAACGTCCAGACGCCGATCTGGCCGACGTCGACCGCGCCGAAGTGCGCGCGGTGCGATAGGAAGACAAGTGTGACGGCGACGGCGCGCAAACCGTCGAGTCCTCTAACGTGCTTGATTGCGCGCATTCCATATCCCAAGCGATGCGATGCCGACGGACAGTATAGGAATGCAAATGTCGAACATAATTCGCCGTGTCGATTCGGCGCGCGACACAAAAAAACGCTGCGTATACGGGCCGAAACGACATCCGTAGTCAGCGGCGCGCAACAAAACCTGCGGGAAACCCGCGGATAACGCATAAAAGTGCTGCACGAAGCGGCGCGGCGCTTGTAGAATCCGGCGTTGAAGCTCGCATGTCGCGCGCTTCGTGTATCCAACGACCACACCTGGTAGGAGAAACATGGCGACTTCCGCAAAAAAGGTGGCTAAGAAGGCTGCCGCACCGGCCAAGAAAGTGGCTGCCAAGAAAGCAGCGCCCGCGAAGAAAGTAGTGGCCAAGAAGGCTGTCGCGAAGGCGTCCGCCGCTCCGACGCCGCTCAAGGACTCGTTCACGAAGGCGTCGCTCGCCGCTCACATCGCCGAGCGCGCCGAGGTCGAACTGAAGGCCGTGAAGGCTGTGCTGACGGCACTCGAGAACGCGATCCTCGGTTCGATCCACAAGAAGGGTGCGGGCGAGTTCACGCTGCCGGGCCTTCTGAAGATCTCGGCGCAAGCCGTGCCGGCGAAGAAGAAGCGCTTCGGCAAGGACCCGTTCACGGGCGAAGAGCGCTGGTTCCCGGCGAAGCCGGCCAGCGTGCGCGTGAAGGCCCGCGCGCTGAAGAAGCTGAAGGACGCGGCAGCGTAAGGACGGCGTGCGGTTTGCCGGAATCGTCCGGTAGCTGCGATAGTCCGAAAAAGTCCCCGCGTGCGAAAGCGCGCGGGGATTTTTTTGTCTGTGCGCGGCGCGCGGCGCGCGGTTCGCGGTGCGAGGTGTGCGGCGCGCGACGAGTACGTGTGCGAGTGTGGCGTGCGGCGTGCGGCTGCGAACGGGCGCGCGGCGCCGTTGCAGTGGCGGCGGAGCGGGCGTCGCCGCTATGCGGCGAGACGTACGTCTGCCGGTTGCCGGCGAACGAGGATCGATGCGGCGACGATGCGATGTCGCGCAACGCTCGCCGGCGAGCCGGTATGTCAGGGATGCCTATGCGCTTGCAATGCGATGCGCGGACGAGCAGCCGGGCAGCCCATGGCGATGGAAGCGTTGCGGAGCGATGGGAGCGAGGAGTCGTCGACGGTCGAACAAATGGGCGCAGCAAGCGCATGTAGACCGGCGAAGCGCGTGTGCGACGTGACGGTGTCGGGCGCGCGCTGGCGATAGCATGCCGGTCCATTTTGAGATTGCGCGTGGAGCAACCGGCCGGCACGCGCATCGGAATCCGCACGCGCGGCGGCGACGATAGCGCGCGGCGCGATCGGGCTGCCGAGTGCCGGGCTCGGTCACGCATGCCGTGCGATGACGGCGTGGCGGATCGTCGGCAGCGACGTCGGCCACTTGTCGCTCAGCCCTGCGCGCGTCGAACTCTCGGGCTCCAACGCAGTCTGGCGGAGCGAAACGTCGACGAATGTTCTGCGTCGGATTGGGCGGCGCCGACGGGCGACGTACTGTAACGCTGTTCGGATCCAAGCGCGCGATCGTACTGGGGAAGTGTGGCGCGGGAAGAGCTTGCCGTAGCGGAGCGCTGAGAAACGGCGATGCGCGTCGTCGGGCTGCGTCGCAGGAAAGCGTCGGCCGTGCCGCGCTGCTCGTTGCACGCCGCCTGGCTCGCGACAGCGAAGCCTTCGGTCCGCAGGCGCGTCATGCCGGCCTTGCTGGGCTTGCGAGCGATGTTCGGGGCCGTTCCTTACCCGGGATTGCGGAACGCGTATGGCGCTTGCGGCGCGGCTTCCGAGCGCCATCGCGCATGCCGATGGCGGGCGATTCGCCCACTCCGTCTTCGCGCCGTTCGATGTACTCCCGCACGGCCCGCCGCCAACAAAAAAGCCAGCCGGCCGCACATGCGTCAGGCTGGCTTTGCGGTCGCGGCCGCGACGCCCGAGGGCGTCGCCGAACCGCTGCTCGCGGCTGCGCTTAGAACTTGTGGCGCAGGCCCAGAGCGACCATCTCTTGCGACTTCGTACCGCCGATGCCGTACGAGCCGATCGAAGCTTGCGCGTCGCCGCCGCCCGCTTGCGTGCCGCTCGCATGCTGGTACGCACCCGCCAGGTAGACATCGGTACGCTTCGACAGCGAGTAGTCCGCACCCAGCGAAACCTGGTGGTACTTCGCGTTCGAGTCGCCGCTCGACTTCGTGTAGATGTAGCCGAGGCCCAGCAGCAGCGCCGACGTCGCTTGGTACGTGACGAAGCCGCGGCCCGTGTTGTACTTCTCGGTCGAGCCGAACGCCGACGCGTTGTCCGACTTGTATTGCGCATTGCTGTAGCCGAGGCCGAACGTGACCGGACCGATCACGTATTGAGCGCCGACTTGAGCGATGCCGATCGACTTGGCCGTCGCGTAGCCGTTGTTCAGGAACAGCGAGTTGTCCGGACCGTCGAAGATCGCGTCGGACGAACTACCCCAGCCCGTACGAACGCCGGTCGTGCCGAGCGGAGCCGAATTCGACGCGTGGAAGTAGCCGGCGGCAATGCCGAGCGGGCCGTTGTTGTACGCAGCGGCGGCAGACCACGTCTGGCCGGTGCCCGGCGAACCCGCGATGCCGCTGAAGCCGTACAGGGCTTCGAACTGGAAGCCGGCGAACACGGGCGACGTGTACTTGACCGTGTTGTTCACGCGCAGGCTGTTGTCGTTGTTGTCGACGTCACCCGGGGTGGCGAACAGGCTGCCGAAGTAGTTGTCCGCCGTGACCGGTTGAACCAGGTCGACGATCGGATCGTATTGGCGGCCGAGCGTCAGCGTGCCGTATTGATCGCTTTGCAGACCGACGAACGCCTGACGGCCGAACATGCGCTTGCCTTGGCCGAGCGTACCGTCATTCGAGTTGAAGCCGTTTTCCAACTGGAAGATCGCCTTCAGGCCCGAGCCGAGGTCCTCGGTGCCCTTCAGGCCCCAGCGGCTGCCTTGCAGGTTGCCGCTGCCCATCAGCCATGCGTTGTTGGCCTGACCGTTGTTGCCGTGGACGTAGGTGATCGACGTATCAATCACGCCATACAGCGTGACGCTGCTTTGAGCCTGAGCTGCACCGGCTGCGCCCAGCAGGGCGAGCGAGAGGGTAGACAGAGCAAGTTTCTTCATCGAGTTATTTCTCCACGCGAGTGAGTCGTTATTTGTTGCGGATTGGAGAATAGCGCACTGCACCAGACGCAAGAAATCCAAAAAAATAAAGTGTCTCGAAAAGGTGACAGTGGGGGAAAGTCTTTTTATATCAATCACATAAGCGACTGTTTCGGTTTGGGGAATGCTGGGCGATTGTTGCACCGCGATTGTTGCGACAACAAGCGTCGTTCACTGGGGGACGAGTGTTTTGAGGTTGTTCTTGCAACGAAATCAGGATGGGCAAACGTTTGCGCTTGCAGGTCGGGCCACGGCCGCGTTCAACGTGCGACCCGACGCCGCGAGACGGCGCGGCGGAGTGCATTCGCGCGGCGGCGTTCGGCGCACGCGCGCGCCGAGCCGATCATTTGCTTGGGCGCAAGATGCGGAAAGGCCGGCGTAAGGCGCGGACCGTTTAGACCCATATTTCCAATGCGTCAATCGCGTGGGTCGCTGCGTACCGCCGCGGCTTCGACTTCGACAGCGGCGTCGTCCGCCGCGTGCGCGGCGCCGCGCGCCGCCGCGAATTCCGCGCCGAGCAGCAGCACCGCGGCCGAGAAATACAGCCACATCAGCAGCACTGCGAACGATCCCGCCGCGCCGAACGCGCTCGCCGTGCCCGCGTGCGCGAGGTACAGCGCGAAGAGCTTCTTGCCCGCCGAGAACAGCACGGCGGAGACGATGCCGCCCGTCATCGCGTCGCGGATCGACACGCGCGCGTCCGGCAGGAACTTCATCAGCGTGCCGAACGCGAACGCGAGCACCGCGATGCCGATCGAGAACTGCAGCAGGTTGCCGATCACGACGTATGGCGAGTTGCCCCACAGCCAGCGGCCGACGAACGTGATCGCGGTGTCCAGCACGAGCGACACGATCAGCAGGAACGCGACGCCGAGCACGAGTCCGAACGAGACCAGCCGCACCCGCACGAGGCCGAGCACGGACGATGCGCGCGTCCCGGTCGCGGGCCAGATCACGCTGAGCGCCGTGTTGAGCGACGCGAACGTCGCCGAAGCGCCGACCGCGAGCATCGCGAACGAGATCAGCGCCGCGATGCCGCCGCGGCTGCCGCTGCGGTGCGCGTTCTCGACGATCGTCTGCACGCCGGCCGCCGCCTCGTTGCCGATCAGCTCGTGGACGTGACTGAACACCTCGCCGCGCGCGGCGTCTGCGCCGAAGAACCAGCCGGCGACGGCGATCACCATCACGAGCGTCGGCGCGAGCGAGAACGCGGAATAGAACGCGATGCTCGCCGCCATCGCGGAGCAGCGGTCGGTGGAGAAGCGCTTGAACGCGTTCACCGCCCAGTTGACGTTATGACGGACGAGCTTGTGCGGTTGCTGCGGGATCAATGATTTCATGGATTGCGCGTACGGGCGCGAGCGTGGGGCCGCGCCGGGGGGCGTTTGCCGTTTTTGCGTCGGACGCCGCGTAATGAGAAAAGTTTATTCAATCCGGCGAAGAAGCGACAACATGGGGGCGCCGGGCCGGCTGTGCGTTGCGTCGCCGCGCGTTCGCGCCGGCATGCGTTCGTTGCGCTTCGCCGCGGCGCCGACGGCGGATGCAGCCGCCGCCCGCGCGGTCAATCGGGCTCCGGAAGATCGAGGCGGCGGACGTCGCCGTTGTTGGGCGTCGCGCTCTCGTGAAACAGGTCGCCGAGATACTGGCCCAGCTCGTCGGCTTCGAGGAAATCGGGAATGACGAAATGCGCGGGACGGCGCTTGCCGTCCGTGCCGGGATAGAACGGCACCCAGCGATCCTGTGTGCGCTCGACCAGGATCTGCCTGCCGAACACGTCGAACCGGTGTGTTGTCATGGGAGGGGCTCCTGAGGGTTGGGGCGCTTGCGCGGCGCGCGCGCACGGGCCGCGCGAAGGACGGCGCGTTCGCCAGCAGCGCTTGCGCGGAACGAACACGTTCGCAGGGCGACGTTAGCAGAAAACCGTTGCACGATGCATCCGATGCGCTCGGGGGCGACTATGCTGCAAGTGCGTTATGCAAAGCAGCGAGCGGCGCATAACGATCGGACGGATGGATCGTTCCCGCCGATGCGGCGGCGCGCTACGATCCTGACGCCCGCGACGCCCGCGACGCCCGCGACGCCCGCGACGCCCGCGACGCCCGCGACGCCCGCAGCGCCCGCAGCGCCCGCAGCGCCCGTGAAGCGCGGCGACGCCGATGTCCCCGAAACGTTCACGACCTATGCGGCGGTGCCGTGCCGCGACGTCTGCGCCGTCGACATTGCGCACGCCGGCGCAGCATCGGCGCATCCGCAGCACCGCACCGTCGCACCGGCGCCGCAGAACCGCATGCCTTGCAAGCCGCGGCACCCCGGGCGCCCGCCGGCGATTGCCGGTAAGCTTCCTCTCACAGTTCCGCCACTGCTCAGGCCGTCGCAGGCCGATGCCGACCATGACCGACACCCCGCGCTTCCGAAATCCCATCCGCAGCGAAATCGATCTCGACGCGAACGGCAAGCATGCCGGCTATCTGCGCCTGCCGCACTCGGTCCATCGTTCGGCGTACGGATGGATTCCGGTTCCGATCGTGTCGATTCGCAACGGCGGCGGCCCCGTCGTGCTGGTGATGGCCGGCAACCACGGCGACGAGTACGAAGGGCAGATCGTCGTATCGCGTGTCGTGCGGGAGATCGACGCGGAGAGGGTCGACGGGCAGCTGATTTTCCTGCCGATGGCGAATTTCCCGGCGGCGGACGCGGGCTCGCGTGTATCGCCGATCGACGGCGGCAATCTGAACCGCAGCTTTCCGGGCAACCCGGCCGGCACGCCGACCGACGTGATCGCCGATTACATCGAGCACACGCTGCTGCCGCGCGCGCAATATCTCGTCGATCTGCATTCGGGCGGCAGCTCGCTCCTCTATCAAGGCGGCAACATGCTCGCGCTCGAGCCGCGCGATGCGGCGGAGCGCGCGCGCGTGCGCGCGCTGCTCGCCGCATTCGGCCTGCCGCGCGCATTCCTGCACGCGCCGAATCCGGTGCATGCGTCGTCGGCCGCGCGCCGGCAAGGCGCGATCTCGATCCTGACCGAGCTGGGCGGCGGCGGGATGTCCGACCCGGCGCTGATTCGCGACGCGCGCCGCGGCCTGCTGCATTTCCTCGGCTTCGTCGGCGCGCTGCGCGGCCCGCTCGTGCCGGACAGTCCGCCCGCGCAGACGCGCTTCATGCGGGTGGGCGGCGCGCATCACTATGTCTATGCGTACGACAAGGGGCTCTACGAGCCGCTCGTCGAGCTCGGCGAGCGCGTGCGCGCGGGTCAGCCCGCGGCGCTGATCCATTTTCCCGATACGCCGTTGCGCGAGCACGTCGTGCAGCGCTTCGCGAGCGACGGCGAAGTCGTCTGCAAACGCGTGCCCGCGCAGGTGCAGCGCGGCGATTGCCTGTTTCAGCTCGCGGAAGACGACGCATCGGCGTGACGGTGCCGACGGGCGTGCGCATCCGGGCGAGTGTCGAGACGCGAACGCGCAGCGGCCCGATGACGCGCCATCCCGCCGTCAGCGCTTTGCACGATCGAACTGCCGAGTTCCGGCATTGAGTGGGCGCGCGCATTCGACGATCCGCTGCATCGTCACGCCGATCTCCGTCTGGCCGCTGGTCGCGCGGCAATCGGCACGCGGTCTTCGACGCGCGTCGTCGTGTCGTTCCGAACCCACGACGCTTTCAAATTTTGACGCTGCTGTCGAGGCCGGGGGGCGCTCGCCGGTCGGCGGGCGCCATGCGGCCCGGCGACGATGAGCGCTCGTCCGCGGCGAAACTGTACGGCGGCCACGGACCCGACACGTAGAGCGGCAAGGCGGTCCGGCGCGCCGTGTGCCGGCATCGGTCGAGGAAGTCGTCGAGCGCGGTTTGCGGGACGAGAAAGCTCAGGCTGGCGAAGCCTTCCACCAGCCCGTCGAACCGCCAGTCGCGATACAGGCCGCGAAGCGTCGCCGCCATGCGTTCCCCCTGCGACAGCGCGCCGGCGCTCGGCGCTGCGCGAGCGGCAAGATAGGCATGGCCGGGACCGCCGGCGTGCGACCGCGGCTGCACGTGCGCATCGTCGGCGAGTGGGAATCGCAGCCCCATTTCGACGCAGCCGTCGACCCGCTGCAGCAGATCCCCATACGCATCGCATTCGTCGTCGAGCCAGGCGCGCACGGCTTGCTTGTCGTCGAGGCAGGTGGGAAAGCGCATCGGCATGATCGCGCCGTGCCGGAACAGCGCGGCCACCGCCTGGCCGAACGTGAGCGCCGCCGGTACCGTGGCCGACGGCGCTTGAGCATGTTCCGAGACGACGGTGCGAAGGTGCGCGCCGTCCACGATCTCGAGCCGCGCGCCGTCCACGCCCGGCGGCAACGCGATGGAACGCCTCGGTCTCATGACGGCGTAGATCAGCCAGGCCATGTCGTCTCTTCGGTGAGCGGAACGCAAAAGCTGTACGGCGGCCAGGGCCCGGAGAGGTCGAAGCGCAATCCCTGCGTGGCGAACTCGGCGTTGATGGCTTCCATCTGCCGGCGGAATGCCGGGACGTCGCGGTTTCGCACGAGGAACGCCCAGTTCGCCACGATTTCGTTCGGCGCATCCGATGCCCGCCACGGCCGGCTACACGTTTCCACCGCTTGGCGCTGCAATCGCGCCGAGACTAGCGGCACGCTCTGCTCGAGCCAGCGGCGCAGATTCTGGCCGGCCCGCGCCTGAAGCTGCCGCTCGCGCAGATAGCCGGCGCCGGCCGAGCGTGCCGCCGGCTCCGGCTCGCCGGCGCGGATCGACGCGGCCTGCGAATCGATGGCGGCCGGCCGATCGAGCCAGCCTTTGACGGCCCACTCCGTCTTTCCGTCGACATGATCGAGGACGCGGCCGATGCGCGGGTGACAGCTTTGCATCAACGCGACGACCCGGTCGGCGCTGGAAAACAAGGTGCCGAACTGGGCCGGAAAGACCGGCGAATATCGCATCGCCCACTCGATCGCCGCGGCGTGGGTCGCCACTCGGCCGGCGATCCACGCAGGGTCCGCGAGCCGCCGCTCGGCGTCGGCCCCGGCGAACTCGCTGCGCGACGCGTCGCACAGCACCGCGGCCAGATCCCCTTGGCGCAGCAGTTGCAGCCGCGGCTCGCCGGGCGGTCTCGTGGCCAATGCCGGCTCGAGACTGTCGGCTCGCGCGAAGCAAAAGAGATAGAGGGCGTCGTTCATTGCATCTGCTTGCGCCGCTGCCGGGCTTCCTGGATCGCCTCGTCCAGATCGGCGCCGGTCAGTTGCACCAGCGCCGGATCGTGGATGCCCGCGACGACCGCGCGACGCACTGCGGACAGCGCCGCGCGGCGGCACACCGACGCGATCTCGGCGGCCGAGAACCCGTCGCTTTCCGCCGCCAGCTGCTCGCTGGCCACGTCGGTCGCGAGCGGCTTGCGGCGCAGGTGCACGTCGAAGATCTCGCGGCGGGCGGCCGGGTCGGGCAGCGCAATTTCGATGATCTCGTCGAAGCGGCCGGGACGCAGCACGGCCGGATCGAGCATGTCGATGCGGTTCGTCGCGGCGAGCACCATCACGCCTTTCAGATCCTCGATGCCGTCGAATTCGGCCAGAAACTGCGACAGCAGGCGCTCCGGCACGTGCGCGCCGGAGGCGCCTTCGCCGCGCCGGGGCGCGAGCGCGTCGATTTCGTCGAAGAACAGCAGGCAGGGCGCTGCATGCCGCGCCTTGCGGAACACGTCGCGCACGCCTTTTTCCGATTCGCCGATGTACTTCGACATCAACTCGGGCCCCTTGACCGGGATGAAATTGACGCCGCATTCGTTGGCCGCGGCTTTCGCGAGCCAGGTCTTGCCGCAACCGGGCGGGCCGACGAGCAGGATGCCCTTGGATGGCTTGGCGCCCGCACGCGTCAGCAGTTCCGGATACTTGAGCGGCCACTCCAGCGCTTCGATCAACTGCGCCTTCGTATTGCCGAGGCCGCCGACGTCTTCCCAGCGCACGTCGGGAATTTCGACGAAGACCTCGCGGATTGCCGACGGATCGATCTCGGCTAGCGCGGACAGGAAGTCGTCCATGTTCACGACGAGGCGATCGAGCTGCTCGTAGGAAATCGAGCGCAGGCCGAGATCGAGTTCCGACAGGAGGCGGCGCAGGCAAAGCATGGCCGCTTCCTTGCACAGCGCCTCGAGATCCGCGCCGACGAAACCGTGAGTGATGTCGGCGAGATGATCCAGCTCGACGTCGGCCGCGAGCGGCATGCCGCGACTGTGGATTTCGAGCACTTCGAGCCGGCCGTTGCGATCGGGAATCGGGATCGCGATCTCGCGATCGAAGCGGCCCGGCCGGCGCAACGCCGGATCGAGCGCGTTGGGCAGATTGGTGGCGGCGATCACGATCACCTGCTGACGGCCGTTGAGGCCGTCCATCAACGCCAGCAATTGCGCGACCACGCGCTTCTCCACTTCGCCGACGACGGTTTCGCGCTTGGGCGCGATCGCATCCACTTCATCGAGGAACACGATGGCGGGCGCCTTGCGCGCGGCTTCCTCGAAAATCTTGCGCAGGTGCGCCTCCGATTCGCCGTAGAACTTGTGTATCACCTCGGGGCCGGACAACGCGAAGAAGGTCGCGTCGCACTCGTGGGCGATCGCTCGCGCGATCAGGGTCTTGCCGCAGCCCGGCGGGCCGTACAACAACACCCCTTTGGGCGCATCGACGCCGAGCCGTTCGAAGACTTCGGGATAGCGCAGCGGCAGCTCGATCATTTCGCGGATGCGCATCAATTGCGGCTTGAGGCCGCCGATGTCTTCGTACGACAGGGTAGGGGCGGCCACCGCGGGTTCGCCTTTCGCGGGCCGTCCGATCGACAGCTCGGTGTTCGGGCCGATCAGCACCGGTCCGCGCGGCGTGCAGCTCGTCACCTTGAAATCCGCATTGCGGCTGCCGAACAGCGTCGCGCGGATGCGGTCGCCCTCGATCACCGGCAGGCCGTCGAGCAGCCCCCCGATGTAGTCGAGGTCGCTCGGCGCGGGGGCGGCGTTGATGGGCGCCAGCTGCACCAGGTTCGCCGGACGCGCCGTCACTTTCTTCAGCGTGACGAGCTCGTCGATGCCGGCGCCGGCGTTGCCGCGCACGACGCCGTCCAGCTGCACCCGCGACTGGGCGCGCAGCTCCTTGTGCGCGAGCATGGCCTTGCACACGGTGGCGCGCTTGCCGCGCACTTCGACGAGATCGCCCACCGCCGCGTCCAGCAGCTCGAGATCCTCCGGCCCCATGCGGGCGAGCGCCCGGCCGACGTCGCGGGCGTTGCCTTCGGTTACCCGCAGCTGGAGCCCGGTCTGTTCCGCTTTGTCCATGGCCGTTTCAGTCCGTGCACCTGATTTCGAGAATCCCGTTGTTGCAGCCGAATTGCATCTGGTCGCGCGTATACGGGCGCGGCAGCAGCACTTCCTTGATGTATTTCTTGGGCCGGTGCTCCGCGACGATCGTGAGCACGTCGTCCTGGACGTCGAGCCTCACGTCTTCCAGGCTCACGCCCGGCATTTCCGCCACCACGAGCGTATGGTCGGTCTCCTCGAACACGTCCACGATCGGTTCGATCACTTCCTGCACCACCGCGTGGCCGGACTTGTCCTTGCGGATGTTGCCGAACGGCTCGACCGAGACCCTATCCTTGTCCTGCCCCAAACCGACCTTGATGTTGATGCCGTAGACGCCCCGAATGCCCGCATCGGTCGTACGCTCCTTCAGCAACTGAAGTTCATTGCCGGTCTGGGCCAGTTCGTTGAGTTTCTCCACCAGGTTCACGATGCCCGACATGATGCCTTCGAAGCCGCTGGCCGTTTCTTTCGCTCCGTCACGCTTGGTCTTCATCGTCGACTCCTCGGAATTCGATGCGGTACTCCTTGACCTTCGAATGGATGGTCTTGTAGTCGACTTGCAAGACTCGTGCCGCTTGGGCCTTGTTGCCATGGGTCGCCTGCAACACCTGGTCGATCACCCGCCGCTCGATGTCGGCGATATTGCGTCGTACCACTTCCTTCAGCGACAGCCCTTCCCAGCCGAATTCCGGCGCCGGCGCCGCATGCTTGCCGGACTCGGCGATATTGAGATGAGCCGGCTGCACGATGTCGCCGGCGACGAGGACGGCCTGCCGGATCGTGTTGCGTAGCTGCCGGACGTTGCCCGGCCACGGGTGATTCAACAAGCGCTCGCAAGTCGCGTCGGCGAACGTGACGGCGGGCTTGTCCAATTCCGTGCAGGTTTGCGTGGCGAAGTGCTGCGCGAGGTAGAGGATGTCGTCGCGCCGTTCGCGCAACGCCGGGACGTGAATCACGAATTCGGACAGCCTGAAGAAGAGGTCGCTGCGGAAGTCGCCTTCGAGCGCCTTCTGCTCGACGTCCTCGTTGGCGGCGGCGACGATGCGCACGTCCAGCGGCAGCGGCGTGTTGCCGCCCACGCGATACAGCGTGCGCTCCTGGATCACGCGCAGCAGCTTGGCTTGCGATGCCAGCGGCAGGTTGGCGATCTCGTCGAGAAACAGCGTGCCGCGGTTCGCCGCCGAGAACTTGCCGGGCTTGGCGGCGCCCGCGCCGGTGAACGCGCCTTTCTCGTAGCCGTAAAGTTCCGATTCGAGCAGTTGCTCCGGAATCGCGCCGCAATCGATCGCGACGAACGGCGCGGCGCGCCGCCCGCTGCCGCGGTGGATCGCGCGCGCGACCAGTTCCTTGCCCGCGCCGCTTTCGCCCACGATCAGGACCGAAAACGTGCTCTTCGCGACGAGCCCGATCCGGGCGACCAGGCGGGCGACGGCTTCGCTCGGCCCCATGCTTTCGCACAGGCTGGCGGCGACCGACGGCTCGCCGCTCCGGCCGCCGCCGCTCGTCAGCGCCGTCCTGACCGCGCGCACCAGCACGTCGTCGTCGACCGACTTCGAGATGTAGTCCTGAACACCGTCCCGCATCGCGCAGATGGCGCCCTGCACGTCAGGATGGTCGGTGAGCATCACCGCCGGCATCTGCGGCGTCTGTCGCCGGATCGCGTGCAGCAGATCGAGCCCGCTCATGTCCAGCAGGCGATCGTCGAGCACCACGGCGTCTGAGCGCTGCAGCTCCAGGGTCTGCAGCGCCGCGTAGCCGGTTTGCGCGGACACGGCGTCGAGGCCCGCGTCGCGCAGCAGCTCGGTCAGCCGCGAGCCGAAAATCGGCTCGTTGACGATCAGCACGCGCACCGGCATCGAGCTTGGAACCGTATTCATGGCGTTCGCCATCTCAGATCGCCGGGCTGCCGAGCGGATAGCTCACTGCCAGATCGGCCGGCAGGAGTGGGGCCACCCGATGCAGCGCGCCGATAAACAGCATGCCGGTGCCGTCCGCCGGCAGCGTCTCGTCGATCCGGCGCGCAATGAACCGGTCGCGTCGTTGCAGCAGGTCGGCCGCGAGCCGGCGTTCGGCGTCGGTCCGATGACCGTTCGCGGAGGGGGCGTTGAGCAGCCGCCAGGCGAGCTCGTATTCCTCCACCAGCAATTCCGGCGCTTCGGTGCCGACCACCGAGGCGCCTTGCCGGCTCAGCGTTTGCAGCAAAAGATGATTGCGACTGCCTGTCTTCGCGAGATCGTCGACGATCTCGCGCTCGCGGCCGCATACCGGCAATCCGTCCTGATAGACGCGCAGGGATTTCAGGTCGAGGCCGAGCCGGGGGATGGCTTCTTCGATGCCGTCCCACATGTGCTCGACGTCGGTCACGTGGCGTTGCCATGTGTCGGCGCCGAGATTGGCTTGCGCCGCGTCGTCGACGAGCGGGCCGAACTGCCCCATATCGATACCGGTGTGGAGAATCGGAATGTAGATCAATGTGCGGCTGCTGCCGGGCATGGCCGCTCCCCTTTGTCTTGCCGTATTTGTCTTGCCGTATTCGTATGTTGCGGCCTTATGCTGTAATTCTCATCATAGGAAATATACCGCTGTCCGCGGTGGCATTTTTGCCGCGCATGCTCCGCGCATTGGGGCGGTATGGAAAGCTTTCCATGGAACGCTTTCCATACCGCGACGCCGCTTCCATACGTCCGATATGCACGATTGCGCAAAAGGCGTTTCAATCGAATTCGATATTGATCGAAACACGAGAATTGAAAATCGCGATATCGGCTCATTGTTTCGAACGCGGCATTTCGCGCCGATTTCGCCAGCCTTGTAATCAAAGCCGTTGCATATCGGCGCCGCATGGCCGACGGCGGCATCCGCGGCGACTTTCTCGCGCGATGCTCCGCGCCCCGGCATGGGGGTTGCTTGGTGGCCCTAGCCTGCTCCTGCAGCGCAAATGTCTTTTCCCATCAACGTATAGCAAGGAGGCCATCATGGCCAAAGTGCAAAAATCGACCGACTCTTCGAGCCTGGCCGAAGTTGTCGATCGCATCCTCGACAAGGGCATCGTCATCGACGTGTGGGCAAAGGTGTCGCTTGTCGGCATTGAGCTGCTTTCGATCGAAGCCCGCGTCGTCATCGCATCGGTCGAAACCTATCTCAAGTATGCCGAAGCAATCGGCTTGACCGCGACTGCCGCAGCGCCAGCAGCGTGACCGACGTTGCCGCCAAATGGCGGGCAACTTGGTTTCCGGCCGCGGCAAAGCGGTCGGCCTCGAAAGGAACAGCCATGAACAGCATGACGCAAGACATGACCCGGCTGCATCAGGAAGTCGTGGCGGGTCACAGGGAGCGGCAGAGACTGCTGCAGAAGCTGGCGGATTCGCGCGAGGATCTGCGAATGGAAGTCGCCCAACTGTTGCGGCAACTGCACCTGGCCAATGCCGACATGTTCAGCCACGCGCTCGACGCCAGAACTTCTTTCGTGACGGACCTGGTCGAGCGCGTGCGTGATCTGCGACAGGCGTTCGACGCCGATCTGAGGGGAGCCCGTCGCGCTTGGCGAGGCTAGGGCCGTTTGCGACTGGGCGCGGCGGCCCACCGATCGATGCGCTCGGCCGACCGCTGCGCCTGCCGATGCTTTTCCGATAACTGGAGAGAATCATGACCGATCTCGCCCCACCGCCGGAACTGGTTGCAGCGGCGCGCGGCGTGAATAGCGACGGCGCCGCCCGGAACAGGGTGCGGTTGGAAGCGAGCGCCGAATTCGTGCAGACGCCCGCCGTTCGCAACCTCACCGAACGCGCGCTGACCTATCTCGGCGCCGGCTACGGCGTGCATCTTGCGGGGCCGTCGGGCACCGGCAAGACCACGCTCGCATTCCACATCGCCGCTCAGCTCGGTCGGCAAGTCGTGCTGATGCATGGCGACGACGAACTCGGCAGCGCCGATCTCGTCGGTCGCGGCACCGGATATCGCCGCTCGCGGGTGGTCGACAACTTCATCCATTCGGTGGTCAAGACCGAGGAGGAAATGACCACGACCTGGATCGACAATCGCCTGACGACAGCCTGCCAGCATGGCCTCACGCTCATCTACGACGAATTCAACCGATCCCGGCCGGAAGCGAACAACGCGCTGCTGCCGGTATTGTCGGAAGGCATCCTGAACTTGCCCAATCGCATGACGGGCGCCGGCTATCTGACGGTGCATCCCGGCTTTCGCGCGATCTTCACGTCGAATCCGGAAGAGTACGTGGGCGTGCACAAGACGCAGAACGCGCTGATGGGCCGGCTGATCACGATTCAAGTGGGGCACTACGACCGCGAGACGGAAGTCGAGATCGTCTGGGCCAGGTCCGAAATCGAGCGCGCCGACGCCGAGCGGATCGTCGATCTGACCCGCCGGCTGCGCGACACGAGCGACAACGGCCACCATCCCAGCATCCGGGCGGCCATCGCGCTCGCCCGCGCGCTCGCGTATCGCGGCGGCGAGGCGACGCCCGACAATCCCGGCTACGTATGGGCATGCAGAGACATCCTCGGGGTGGAGCCGGAGCAGGAGGCGCAGGCAGTCCGTCACGCAGGCCGGCGCACGAAAGCGCGGAGATGAATCATGCCGATTCCGAGAAAAGGGCTGCACGACATCCGTGCCCGGCGTACGTCCGGCACGACGGCGATGCCGGTGCACAGCATGTACATGCGGATCTCGTGCATCGAAATGGAAAAGAGCCGGCGGGACATCGAGCGGCGAGCCGCGCAGCGCCGCATCGACAGCGTCGACAGCCGGCTCGCCGATCTGGAGCGCGAGAAGGCCAGACTGTATGCGGCGATCGAAACCGAAGCGCCGCAGGCCGCCGATATCGGCGGATCGTTCCGGATCCGATATTGAGAGGGACATCATGAACATCAACTGCATTTCCTGCGGGCACCAGATCGAAGTCGACGACGACTCCTACGCTCGATACCACGGCGCGCTGCGCTGCTGGGTCTGCCATTCGCTGCTGATGGTGGATATCGTCGAAGGCTGCATCGAGTCCGTCCGTCTTCAGGACGCTCCGGTGCTCGTGCCGCCTAACGTGAAGCCCAATATCCGCAAGCCGGTGCCGCATGAGGTGCAGCATGACCAGCCATAGCGGCGCCCGTTACCTGTACGCCGTCAAGCATGCGCGAGAAGTGCCCGCCAGCCTTCCGTCGGGCATCGGCGGAACGGCCGTCTACGCGTTGACCGACGGCGACGTCGCGGCGATCGTCAGCGCCACGGGGCTCGCGAAGGTCCGTCCCGAGCGGCGCAATCTGCTCGCGCATCACACGGTCATCCAGAGCCTCGCGACCGAGGGCACCGTGCTGCCGGTGGCGTTCGGCACGATCGCCACCAGCGAAATCGCGCTGCGCAGGATGCTCAAGAAGCATCGGACCATGCTCGGCAGCGAACTCGCGCGGCTCGCGGACCATGTGGAAATGAGCGTGCGACTGAACTGGGACGTGCCCGATGTCTTTCGCCACCTGATCGACGTCCGCCCCGATCTCAAGGCTGCGCGCGACGCCATGCTGGCGCTCGGCGGCGCGGTCACGCGCGGCGACAAGATCGAGCTGGGCAGCCGCTTCGAGCGCGTGCTGAACGAAGAGCGGGCGCGCCACGCGGCATTGGTGGACGAGGCGCTCGACGTGTGTTGCCAGGAGATCCGGCACGACCCGCCGCGCAGCGAGACGGAAATCCTGCGCTTGACCTGCCTCGTGCGAAACGCCGAGCTTGGCCGATTCGAGTCGAATGTGACCGCCGTGTCGCGGGAGCTCGACGATTTGCTCGTGCTGAAATACAGCGGGCCGTGTCCGCCTCACCATTTCGTCAATCTCAACATGAGTCTCTGAAGGGTGCCATGTTCATTCTCGATAACCTGCTTGCCGCGCCGATCAAGGGCATGTTCTGGATCTTCGAAGAGATCGCGCAGGCCGCCGAGGAAGAGACGATCGCCGACATCGAGATGACCAAGGCGGCGCTCGTCGATCTCTATCACGAACTCGAATCCGGCCAGATCGACGAGGCTGCGTTCGAAGCGCGCGAGCAGGCGCTGCTCGATCATCTGGACAGCCTGGAAACGTCGTGACGCCGCCTTGCCCGCCGCCGTCTCGGGCCGTGCGCAGCGCGGACGGCGAACCCGTTCCGGTCGAGCTCGCCGAGCGGCTGTCCCTGTGCGAGGCGCTGGACCGGATTCTCAACAAGGGGGCGGTGATTTCCGCCCACGTGGTCGTGTCGGTGGCCGGCGTCGATCTGCTCTACCTGCATCTGCGCTTGCTCCTGAGCTCGGTGGAAACCGCGTTGGCCGGCCGCGCGATGCCGCTCGAAGAGGAATCCCGATGAATGGGCCGCACGTGGCGGCAGTAACGAGCGCCGCCGCACTCGCCGCCGCGCTGGAACAAGCGCTCGCTCAGCAACAGGCGCCGCCGCCGCGCGCGACGCCGCGCGTCGACGTGACGGCCGCCCCTGCGGCCAACGGCGTCGCGAAGCTCGTTCTGGCGCTGATCAAGCTGTTGCACGAACTGCTGGAGCGGCAGGCGTTGCGGCGAATCGAGGCCGGCAGCCTGAACGACGACGAAATCGAGCGGCTGGGGCTCGCGCTGATGCGGCAGGCCGAGGAGATCGAGCGGCTCGCCGGGCAGTTCGGCTTCACCGACGCCGATCTCAATCTCGATCTCGGCCCGCTCGGCCGTCTTTTTTGAGCGCCATCCCTTGAGAGTCATCCCATGAGCCAGTCACGCACCGCATCGCCACAGCACAGCGTCTCCAGCACGACCGTGGCCGATCTGCTCGAGCGCGTGCTCGACAAGGGCATCGTCATCACCGGCGATATCCGGATCAACCTCGTCGACGTCGAACTTCTGACGATCCGCATCCGGCTCCTGGTCTGCTCCGTCGATAAAGCGAAGGAGCTCGGCATCGATTGGTGGAACGCCGATTCGTTCTTTCTGGGCCCGGACAAAGCCCGATCCGCGCTGCCAGGCCGGGCGGCCGCCGTCGATGTCGCGGCGGGCTCCGCCGCGCACGTCGATGCGGGCCGTCCGTGATTCGTCTGCCGCGTTGTTTGCCGTTTCGTTTGCCGGACGGTATTCGCGAAATCGGGGCGAATTGGGAAGGGGCGCGCGCTCTCCCGTTTTTTCGTGACGGCGCGCATGGAGCAGGTTCGTCGGCGCGCGACGAAGCGGCCGCCCCTTTCATGTCGGATCGCCGCCGGATCGCCGATGCGCCGGACGGTTTCCGGTCGGCGTCGCGGATGCTTCGGGCCGATCGCCTGGCCGAACGGCGTCGCGCCGGAACTCGTCGGTAGCGGGCGTTTTCGTGTTGCTCATGGTTTCTTTCCCGGGCCACATCGCCCTGCCGGGTGTGTCCGGGAGCGATCGCGAAGGTCGCGCACGGTGATCCGAGGGCCTTCGTGCGTCGCGGATCGCGCATGGCGGATGTGTGTCGCGGCTCGTACGTTGCAATTCGCAATTCGCAACTCGCAACTCGCAACTCGCAATTCGCGGGTCGCAACGCGCAACTCGCAACGCGCAACGCGCAACGCGCAACTCGCGGGCCGCGCCCCCTTGCGCTTGCCGCGAGCACCGAGCGATACGCGCCGCATCGCTCGCATCGTGATTCGACGCGCTCCCGGCTTCCCGTCGAGTGCCGCGAGCCAAATTCCGCGGCCCCCTATTGGCGCGATCGACTCGCGCCGCGCAACGGGCGTTTCGACGAAATCCTTGCTACGCCGCCGTCGATATCGATATCGAAATTGCTTGGTTAGCCTTTGCGCGTCGAAACGCTAATGTGACGTGCATGGCGGCGCGATGACATCGCGACGGGCGTGCGACGAACGAAGCAGGCGCGCACCGAACGCGACGCGGTCGCGCCGCCCATCTTCCGTAGAACGAACGGGCGCGCCGCGGCGGCGAGCCGGCGCATCGGCGCATCGTCCGCGCGCGACCGTTCGCCTCCGACGACATCGCCATGACTGACAGCATTATCGACGCCGCGCCGCACGACGCGCGCGCGAAGCCCTTGATCGACGCGCTGGTCGACGAATACGCGACGCGCTATCACGCGTACCGGCCCGACAGCCGCGCGTCGGCGCAAGCGGAGCTCGCGCGCTATTCGGCCGAGCTGTTCGCGCCGCCCGAAGGCGCGTTCATCCTGCTGATCCGCGACGGCGAGACGATCGGCGGCGGGGCCTTCAAGCGGTACGACGCGCAAACGGCGGAGCTCAAGCGGATCTGGACGCGCGCCGATCTGCGGCGCCAGGGGCTCGCGCGGCGCGTGGTCCGCGAACTCGAACTGCGCGCCGCGCGGCAGGGTTATCGGCGCGTCTATCTGACGACGGGATTCCGGCAGCCGGAGGCGTGGGCGCTGTATCTCGACGCCGGCTATGCGGCGCTGTTCGATCGCGACGTCGATCCGGAGATCTACGTGCATTTGCCGTTCGGCAAGGATCTGATCGAGCCCGCCCGCGTCGGCACGCTCGACGACCTGCGCGCGCCCGTGCCGGCCGCGCCGGTCGAATGACGCGCGGCGCGGCGGGCGGCGCGCGCGTGGCGCGCATCCCGGCCCGCGCTTCGGGCCCCGCGCTTCGCATCGAAAACGACGAGACATTCGCAACGAACAGGAATCGCCGATGAAATTGCAACACACGAAATCGATCGCCGGATGGGCCGCACGCGCGGTCGTCGCGGCCGTGCTGATCGGCGCCGGCGCGGCGGCGTCGGCCGTCACGTTCGACCTGAGCCCCGAGCAGCCCGGACGCGTGCGCGGCGCGCGCGACGAAGCGGTGGTCCGCGCGCTGCCCGCGAGCTTCAAGTTCGCCGAGCCGGACACGCTGACCGTCGGCATCGCGCCGAGCCAGCCGCCGATCAGCGCGTACGCGACCGACGCGCGCACCGTCGTCGGCTTCGACGCCGACCTCGCGCAACTGTTGTCCGACAGCCTCGGCCGCAAGCTGAAAATTGTCGCGCTCGCATGGGCGGACTGGCCGCTCGCGCTCGAATCGGGCCGCGTCGACGCGGTGCTGTCGAACGTGACCGTGACCGAGGAGCGCAAGGCGAAGTTCGATTTCTCGACGTATCGCAAGGATCAGGTCGGCTTCTACGTGAAGTCCGACAGCAAGATCGCGTCGATCAAGGAGCCGAAGGACGTCGCGGGCCTGCGCGTGATCACCGACGCCGGCACCAATCAGGAAAAGATCCTGCTCGAATGGGACCGCGAGAACGTCGCGCGCGGGCTCAAGGCCGTCACCGTCCAGTATTACGACGATCATGCGGTCAAGAGCGTCGCGCTGCAGTCGGGCCGCGCCGACGCGATCTTCAGCGTGAACTCGGTGCTCGCCTATCAGGCCGCGCAGCAGCACAGGACGAAACTCGTCGGCGCCGTGAGCGGCGGCTGGCCGCGCACCGCGGACATCGCGGTCACGACGCGCAAGGGCAGCGGACTCGCGGCGCCGTTCACGATCGCGATCAACGATTTCATCAAGAACGGCGCTTACCGGCGCGTGCTCGATCGCTGGAGTCTCGGCTCCGAGGCGATCGACGTGTCGCGGACCAATCCGCCGGGCTTGCCGAAGACTTGACGCGCGGCGGCGGCGCGCCGGCCGGTCTTTCGCGATCGGCGCGGCGCAGCCGCGCATGCCGCCCGTAGCCGCCCGTTGGAGCCGCAGCATGAAGCCGCTTGACGAAGCCAATATGTAGCGCCGCTCGATGGCGTGATGACGTAGGGCGACTGCGCGGGAGCCTGCGCATCGCTTTGCCGCATCGCCCGGCGCTTTCCGATTTCCCGTAGCCTGCATTCGCACCCGCCATGTCTTATTCGTTATCGCTGCTGGACAAGAGTCCGATCGCCGAAGGCGCGACGGCGGCCGACGCGCTGCGTTTCACGGTCGCGCTCGCGCAGCGCGCCGAAGCGCTCGGCTATCGCCGCTTCTGGATCGCCGAGCATCACGGCGCGCCGGGGCTCGCGAGCTCCGCGCCCGAGATCGTCGTATCGCACGTGCTCGCGCATACGTCGCGGATCCGCGTCGGGTCCGGCGGCGTGATGCTCCAGCACTACAGCCCGTTCAAGGTCGCGGAGACGTTCAAGCTGCTCGCGTCGCTCGCGCCGGGGCGCGTCGATCTCGGCGTCGGCAAGGCGCCGGGCGGCTTGCCGCTGACGACGCGCGCGCTGCAGTCGCTGCACGACAGGCCGCGCAAGCCCGCGTTCGCCGACCAGCTCGCCGAGCTCGACGCGTTCCTGAACTGGGGCGTCGCCGAGGATCATCCGCTCGCCGGCGCGCTCGCGCTGCCGGTGCCGCCCGAGGCGCCCGAGCGCGTGCTGCTCGGCGGCTCGCCGGAGAGCGCCGCGCTCGCGGCGCGGTTCGGCTGGCAGTTCTGCTATGCCGGACACTTCAACGGCGACGAGGCGAACGTCGAGCGCTCGCTCGACGCGTATCGCCGCGCGACCGGGCGCGCGCCGCTCCTCGCGCTGTACGCGGTCGCGGCGCCGACGAAGGCGGAAGCCGAGCGGCTGATCGGCGCGCTGCGGATCTTCAAGCTGAAGCTCGCGGGCGGCCAGAGCGTCAATCTCGGCAGCGCGCAGGCGGCGGCCGAGTTCGCGCGCCAGAGCGGCGCGACCGACTACCGGATCGACGAGCTGCGCCCGCACGTGATCGCCGGCGCGCCGGACGACGTGCACCGCGAGCTCGACGCCTTGAGCCGCCGCTACGGCGTCGGCGAGTTCGTCGTCGATTCGCCGGTCACGCACTATCCGGCGCGGCTCGCGTCGGTCGAGCTGCTCGCGCGCGCGCGGCAGTCCGTGCGGACCTGAGCATCCGAGACGGCGCGCGCCGCGGCTGCGCGCTTTCGTGCGATCCCAACGACACCCACGTTCATCATGACCCAGTCCACGATTCCCTTCGGCATCATGCTGCAAGGCGCCGGCAGCCACATGAACGCGTGGCGGCATCCGAGCAACCCGCCGGACGCGAGCGTCAACCTCGATTTCATGCTGGGCGTCGCGCGCAAGGCGGAGGCGAACGGCATCGCGTTCGCGTTCGTCGCCGACGGCCTTTACATCAACGAGAAATCGATCCCGCACTTCCTGAACCGCTTCGAGCCGATCTCGCTGTTGTCCGCGCTCGCGGCCGCGACGTCGAAGATCGGCCTCGCGGGCACCGTGTCGACGTCGTACAGCGAGCCGTTCACGGTCGCGCGGCAGTTCGCGTCGCTCGATCTGCTGAGCGGCGGCCGCGCCGGCTGGAACGTCGTCACGACGCCGCTCGAAGGCACCGCGAAGAATTACGGCACGAAGCATCCGGACCACGCGCTGCGCTACGAGATCGCCGACGAATACCTGAGCGTCGCGCAGGGCCTCTGGGATAGCTGGGACGACGACGCCTTCGTGCGCGATCGCGCGAGCGGCCGCTTCTTCGATCGCGACAGGCTGCATGCGCTCGATCACGCGGGCCCGTTCTTCCGGGTCGCCGGGCCGCTCAACATCCAGCGCTCGCCGCAGGGGCAGCCGGTGATCTTCCAGGCGGGCTCGTCGGACGCGGGGATCGCGCTCGCGGGCAAGTACGCGGACGCGGTGTTCACGCATTCGCCGTCGCTCGACGAGACGCGCGCGTTCGCGACGCGCGTGAAGGACAGCGCCGTCGCGCACGGCCGCCGCGCCGGCGACGTGAAGATTTTCCCCGGCATCGGTCCGATCGTCGGGCGCACGGCCGCCGAGGCGGAGGACAAGTACCGCGCGATCCGCGATCTGCTGACGATCGACGACGCGCTCGCGTACCTCGGCCGCTACTTCGATCACCACGACTTCACGCGGTACCCGCTCGACGCGCCGTTCCCGGCGCTCGGCGACATCGGCCGCAACAGCTTCCGCTCGACGACCGACCGCATCAAGGCCGACGCGCGCGCGAAAGGGCTCACGCTGCGCGAGACGGCGCTTGCCGTCGCGACGCCGCGTCCGCAGTTCATCGGCGCGGCGGAAGACGTCGCTGACGAACTGATCCGATGGATCGACGCGGGCGCGGGCGACGGCTTCATCCTCGGCTTCGCGGTGCAGGCGCAGGGGCTCGACGACTTCGTCGAGCTCGTGATTCCGGCGCTCGAGGCGCGCGGCCGCTACCGGCGCACGCTCGGCGGCAGCACGCTGCGCGAGCACCTCGGCCTGCCGCGCAAGGCAAGCCGCCACGCGGCGGCCGAAGTCGCATGACGGCGCCGGGGGCCGTCTCGAGCCGCGCGCATCCCGCGTCGCGCGCGAGCGCGGCGCCGAGCGCCCGTGCGGCGCGCCATCGATCCAGCAAGGAAACACGACCATGAGCGACATCACTCACGCCGTCGGCGGCGCGCTGCCGACGCCGGGCATGCCCGCGGCGCGCGGCGACGCGCCGCGTTTTCGGATCGTGCCGGCCCGCTACCGCGCGCGGACGGCCGGCACCGTGCTCGCCGCCGCGCTGGTCGCGCTCGTGCTGAATTCGGTGCTCGGCAATCCGCAGTGGGGCTGGCCGGTATTCGCCGAATGGTTCCTGTCGGCGCCGGTGCTGTCGGGGCTCGCGCGCACGCTGCTGCTGACCGCGCTCGGCGCGCTGTTCGGCTTCGCGCTCGGCGTGCCGCTCGCGCTCGCGCGCGTGTCCCGCTCGCCGATCGTCGCCGCGTGCGCGTGGGCGTTCATCTGGCTGTTCCGCTCGATTCCGCTCGTCGTGCTGCTGCTGATCCTCAACAATCTCGGCTATCTGTACGACCACGTGTGGCTCGGCGTGCCGTTCACCGGCATCACGTTCGCCGACGTCGCGACGACCGATCTCATCAGTCCGTTCTGCGCGGCCGTGCTCGGCCTCACGCTCAATCACGCGGCGTTCGCGGCCGAGGGGATTCGGGGCGGCATCCTGTCGGTCGACCCGGGGCAGCTCGAGGCGGCCGCCGCGCTCGGCCTGCCGCGAGCGCGGCAGGCGACGCGCATCGTGCTGCCGCAGGCGATGCGCGCGTTTTTGCCCGTCGCGTTCAACGATCTGATCTCGCTCGCGAAGGGCACGTCGATGGTGTACGTGCTCGCGATGCCGGAGCTGTTCTATACGGTGCAGGTGATCTATCGACGCAACCTCGAGGTGATTCCGCTGCTGATGGTCGCGACCGTCTGGTATCTGATCATCCTGACCGTGCTGTCGATCGTTCAGGCGCAGGTCGAGCGTCGCTACGCGCGCGGCGCGGTGCGCAATCCGGCGCGGTCGCCGTTTGCGGCGATCGTCGGCAAGTTGACCGATGCGCTGCCGGGGCGGCGCGAGCGCGCGACGACGCGGAGGGACGGCACGGTCGAGGCGAGCGGCCCGAGCGGCGTGAGGCGCGGTGCGGGGGATGCGCCGCGCGCGGCGGGCGATGCGCAGCCGAGGATGAAGCCGTCATCCGCGCCCGCGTCGCTCCAGCGGATCGGCCCGTCAGCGACGTCTTCCGCCGCGCCGGCTTCCGGCGCGGAATTCGCGCGGGGAGCGCGGGCGCCGGCCGGCACGGCGGGAGCGTCGGGCGAGATGGGCGCGGAGGCGTTCCGCGTATCCGGCGCTTCGGATGTTCCCGCTGCTCCCGGTAGTGTCGCGTCGTCTGCGTCGGCCTCTTCGACTGGCGCAGCCGCATGGGTCGTGTCGGAGGCTTCCGATGTGTCCGATGCGTTCGCCGCACCGCGCGCATCCGCCGACGCGACATCGCCGGTCGCCGCGGCGCGCGCGTCGGCGAGCGTGCGCCGCGGCGGCGAGGTCGCCGTCCAGCGCGTGTCGAAGAGCTTCGGCCAGCACAAGGTGCTCGACGACGTGTCGTTCGTCGCGCCGGCGGGCAGCGTCACCGTGATCCTCGGCCAGTCCGGCTCCGGCAAATCGACGCTGCTGCGCACGATCAACCACCTCGAGCGCGTCGACGGCGGCTTCATCGACATCGACGGCGAGCTGATCGGCTACCGCCGCGACGGCGACACGCTGTACGAGCTGAAGGAGAAGGACGTGCTGCGCCGCCGCGTCGACGTCGGCATGGTGTTCCAGAATTTCAATCTGTTCCCGCATCTGACCGTGCTCGAGAACATCGTCGAGGCGCCCGTCGCGTCAGGCCGCGCGACGCGCGCCGAAGCGGAGCGCGTCGCGCGCGAGCTGCTCGCGCGGGTCGGCCTCGCGGCGAAGGCCGGCGCGTATCCGCGCCAACTGTCGGGCGGCCAGCAGCAGCGCGTCGCGATCGCGCGGGCGCTCGCGCTGAAGCCGAAGGTGCTGCTGTTCGACGAGCCGACGTCCGCGCTCGATCCGGAGCTCGTCAACGAAGTGCTCGACGTGATCAAGGAGCTCGCGCGCTCGGGGACGACGCTCGTCATCGTCACGCACGAGATCGGCTTCGCGCGCGAGGTCGCGGACACGATCCTGTTCATGGAGCACGGCCGGATCGTCGAAGCGGGGCCGCCCGCGCAGGTGCTCGGCGCGCCCGCGCATCCGCGCACGCGCGCATTCCTGTCGAAGGTGCTGTGATGGCGGCGCGGCGAGCGACGTCGGGCGAGGCCTGGCCGAGGCGGTTCGGCCGCGGAATCGACGACGGCGGCGCGGAACGCCGCCGCGGCGGACGAAGCGGGGAAGGGGGCGATGGCGGCGTCCGCTTCGCCCGGGCGGCCGTGCTTCGGTTGCCGGCCATCTCATCGGGGGCGGCGGCGCGATGATCGACAGACGCACTTTCGTCGGCGCCGCGCTCGCGGCGGCAGCGACCGGCGCGGCGCCGCTCGGCGCGCGCGCCGCCGGCATCGCGGTCGATCTCGATCCGCGCCAGGCGGGCCGCGTGCGCGCGGCGCGCGATCCGGCCGCCGCCGACGCGGCGCGCCGCTACCGCTGGGTCGACGACGGCGCGTTCGTCGTCGCGATCGCGCCGCATGCGCCGCCCGTCGCGACCTACGCGACCGACGCGCGCACGGTCGTCGGCGCGGATCCCGACTACGCGCAACTGATCGCCGATGCGCTCGGCCGGCGGCTCGCGCTGTTGCCCGTCGCATGGGCCGACTGGCCGCTCGGGCTGAGCGCCGGCAAGTACGACGCGGTGATCTCGAACGTCGGCGTCACCGAGAAGCGGAAGGAGAAGTTCGACTTCACGACGTACCGGCTCGGCCTGCACGGCTTCTACGTGAGAACCGCGAGCCCGATCGCGCGGATCGCCGAGCCGAAGGACGTCGCGGGCCTGCGGATCATCACCGCGTCGGGCACGAGCCAGGAGCGCATCCTGCTCGAATGGAACCGGCGCAACGTCGCGCAGGGGCTCAAGCCGGTCGATGCGCTGTATTTCGACGACGACGGCGCATCGCGCGTCGCGCTGCTGTCCGGGCGCGCGGACGCGGAGCTGAATCCGAACGCGACGCTCGCGTACCAGGCGGCGCGCGACGGCAGGATCCGCTGCGTCGGCAGCGTGAACGCCGGGTGGCCCGTCAGGGCCGACGTCGCGATCGCGACGCGCAAGGGCGGCGGCCTTGCCGATGCGCTGACGCTCGCGACCAACGATCTGATCCGCAGCGGCAAGTATCGGCAGGCGCTCGCGCGATGGGGGCTGCTGTCGGAGGCGGTCGACAAATCGGAGACGAATCCGCCGGGGTTGCCGTCGTTTTGAGCGGCGATGGCGCGTGGATCTTGCGACGCGGCAGGGGGCGGTGAGAGCGATTCGCGTTCCCTGCTGAAATGTCGCGAGGATGGCCGGATTTTTGAGTGCAAGCCGGTCAGAGATCCGGCACGGATGCCCCAGGCGCGGATTTCTTGTTGTCCGTTGCCATATGGCTCCTTTGGCCCCCCGGACATCGTGTGGTTTTACGTGCCAATTTTCTGACAGGCTCAATGTCGCGTCCGGGGCGTCGGAGCGCGCGTGGCGAAATCTATGCCGGCCTTGGCTTCGGCGTCGGCGTCGGCGTCGGCTTCGGCTTTGCTACTAACTGTCGCTGCCGAAATCGCCGAAGCACCGACAGCACCATCCGCCCGGCGCCTTCACCGTCTCCGGCCCAGCCGAACACGCTGGCCTCGCAGTCCCGCCCGTCGCATAATCTCCAGCCTCTTCGTCGCTCGACCGCCGCCATGCACCGATCCGCCCGCCCGACACGCCGGACCGCTTCGTCGATCCACCCACGCCCGCTCCCAGCCGCCGGTGCGCCGGCGACCGTCGCATGACGCTCGCACTGCTGGCCGCCGTGGCCGTCGCCGCCGCGCTGCTTTGGGTCGCCGGGCGCCGTCGTACGAGCCGCGCGTCGTTCGCCGCGTCCGCCGTCCTGTTCTTCGCGATCGGCTGCGGCCCCGTGCCCGCCTGGCTGCTGCGCCATCTGCAGGCGCCGTATGCGGCGCGGCCGGCGATCGAATGGGGCGAGCGCAACGCGATCGTCATGCTGGGACTCGGCACCGAGAAGATCGCCGCGACGGGCGCGGTCGAGCCCGGCACGTTCTCCTATTCGCGGGTCGTCGAGGCGGCGAGCCTCTACCACGGCTGCCGAAAGGCGCGCGCGAACGCCGGCTGCAAGATCGTCGTGAGCGGCGGCGACGCGCGTCGCAACGGCGTGCCTGAAGCGACCGTCTATCGCGACGCGCTGATCGGGCTCGGCATCGACGCGGCCGACGTGCTGTCCGAGCCGCGCAGCATGAACACGTGGCAGAACGCCCAATTCACGCGCGTCGTGCTGGCCGGCTATCGCGCGGACCGCGTGCTGCTCGTGACGTCGGGCGTCCATTTGAGGCGCAGCGTGCTGTACTTCGCGCATTTCGGCGTCGCGGCGATTCCCGTGCGCGCCGAGTACCTGCAAGCGATGCTGTTCCCGCTGCCGCTCGCGTACAACTTCTCGGCCGCCGATCTCGCGCTGCACGAATATCTCGGCATCGCGCGCTACCGGCTGTACGACGCGCTCGGCTGGAACCCGGCGAGGACGCAGCCGGGCGACGCGTGATTCGCCGCCCGCGCCGTCGCGCCGCGCGTCACTTCGGATAAGCGGGCGTGAACGTCAGCTTGATCGAGTCGATCAGCAGGTCGTTGTCGCGCTGATCGGCCGTTTCGCGCCACCGCTGCGTTTCCCCCGTATGCGTCGCGTTCCGGTAATCGACGGGCTCGACGACGCTCGCTGCGCCCGGAACGTTGCTGTTCCTGAGCACGATGCCGCCGTGCGCCTCGCAGTATTCGGGCACCGCGATCGCCAGGTCGGAGCCCGATGGCCGCGTCACGCTCGTCGCGACGGTTTGCGACGTGCAGCGGCGGTCGGTCGTCGACGTCGGACCGACGTCGGCCGTCGACGATCAGCCGTGGTTGTTCGCCCGGTTGTCCGGATCGTAGCCGATGACGTTCGGATCGAAGCCGGCGTAACCGGCGCCGCGTCCGGCGACGTTATCCCGGACGCGCACCAGCGTCGCGCCGCCTTGCGGAATGTTGTTGACGAAATTGACGCGATATTCGGTCGCCCGGACGATCTGGCGCGGATCGATCGAACGAATCGCCGCCCATTCCTGCTGTCCCGCATCTCGCTGCAAATCCGGCGTCAATGAATCCGCTCAATATTTCGAACCGGATGCCGTAAACGCAACGGCGGCGCGCGCGAACAGGGCGTGCGTGTCATGCCGGCCGAACCTGTCGAAGTGTTCGGTCCCGGCTCGGACGGCCGATGCCGATCGTCCGGCGCCCGGTGGGCCGATCGCGCTGCGGCGGACGTCGAGCCGTCGAACGCCCGGCGCTGTGCCGATGCGCGCGAGCCTCGCGTGACACGCCGCGTTTTGGCGTGATCTGATAACCTTGCGCGCTGTAAGAAATGGTTTTCCCTTATTGGTGACGGTTCCGCTATCCGATCTTCTCGTGTTGTCATATAAAGGAAAGACGATGGACGACGCGGCGCGTCACCGCCGCGTCGCGGGCTCCCGCCGGACGCCGCGCCGAGGGACGGCCGCGAAATCCGCAACCACAGGCATTCGCAACCCGGCAACGCAACGACATCCAATCAATCTGTTCCCCTTCAATACAACCCGCCCGAGACCACCATGCTCCAACTGTCCCGGCGCCAGTTCCTGAAGCTGTCCGCGACGACGCTCGCCGGCTCGAGCCTAGCCCTGATGGGCTTCTCACCGGCCGAAGCGCTCGCCGAGGTCCGCCAATACAAGCTGGCGCGCACTGTCGAAACCCGCAACACCTGTCCTTACTGCTCGGTCGGTTGCGGGATCCTGATGTACAGCCTCGGCGACGGCGCGAAGAACGCCACGTCGAGCATCATCCACATCGAGGGCGACCCCGACCATCCGGTCAACCGCGGCACGCTGTGCCCGAAGGGCGCGAGCCTCATCGACTTCATCCATAGCCCGAGCCGCCTGACGCGGCCCGAGTACCGCGCGGCCGGCTCCGACAAGTGGGAGCCGATCTCGTGGAGCGACGCGCTCGACCGGATCGCGAAGCTGATGAAGGCGGACCGCGACGCGAACTTCGTCGAGACGACGGATGACGGAATGAAGGTCAACCGCTGGCTGACGACGGGCATGCTGGCCGCGTCGGCGGGCAGCAACGAGGTCGGCTATCTGACGCACAAGACCGTGCGCAGCATGGGGATGCTCGCGTTCGACAACCAGGCTCGTGTCTGACATGGCCCGACGGTGGCAGGTCTTGCCCCGACGTTTGGCCGTGGAGCGATGACGAACCATTGGGTCGACATCAAGAACGCGGACGTGATTCTCGTGATGGGCGGCAACGCCGCCGAAGCGCACCCGTGCGGCTTCAAATGGGTGACGGAAGCGAAGGCGCATCGCAATGCGCGCCTCGTCGTCGTCGACCCGCGCTTCACGCGCACCGCATCGGTCGCCGATTTCTACGCGCCGATTCGCACCGGCACGGATATCGCATTCCTCGGCGGGATCATCAATTACCTGCTGACGAACGACAAGATCCAGCACGAATACGTCAAGCACTACACGGATTTCTCGTTCATCGTCCGCGAGGACTTCGCGTTCGACGACGGCATTTTTTCCGGCTACGACGCGGACAAGCACGCGTATCCGGACAAGTCGACGTGGGACTACGAGCGCGGCGACGACGGCTTCGTGAAGGTCGACGAAACGCTCGCGCACCCGCGCTGCGTCTACAACCTGCTGAAGCAGCACTACGCGCGCTACACGCCGGAGATGGTCGAGAAGATCTGCGGCACGCCGAAGGACAAGTTCCTGAAGGTGTGCGAGATGCTCGCGACGACGGCCGTGCCCGGCCGCGCCGGCACGATCCTGTACGCGCTCGGCTGGACGCATCACTCGGTCGGCGCGCAGATGATCCGCACGGGCGCGATGGTGCAGTTGCTGCTCGGCAACATCGGCATCGCGGGCGGCGGGATGAACGCGCTGCGCGGGCACTCGAACATCCAGGGTCTCACCGACCTCGGGCTGATGTCGAATCTGCTGCCGGGCTACATGACGCTGCCGATGCAGGCCGAGCAGGATTTCGACGCGTACATCCAGAAACGCGCGCAGCAGCCGCTGCGGCCGAACCAGTTGAGCTACTGGAAGAATTACCGCGCGTTCCACGTGAGCTTCATGAAGGCGTGGTGGGGCGACGCGGTCGGCGCCGAGAACAACTGGGGCTACGACTATCTGCCGAAGCTCGACAAGCAGTACGACCTGCTGCAGACGATCGAGCTGATGCATGAAGGCAAGATGAACGGCTACATCTGCCAGGGCTTCAACCCGCTCGCGGCGGCGCCGTCGAAGGCGAAGACGTCCGAGGCGCTCGCGAAACTGAAGTGGCTCGTGATCATGGATCCGCTCGCGACCGAGACGTCCGAGTTCTGGAAGAACCATGGCGAGTTCAACGACGTCGATGCGTCGAAGATCCGGACCGAGGTGTTCCGTCTGCCGACCTCGTGCTTCGCGGAGGAGCGCGGCTCGCTCGTCAATTCGGGCCGCGTGCTGCAGTGGCACTGGCAGGGCGCGGAGCCGCCGGGCCAGGCGAAGAGCGACCTCGAGATCATGTCGGGGCTCTTCCTGCGGATGCGCGAGATGTACAAGAAGGACGGCGGCAAGTATCCCGATCCGATCGTCAACCTGAGCTGGCCGTACGCGAATCCGGAAAGCCCGACGCCCGAAGAGCTCGCGATGGAGTTCAGCGGCCGCGCGCTCGCCGATCTGCCGGATCCGAAGGATCCGGCGAAGACGCTCGTGAAGAAGGGCGAGCAGCTCGCGGGCTTCGCGCAGCTGAAGGACGACGGCACGACCGCGAGCGGCTGCTGGATCTTCTGCGGCGCGTGGACGCAAGCGGGCAACCAGATGGCGCGGCGCGACAACTCGGATCCGACCGGCATCGGCCAGACGCTCGGCTGGGCGTGGGCGTGGCCGGCGAACCGGCGGATCCTGTACAACCGCGCATCGTGCGACGTGAACGGCAAGCCGTTCGACCCGACCCGCAAGCTGGTTGCGTGGAACGGCAAGGCGTGGACCGGTCCGGACATCCCGGACTACAAGGCCGACGAGCCGCCCGAGACCGGCATGGGCCCGTTCATCATGAACCCGGAAGGCGTCGCGCGCTTCTTCGCGCGCGCCGGGATGAACGAAGGTCCGTTCCCCGAGCACTACGAGCCGTTCGAGACGCCGCTCGCCGCGAACCCGCTGCATCCGGGCAACCCGCGCGCGCTGAACAACCCGGCCGCCCGCGTGTTCCCGGACGATCGGGCGGCGTTCGGCAAGGTCGACAAATTCCCGCACGTCGCGACGACGTATCGTCTGACCGAGCACTTCCACTACTGGACCAAGCATGCGCGGCTGAACGCGATCATCCAGCCGCAGCAGTTCGTCGAGATCGGCGAGGATCTCGCGAAGGAAGTGGGCGTCGCGCACGGCGACCGCGTGAAGGTGTCGTCGAACCGCGGGCACATCGTCGCGGTGGCGCTCGTCACGAAGCGGATCAAGCCGCTGATGGTCGACGGCAAGAAGGTGCAGACGGTCGGCATCCCGTTGCATTGGGGCTTCAAGGGATTGACGAAGCCCGGCTATCTCGCGAATACCCTGACTCCGTCCGTGGGCGACGGCAACTCGTACACACCGGAATTCAAGTCGTTCCTGGTGAAGGTCGAAAAGGCGTAAGGGGGAAGAGATGGCATTGCAATCGCTGGATATCAAGCGCGTCTCCGCCACCACGACGCCGCCGCCCAACGTGCGCGAGCCGGCGACGGGCGGCGTCGCGAAGCTGATCGACGTATCGAAGTGCATCGGCTGCAAGGCGTGCCAGACGGCCTGCATGGAGTGGAACGACTTGCGCGACGAAGTCGGCACGAACGTCGGCGTGTACGACAACCCGGCCGACCTGACCGAGCACTCGTGGACGGTGATGCGTTTCTCCGAATACGAGAACCCGGCGGGCGACCTCGAATGGCTGATCCGCAAGGACGGCTGCATGCACTGCGAGGACCCGGGCTGCCTGAAGGCGTGTCCGTCGCCGGGCGCGATCGTTCAGTACAACAACGGGATCGTCGATTTCCACGAGGAGAACTGCATCGGCTGCGGCTACTGCGTGACCGGCTGCCCGTTCAACATCCCGCGGATCTCGAAGCAGGACAATCGCGCGTACAAGTGCACGCTGTGCTCCGATCGCGTCGCGGTCGGCCAGGAGCCCGCGTGCGTGAAGACCTGCCCGACGGGCGCGATCGTGTTCGGCACGAAGGACGACATGAAGCAGCACGCGGCCGAGCGGATCGCCGACCTGAAGGGACGCGGCTTCGAGCACGCGGGGCTGTACGATCCGGCCGGCGTCGGCGGCACGCACGTGATGTACGTGCTGCACCACGCGGACAAGCCGTCGCTGTATCACGGGCTGCCCGACAACCCGTCGATCAGCCCGATGGTGAAGCTGTGGAAGGGCATCGCGAAGCCGCTCGCGGTCGCGGGCATCGCATTGTCCGCGCTGGTCGGCTTCTTCCACTACACGCGCGTCGGCCCGAACGAAGTGACGGAAGACGACGAGGCCGCCGCCCGCGACGAAGCGCGACGCATCAAGGAGGACGTGAAATGAAGCATGACGACCCCAACCTGATCGTCCGCTACACGGCGAACGAGCGCTCGAACCACTGGATCACCGCGATCTCGTTCGTGCTGCTCGCGCTGTCCGGGCTCGCGCTGTTTCATCCGTCGATGTTCTGGATGACGGCGCTGTTCGGCGGCGGGCAATGGACGCGGATCCTGCATCCGTTCGTCGGCCTCGTGATGGTCGTGTCGTTCGCGGTGATGGTCGTGCGCTACTGGCACCACAACCTGCTCGACGCGGGCGACCGCCAGTGGCTCACGCAGATGGACGACGTGCTCGCGAACCGCGAGGACAAGCTGCCGGAAGTCGGCCGCTATAACGCGGGGCAGAAGCTGCTATTCTTCGCGATGGTGGCGTGTCTCCTGTTGCTGCTCGTCTCCGGGATCGTGATCTGGCGGCGTTATTTCTCGTTCTACTTCCCGATCGGCGTGATTCGCGCGGCGGCCATCCTGCATGCGGTCGCGGCGTTCGTGCTGATCGTCGGCATCGTCGTGCACGTGTACGCGGCGCTGTGGGTGAAGGGGTCGATCGGCGCGATGGTGCGCGGCACCGTGACCGTCGGCTGGGCGAGAAAGCACCATCCGAAGTGGTTTCGCGAGAGCGTGAAGTAACGACGCATCGCACGATGCCGGCGCAGGGCATGGACGCGGTCGGTCCGCGCCTCGCGCCTCGCGCCGCCCGCGGGCCGCTCACGCGGCGGGCGGGCGAACGGCGGACGGAACAAAAAGCGCCGACGATTCGGCGCTTGTTTTTTTAGGGCACTCACGTGACTGACGCAACCCAACGTATTCTCGAACCGAGCGAAATCGCGTCGCTCGATCAATCGGCCATCCCGCGCGTGCGGATGCCCGAGCGCGGCACCGCGTTCGCCGCGCGCGCCGCGCGGCTGCGCAGGCTCGCCGACCTGAACCCGATCGCCGGCTATCTGCGGCTGATGGCGGCTGTCGCCGACGCGCAGCACGAATTGCTGCAGACATTCGACGCGAACGCGCCCGCGAAGGAATCGACCGGGCAGGCGCAGCGCCATTCGATGCCGCTCGCGCCTGCGCTCGGCGGCGAGCGCGATCCGCGCTGGCGCGACGTGCTGCAACGCCTGCTCGACCGCATCGAAAGCGCGGGCCTCGTGAATCCGCCGCTCGCGAAGCTGATCGACGGGCTGCGGCTGCGCGCGAGCGCCGAGCTCGATGCGCAGGCCGACGCGCTGCTCGCGCAGCGCTTCGCCGAAATCGAGCCGGCGTCGGCGCCGTTCCTGATGGCCGCGCTGCAGGTCGTGTGGACCGCGCTCGCGAGCCGCATCCCGCCCGCCGACGTTCCGTATCTCGAGCAGCCCGGCCTGTGCCCCGTGTGCGGCGCGCAGCCGGTCGCGAGCATCGTGCGCGTCGGCGGCCAGTATCAGGGCTACCGCTTCCTCCAGTGCGGGCTGTGCTCGACCGAGTGGCACATGGTCCGCACGAAGTGCTCGCACTGCGATTCGACGAAGGGCATCGCGTATCACGGGATCGAAGGCGGCAGCGAAGCGATCAAGGCCGAGTCGTGCGACGCGTGCCATACGTATCGCAAGATCGGCTATCAAGACAAGGATTACGACGTCGAGCCGCTCGCGGACGATCTCGCGAGCCTCACGCTCGATCTGCTGATGGGCGAGGCGGGCTACCGGCGCGCATCGCCGAATCCGCTGCTGTGGCCGGATCTGTCGGCCGACGCGGCAGGAGACGACCGGACGTGAGCGAACCCGGCGCGAACGAACTGAACGTGCTGCTGGCGCGCGTGCCGTCGGTCGAGCGCGTGCTGTCGTCGGACGCGATGAAGCCGCTCGTCGACGAATACGGGCGCACGCATGCGCTCGCCGCGGTGCGCGCGTCGCTCGACGCGTGGCGCGACGCCGCGCGGCGCGACCCGGCCGCGGCCGAGACGCTCGACGACGCGCGGATCGCCGCCGACGTGCGCGCGCGGCTCGCGGCCGACGCCGCGGGCGCGATGCGCGCGGTGTTCAACCTGACGGGCACCGTGCTGCATACGAATCTCGGCCGCGCACTGTTGCCGGACGAAGCGGTGCGCGCGGTCGCGCAGGCGCTCACGCAGCCGATGAATCTCGAATTCGATCTCGCGACCGGCCGCCGCGGCGATCGCGACGATCTGATCGACGATCTCGTCTGCGAATTGACGGGCGCGGAGGCGGCGACCGTCGTCAACAACAACGCGGCTGCGGTGCTGCTCGCGCTGTCGGCGCTCGCGCCGAAGCAGGAAGTGATCGTGTCGCGCGGCGAGCTCGTCGAGATCGGCGGCGCGTTCCGCATCCCCGACATCATGAGCCGCGCGGGCGCGAAGCTGCGCGAGGTCGGCACGACGAACCGCACGCATCTCGCGGACTACGCGGAAGCGATCGGGCCGCGCACCGCGCTCCTGATGAAGGTGCATTGCAGCAACTACGCGATCAGCGGCTTCACGAAGGAAGTGACGCTTGCCGAACTCGCGCCGCTCGCGCGCGAGCGCGGGCTGCCTGTGGCCGTCGATCTCGGCAGCGGCACGCTCGTCGACCTGACGCGCTGGGGCCTGCCGAAGGAGACGACGGTGCGCGAGACCGTCGAGGCGGGCGCCGATCTCGTCACGTTCAGCGGCGACAAGCTGCTCGGCGGCCCGCAGGCGGGCCTGATCGTCGGCCGGCGCGACCTGATCGCGAAGATCAAGAGGCACCCGCTCAAGCGCGCGCTGCGCGTCGGCAAGCTGACGCTCGCCGCGCTCGGGCCGGTGCTGCGCCTGTACCAGGCGCCCGAATTCCTGCGCGAGCGGCTGACGACGCTGCGGCTCTTGACGCGTCCGCAAGCGGACATCGCGGCGGCGGCCGAGCGCGTGCGCCCGCCGCTGCAACGCGCGCTGGGCGCGGCTTTCGTGGTCGGCGTCGAGCCGATGTTCAGCCAGATCGGCAGCGGCGCGCTGCCCGTCGATCAGCTGCCGAGCTGCGGCCTCGTCGTGCGCGCGGCCGACGGCAAGCGCGGCGGCCGCGCGCTCGCGCAGCTCGAGAAGCGCCTGCGCGGCTGGCCGCGCCCGGTGCTCGGCCGCATCGCCGACGACGCGCTGCGGCTCGACCTGCGCTGCCTCGAAGCGGACGACGAAGCCGCGTTCGTCGCGCAATGCGCGCAAGCGTCGACGGATACGCACGCATGATCGTCGGCACCGCAGGCCACATCGATCACGGAAAGACGACGCTCGTGCGCGCGCTGACGGGCGTCGACACCGATCGGCTGAAGGAAGAGAAGGCGCGCGGCATCTCGATCGAGCTCGGCTACGCGTATGCGCCGCTGCCGAACGGCGACGTGCTCGGCTTCATCGACGTGCCCGGCCACGAGAAGCTCGTCCATACGATGGCGGCGGGCGCGTGCGGGATCGACGTCGCGCTCGTCGTGATCGCCGCCGACGACGGCGTGATGCCGCAAACGCGCGAGCATCTCGCGATCCTGCAATTGCTCGGCGTCACGCACGGCGCGATCGCGCTGACGAAATGCGATCGCGTCGACGCGGCGCGCATCGCGCAGGTGCGCAACGAGATCCGCGCGTGGCTCGCGACGTCGCCGCTCGCCGATGCGCCGATCGTCGAGACGCGCGCGACCGAGCCCGATGACGCGGGTGTTGCCGCGCTCGCCGCGCATCTGCGCGACACCGCGCTCGCGTGGCGCGCGCGGCGCGACGACGGCCTGTTCCGGCTCGCGGTCGATCGCGTGTTCACGCTCGCGGGGCAAGGCACCGTCGTGACGGGCACCGCGTTCGCGGGGCGCGTGGGCGTCGGCGATACGCTCGCCGTCGCGCGCACGGGCGAATCCGTGCGCGTGCGCAGTCTCCATGCGCAGAACCGCGCGACCGACGTCGGCCACGCGGGCGAGCGCTGCGCGCTGAACCTCGCGGGCATCGACAAGGCGGCGCTCGCGCGCGGCGACACGATCGTCGATGCGCGGCTCGCGACACTGTCGCCGCGCCTCGACGTCGAGCTCACGCTGACGGCGGACGCCGATCTGACGATTTCGCACTGGACGCCGCTGCACGTGCATCTCGGCACGCTGCACCGCGTCGCGCACGTCGCGCTGCTCGAAGGCGACACGCTCGGGCCCGGCCAGCGCGCGCGCGCGCAGTTGAATTTCGCGGAGCCGGCGTTCGCGGTGCCGGGCGACCGCTTCATCGTGCGCAACGCGCAGGCGACGCGCACGGTGGGCGGCGGGCGCGTGCTCGATCCGTTCGGCCCGGCGCGCAAGCGGCGCACGAGCGCGCGTCGCGCGTGGCTCGACGCGCTCGCGGCATGGCTCGACGAAGGCCGGCTCGACGCATTGCTCGACGAAGCGCCGCTCGGCGTCACGCGCGCGATGCTGATGCATCTGACCGGCTTGCCGCCGGACGCGCTGATGCTGCCCGCCGATGCGGTGAGCGTCGCGGCGCCGGGCAAGCATGCGGACGACGCGCGCGTCGTTGCGCGCGGGCATTGGGACGCACTGCGCACGCGCGTGCTCGACGCGCTCGCGACGTTCCACCAGCGCTCGCCGGACGAGCAGGGGCCGGACGTCGCGCGGCTGCGCCGGATCGCGGCGCCGCTCGCGGACGACGCGTTGTGGCGCGCGCTGACCGATGCGTTGATCGCCGAAGGCGCGATCGCGCGCAGCGGGCCGTGGCTGCATCTGCCGTCGCACGCGGTCAGCTTCGATGCGAGCGAGGAGGCGCTGGCCGGGCGCTTGCTGCCGCTCGTCGCGGCGGGCCGCTACGATCCGCCCTGGGTGCGCGACCTCGCGACGACGACGGGCGTTGCGGAGGATGCGGCGCGCGCGCTGCTGCGCAAGCTTGCACGGCGCGGCGACGTGCATCAGGTCGTGCGCGATCTGTTCTACCATCGAGACGTGATCGCGCAGCTTGCACGATTGATCGCGGAGCTCGTGCAGGCGCACGGCGGCGCGCTCGATGCGGCGACGTTTCGCGACGCGACGGGCCTCGGCCGCAAGCGCGCGATTCAAATTCTCGAGTTCTTCGATCGTGTTGGGTATACTCGCTTCCACCGCGATCTTCACTGGTTGCGCGCCGACAGTCGGCTGCTGATCGGTTCGCAGTAGCCCGGTTCCGGACTCGTGCAGTGCGCAACGGTTTTCGACGGGACGGCATGCTCGATGCCCGCTCCCGTTCTCGCAGGAAGGCATTCGTATCCGGTGGTGCGGCTGGGCTTCAAACCCAGTTGGTGCGGTCAGCCCGCGCCAGGTCGGTTCGACTCCGGCTGTCTTCCGCCACAAGGTTTTGCGGGAAATCGGATGGGCTTCGATCGGGGATTATTCGTCTTGCGGTGTGGGTTTTTCTGCCCGAGCCTTGCCGCTGCCGATCTTTTTGACGGCGTCGGCCAACTTGTCGGTCACCAGATGGGCGTACCGCTTGGTCGAGGTGGTCGTCTTATGGCCCAAAACTCCGCCGACCGTATAGAGATCGATTCCTCCGTTGATCATTTCTGACGCAGCACTATGCCGCAAGTCGTGAAACCTGACTTCGGCGTGTCCAGCTTTTGTGCGAGCCTTGATCCATGCGTCTTTCAGCCTCCATGCGGGAATGGTGAACGTCACCCGGCGCGCAATAACGGCGATTCGAGGATGAATCGGCACGATCCTCGGCCGCCCGTTTTTCGTCGTTCCGAGTGAGAGTCCATTCTTGGTCGGCGTTGCTCTCAGGATTTCGCTGAGCCGCATGCCTGAATAGAAGGTGACACGAATCGCTGCGCGGACTTGCCGATTCGGGCAAGCGTGCGCGATCTCCAACATTTCTCGGCGGCCCTTGTACACGTGTCGCTCCTCGCTGGCCGGCGGGATCACCATTTTTGCCGTTTGGTCGTAGTCGATTTTCCCGATCTTGTGCGCATACTTGATTGCCGCTCTCAGGTAGCCGAGAGTGTTGTGGACGGTTCCGTCCGACATTGGCTTCTTTGGATTTCCTTGACGGTCAACGTTCGCCCGCATGAAACCAGCGAACCGGATTGACCAGTCGTACAGATCGAGGGCGTCTTGATTTTCGTATTCCGCCGCGTACTTGGTGAGCACTTGAATCCGAATCTTTCGGTCCTTCCACGTCGAGCTTTTGTCGTTCACGTGGATGCGGACACAGTCGCCGATTGTCACAACCGCTTTTCTGGCGCCCGTCGCGGGCGCGTAGACCTCGGCATCCCACTTGCGACCTAGCTCGTCAGCTTCGCGCGCAGAAAGTCCTGCAGGGATGATTTTGGATTTGCGAATGCGCGTACCTTCGATGACGCGCTCGAACTTCCAACGGAAGCGCCGCCGGCCATTTTTTGTAATGGATTCGATTGGCATGATGCAAGGTATCGGTATACCTTGCGACTCGATGCACATCATCAACATGCGCAAGGCGAGTAAGTGGGAGGTCAAGAGCTATGTCGAGCAAGCGTGAGATCGTCATGCCGACGGACGAAGCGGATGCGGCAATCATCCGCGGCATCGCGGCCGACCCCGACACGTTCGACGTGCCGGCGGAGGACTTTGCGAAGATGACGCGTGGAGGTAAGCGCGGTCGTCCGCCGCATGAAGTGCCCAAGGTGCAATTGACCGTGCGCTATGACGTCGATATCGTCGACGCCTTCAAGGCGACGGGAGAAGGTTGGCAGACGCGCATGAACGATGCGCTGCGCGAGTGGTTGAGGGAGCATCAGCCGGTGTAATCTCCGCTCGACGATGCGATCGAAAATGACCAGCTGGTTGACGGGCGCAGTATCCGGACGCTGAACGTGATTGATGACTTCAACCGCGAGGCGCTGGGCATCGAGGTGGATTCCTCGTTGCCATCCGAGCGGGTGATTCGCACGCTGAAGCAGCATATGGAATGGCGAGGCAAGCCGAAGGTCATCCGGTGCGACAACGGCCCGGAATATCTAAGCGCGGTCATCGTGACGTGGACGCACAAGCAAGGCATCCGGCTGGAATACATCGAGCCGGGAAAGCCGCAGCAGAACGCGTATATCGAACGGTTCAACCGGACCGCGCGATACGAATGGCTGTCGCAGCATCTGTGGGAAGATCTGGAGCAGGTCCGCGAAGCGGCGGCCGACTGGATGTGGACTTAAAAACTCTAACAAAATGAGTGTCGGGGACTGTTAACCCGCCGCGCATTTTGTTAACCTCTTCGTTGTTTCGCTGACGAGGAGGCCATGGCCAAACCGATACTCGATGACGAACTGTGGTCACTGATCCAACCGCTGCTGCCTCCACCGAAGCCACGCCGTACGCGATACCCGGGCCGCAAGCCGCTGGACGATCGCGCCGTGCTGACCGGCATCCTGTTTGTGCTGCAATCCGGTATTCCCTGGGAAATGCTTCCGCAGGAAATGGGCTGCGGCTCGGGCATGAGCTGCTGGCGCAGACTGCGCGACTGGCAACAGGCGGGCGTCTGGGACCGGCTGCACGAAGTATTGCTGGCGAAACTTCGTGCAGCCGATCGCATCGACTGGTCGCGTGTGGTTATCGATTCGTCCTCCATTCGTGCAGTGGGATCGGGTCAAAAACAGGACCCAATCCCACCGATCGGGCGCGACCCGGTTCAAAGCACCATCTCGTTACCGAAGCGCAGGGCATCCCGCTCGCGCTGATCCTCACGGGTGCCAATCGCAACGACGTCACCCAACTGCTGCCTCTGATCGAGGCCATTCCGCCCATTCGTGGCAAGCGCGGGAGGCCTCTGTCAAAGCCCGTCGTTGTGCAGGCCGATCGCGGTTACGACCACGACAAGTATCGTAAGCCCTTGCACGCTGCCGGTATCGCCACGCAGATCGCACGCCGTGGTGAGCCCCACGGCAGCGGCCTCGGCAAGACCCGGTGGGTCGTCGAGCGCACCTTCGCGTGGCTGCACAACTTCAGACGCCTGCGCATTCGATTCGAGCGCCTTGCCTCCATACACGAGGCGTTCATGAAAATCGCCGCCTGCATCATCTGCTGGCGACACCTTCAAAAATCATTCTGTTAGCGCTTCTTACAATCACGAGCGCCCGAATATGGCATTGGGCGGTTTTACCCCGAAGCAGCGGCTGGCCATGGCCGCTTAGTTTCTACTTCTGCCTGCCGTGGAAAACGGGGGTATTACCGCCCGAGCCATGAACAATTATCAATAACCAGAGCAAAAGATCACGTTTGCGAAATCATGTACGGCGAGCAGCACGGCAGGGGCATTGGAATTGGACGATTTGGCGATCCGAACTTTTCACGTGCGGTCGAGCATCTTGATCGCCGCGGCGGTTGCTCCCGCACGGGTCTCGACATGTAACTTGCGGAACAGGTGTTCGAGATGCTTGTTCACCGTGCGCGGAGTTATGCCCAGAATGTCGCCGATATCGCGGTTTGTCTTGCCGTGCGACACCCAGAGCAGCACTTCGGCCTCCCGCATGGTCAGGCCGAAGCGTTCGGCGAGCGCGTTGCAATGCACGGTGTCATCTCTTTCCTTGAGGATGACGATCCATTCGCCCGGTTCCGGACCGCGTGTCGCACTGGCCGAGCGGCGTATCTGGCCCGAGCTGAATTCGTGCACGGCGTCGCCTTGGGCGCCTCGCGCGAGCCAGTCGATGAACCAGGTGCGCAGCAGCGCGGGCAGCTTAGGCGGTGCATCGGTATCGCGCGCGTTCGTGGTTTTACCGGCATCGGCGGGGTCGTCAGGCGCAGTCGTGTATGCAGCGATATGATGTGCAGCCCGCGGACTCTGCCACCGAATCGTGCCGTCCGCGCCGACGATCAGCGCCGCGCGCGTGTCGAGCGACAGTGCCGCCTCCGCGTACAACTGTGCGCGTGAACGCCGCACGTGGGCACCGATGCGCGCGCACAACTCCTCGGGCCGCACCGGCTTGGTCACGTAATCGATGCCGCCCACGCGAAAGCCGCGTACGACGTGCTCACTCTCCGTCAATGCAGTCATGAAGATGACGGGCAGATGCTCGTGCCGTTCGTCCTGCTTGATACGCAGGCATGTTTCGAAGCCGTCCATGTCGGGCATCATTGCGTCGAGCAACACCACGTCGGGCGTCACGCGCGCGAGGCGTTTAAGCGCGTCCTCGCCGGACAGAGCGACGATAACCGCGTAGCCGTGCGCCTGCAGCGTGTCGGAAAGAAAGGCGAGGTTCTCCGGCGTGTCGTCAACGATCAGTATCATGGGCCATTCGCGCAGCCACGCGGCCGGGTTGTCGACGATCGGGGAGGCCACGATCGTGGTGTTCGCGTCACGCGTCTGCGCCGCGTGCGAGTCGGTCAAGTTCATGCTCGAGTTCCCTTAGCTGAAAACGTTCCGCCAACGAGCGCAACGCGTCGATTTGATTCCGCAACTCGGGCCAGGTCTCGTGGGCGGCGTCGAGCTGTTCGATCACGCCCTGTACGTAGCCGACTTCGAGATGCGCATGCAGATTTTCGATGAGTTCGCGTGGCCACACGGCGGGTGTGAGCGGCTGTGTCGCGGCCGACGCGCTCACCGCCGGTAGCGCGCTCGCGTTGGCATCGGATGCAATCCAGTCGAGTGCAAGCAGTTGTGCAAGCTTGTCGAGCAGCAGATTCACCTGCAGCGGTTTCACCAGATAACCCTCGCATCCGGTCGCGCTCGCGCGATCACGGTCATCGGCGAACGCGTTGGCGGAGAGCAGAACGATGGGCGCGTTCGACAACTGATTCTCGGAGATCAGGCGGCTGGTTTCGTAGCCGTCCATCAACGGCATCGAAATGTCCATGATGATGGCGTCCGCCGTGTGCATCGCAAGCCAGCGCAGCGCATCGGTGCCGCTGGCCGCTTCAGCGACATCGAAGCCGAGCGGCTTGAGCAATTGCACGACGATGTCGCGCTGATCGTCGAGGTCGTCGACCACGAGAATGACGCGGCGCGCACCCGTATAGCCGCGAATCGACGCGAGTTCGGCGTGGGTTTCGGCCGCCGTGTCAACGGCAGGGGCGAACAGGCGTACCATGAAGCGCGTGCCGTGCCCGACTTCGCTGTCCACTTCCAGGCTGCCGCCGAGCGCTTGCGTGAGCAGCCGGCAGATCGTGAGTCCGAGACCGGCGCCGTGATCGTACGCATGGGCCGCTTCGCCGCGTTCGAACGGCAGGAACAGGCGCTCCATTTCGGCGGGCGGGATGCCGGGGCCGGTATCGATCACCTCGAATTTGAGCGTATCGAGCACGTGACTCACGCGCAGTGTGATCGTGCCGCTCGACGTGAAGCGGATCGCATTGCCGATCAGGTTAGTGAGGATCTGACTCATGCATTTCTGGTCGGTGCGTACGGTGGCGGGCAGCCGACCGACCGTCTGCACGTCGAAGGCGAGCGCTTTTTCGAGCGCTTGTGGACGTAGCATCGATGTAAGGTGCGCGACGAAATCGGCGAGGGATATCTTGGCGATGTTCAACTGAAGCTTGCCCGCCTCGATGCGCGCGATGTCGAGCAGGCCGTCGACGAGCGCGAGCAAATGCTCGCCGCTGCGATGGATCGTGCGCACGGCGTTGTAGCGCATGGGCGTGAGTTCTTCCCTCGCTTGCAGCAGTAATTGTGTGTAGCCGAGAATGCTGTTCAGCGGCGTGCGCAACTCGTGGCTCAAACCGGACACGTAACGGCTCTTGGCCCGATTGGCCGATTCCGCGGCGGCGGTCGCGCGCTTGAGCGCCGCGTCGGTTTTCTGATGCGCGTCGATTTCGAGCATCAGCAATTCGTTTTGCCGCTGCGACTCTTCCTGCGTGACGCGGCGGTTTTCGCGCTCCAGCACGAACCACCAAGCCGCGATGCAGCCCACCAGCGAGAGCGCGAAAAAGATCTTCAGAAAGCTGCCCGAAAGCGCATGGCCGATCGACGGCCCGGCGACGCTCATCGAATTCGCGCTCTGCGACCAGATCAGATAGAGCACGCTGCCCAGCACCGCGAGCATGGCGAACACGAGGCTCGCATAGTGAATGAGGCGCAGCGCGGCGGGGCCGAGTCGCGCGCCCGGCAGCACGCGATGCAGCGCACGGTCGGCCTGCGAGGCGAAGCGCGCGTGCGGCTTGCAGCGATCGTGGCAGCGCGAGTCGAGCGAGCAGCACAGCGAGCAGATGGTGCCGCCATAGGCCGGGCAGTACGCCGTATCGTCGGGTTCGAAGGTGTTTTCGCAAATCGCGCAGCGCAGCGAGGTGGCGTCGCCGGTCGGTTGCGCGGCGCGGGCAATGTAATAGCGACCGCGAGTGAGTACCGCGAGCACCGGCGCGCACGCGAACGCCGCACCGAACGCGATGAACGACGACATCGCCTTGGCGAGCACGCCAAACAGACCGCTATGCGCGAGCATCGCGACGGCGGCTGCGATCAGCATCGCACCGACGCCCACGGGATTCACATCGTAGAGATGCGCGCGCTTGAATTCGATATGTCGCGGGCTATAGCCGAGCGGCTTGTTGATGACGAGATCGGCGAACAACGCGCCGATCCACGCAATCGCGATGTTCGCGTAGAGCGACAGCACCTTGGCGATCGCATCGAACACGCCCATTTCCACGAGAAGCAACGCGATCATGACGTTGAACACGAGCCATACCACGCGGCCCGGATGGCTGTGCGTGAGCCGTGCGAAAAAATTGGACCAGGCGAGCGAGCCCGCATAGGCATTGGTCACGTTGATCTTCAACTGCGAGACGATCACGAACAGCGTCATCGCGGGCAGCGCCCAACTCGCGAGCCCCAACGGATCGAGCAGCAGATGATAGGCGACGAGGTACATCTGCGTAGGCTGGGTTGCGTGGCTGGCATCGACTTCATACTGGAGCGCAATGAAGGCGAGACATGCTCCGCCCATCATCTTGAGCGCACCGGGCACGATCCAGCCCGGCCCCGTCGAGAGCAACGCGAACCACCAGCGCGTGCGGTTCTTCGCGGTGAGCGGCGGGAGGAAGCGCAGATAGTCCACCTGTTCACCCACCTGTACGATCAGCGCGAACACGACCGTCGAGGCTTGACCGAAGGCGATCACGCTGAAAGCGCGGCCTTGCGGCGCGAAGCCCGCGAAGGTGGTCCATTGCGCGATCAGGTCGGGATGGCGCCACAGTACGGCTGCGTAGGGCAGCACGAACAATACGAGCCACAGCGGTTGCGTCCAGCTTTGCAGGCGGTTGATCAAAGTGATGCCGAACATGACGATCGGAATCACCACGAGCGAACTCACGACGTAGGCAATCGCCAGAGAAATATGGAAATAAAGCTGGAGCGCAAGCGACATGATGGCCGCTTCGAGCGCGAAAAAAATGAACGTGAACACCGCGTACAGTAGCGAAGTGACCGTCGAGCCGATATAGCCGAAGCCCGCGCCGCGCGTGAGCAGATCCATGTCCACGCCGTAGCGCGCCGCGTAATAGCTGATGGGCAGGCTCGTGAGCCAGATCAACACGGAGACGGCCGCAATGGCCCAGAGCGTGTTCGTGAAGCCGTAGTTGACGACGAGACTGCCGCCTATCGCCTCCAGCACCAGAAACGACACCGCGCCGATCGCCGTATTGGCCACGCGCAGCTCCGACCAGCGCCGGAACGAGCGCGGCGTGAAGCGCAGCGCGTAGTCCTCGAGGGTTTCGTCGCCAACCCAGGCGTTGTAGTCGCGGCGCACCTTGACGATGCGTTGCGTACCGGGCGCGCCCACTGACGGGTGACTCTGGGACATGAAGATGATCCGAAATGGTGCGAAATCGGCACGAGCGGGGCGCGAACGGCGCAATGGCGGACCACACTGCTCAGGATCGCCCTGCAATGCAAATTACATTCCAGTACGCACGCCGGGAATACGTCGATTGACGTATTCCGATCGTCAAATTGGCTTTCTACATTGCGTCCAACCTCGAACCAGCCCGCAGCGCCCAGCGCCGGGCACCCGATAAGGAGAACGTGATGTCCGCAGACGATCGACTCGATGACGATGCCCATGTGACTTCGCCGCTGCGCCGGAAAATGCTCGGCGGTCTCGCCGCCGCGCCGCTGATGGCGCTGGGCCTGCCGCGCGGTGCGTTTGCGCAAACGCCGCCCACGGCGAAGGTCAACACCACGGGCCTCGCGGTCACGGACACCACGGTGACGGTCGGCCAGCTCCACTCGGCCACGGGCACGATGGCGATTTCCGAAACCGGCTCGATCCAGGCCGAACGCCTCGCCATCGAGCAGATCAACGCGATGGGCGGCGTGCTCGGCCGCAAGGTGAGGATCATTCAGGAAGACGGCGCCTCCGACTGGCCGACCTTCGCCGAAAAGTCGAAGAAGCTGCTGGAGAACGACCACGTCGCGGCGGTGTTCGGCTGCTGGACCTCGGCCTCGCGCAAGGCGGTGCTGCCGGTGTTCGAGAAGGACAACGGCCTGCTCTATTACCCGACATTCTACGAAGGCCTCGAACAGTCGAAGAACGTGTTCTACACGGGCCAGGAAGCGACCCAGCAGATTCTCTGGGCGCTCGACTGGGCCTCGAACACCAAGAAGGCCAAGACCTTCTTCCTGATCGGTTCCGACTACATCTGGCCGCGCACGTCGAACAAGATCGCGCGCCGCCATATCGAACAGCATCTGCACGCGAAGGTGGTGGGCGAGGAGTATTACCCGCTCGGCACCACCGAATTCGCGTCGCTGATGAACAAGATCAAGCTCGCGCGCCCGGACTGCATCTTCGCGACCGTGGTGGGCGGCTCGAACGTGGCGTTCTACAAGCAGCTCAAGGCCGCGGGCATCACGCCGCAGAAGCAGTTCCTGCTGACGCTGTCGGTGACCGAAGACGAAGTGCTCGGCATCGGCGGCGACAACTTCGCGGGCTTCTATTCGTCGATGAAGTATTTCCAGTCGCTCGATAACGAAAACAACAAGAAGTTTGTCGCGGCGTTCAGGGCGCGCTACGGCCAGAAGTCGGTGATCGGCGACGTGACCCAGGCCGCCTATCTCGGCCCGTGGATCTGGAAGGCCGCGTGCGAGCGCGCGGGCAGCTTCGACGTGGACAAGGTGGTCGCACATTCGGCCGGCATCGAGGTGGCGAACGCGCCGCAAGGCTACGCGAAGGTCGATGCGAACCACCACCTCTGGAGCCGCTCGCTGATCGGCCAGGGCCAGGCGGACGGCCAGTTCAAGGTCGTCGCGCAGTCGGAGCAGCCGATCCAGCCGAATCCGTTCCCGAAAGGCTACATGTAATCCGTCAACCGCAGCGGCGCGGCGGCCGATGACGCCGCCGCGCGAGGAGCGTTCGATGTCCGCTACCGATATTTTCAACATCACGCTGATGCAGGGCTTCGCTGGTCTGAGCCTCTTCAGCGTCCTGCTCCTGATGGGGCTCGGGCTCGCCGTGATCTTCGGCCAGATGGGCGTGATCAACATGGCGCACGGCGAATTCATGACGATAGGTGCCTATACGGTCTACATGTTTTCGTGGTTTGCGCAGAACGTCTGGCACGCGCTCACGCCCGTGTATTTCTTCTTCGCGATTCTCGCGGCGTTCGCGCTGGCCTTCGCGGCGGGCTGGCTCGCCGAATGGGCGCTGATCCGCCATCTCTACAAGCGCCCGCTCGACACGCTGCTCGCCACCTGGGGCCTGAGCCTCGGCATGCAGCAGGTGTTCCGCTCGACCTTCGGGCCGAAGGAAGTGAGTCCGGCGCTGCCCGACTGGTTGATGGGTTCGTGGGAGCCCACACCCGGCCTCGACATTCCGGTGAGCGGCATGTTCGTGATGGGCCTCGCGCTGCTGATGACGGGCGGCCTGCTGCTCGCGCTCTATCGCTCGCGCTGGGGCTTGCGCGTGCGCGCCACGGTCGCGAACCGGCCGATGGCGAACGCGGCGGGCATCAACACGCGGCGCACCGACCGCATGACGTTTGCGATTGGCTGCGGCATCGCGGGCGTGGCGGGCGCGGCCTTCACGGCCATCGGCTCGACGGGACCGACGAGCGGCTCGCTCTATATCGTCGATTCGTTTCTCGTCGTGACGTTTGGCGGCGCGGCGAGCCTGCTCGGTACCGTGGCGTCGGCGTTCGGCATCGCGCAGATGCAGTCGATCAGCGAGTTCTTTCTCTCGGGCTCGATTGCGCGCGTGCTCACGCTGCTCACTGTCGTGGTGATTCTCATGCTGCGTCCGCAGGGCCTGTTCGCCTCGAAGGTGCGACGAGTTTAAGCGCTGCGGATCGCATAAGCGCGCGTTCATGCACAAGCCTCATTCACAGCTTCATTCGACTGGAGAGATGGACATGAAACCCATCCAACCCGCGGCGGGCGGCGTATCCCCGCGATCCTGCCTGGGTGCGCCGCCGGCCAGCTGGCGCGCTCGCGCGGCGCGGCTCGACGCCTCGGGCTACGCGGGCATCGTGCTGCTCGCGCTGCTGATCGTGGTCGTGTTTCCGCTCGCGCTCGACACTTTCCGCCTGAACCTGATGGGCAAGTACCTGACCTACGCGTTCGTGGCGATCGGCCTCGTGATCGCGTGGGGCTACGGCGGCGTGCTCAGTCTCGGCCAGGGCGTGTTCTTCGGCCTCGGCGGGTACGCGATGGCGATGTTTCTCAAGCTCGAAGCGTCCGACCCGGCCGCCACGCGCACGCAGACCACGCCGGGCATTCCCGACTTCATGGACTGGAACCAGCTCACCGCGCTGCCCGCATGGTGGAAGCCGTTTCATGACTTGCCGTTCTCGATACTCGCGGTGCTCGTCGTGCCGACGGCGCTCGCCTTCGTGATCGGATACGCGATGTTCAAGCGGCGCGTAGGCGGCGTGTACTTCGCGATCATCACGCAGGCGGTTGCGCTGATCCTCTCGGTGCTCATCATCGGCCAGCAAGGCTATACGGGCGGCGTGAACGGTATCACCGACCTGCGCACGCTGCTCGGCTGGGATATCCGCACCGATCACGCGAAGCTGATCCTGTACTTCGTGAACGCCGCGCTGCTGATAGGCGCGCTGCTCGCCTGCCGCTACGTTCAGCGCAGCAAGCTCGGCACGCTGCTGCTCGCGATGCGCGACAAGGAAGACCGAGTGCGCTTCTCGGGCTACGACGTCGCCATGTTCAAGGTGTTCGCGTTTTGTCTCGCGGCGATGCTCGCAGCCGTCGGCGGCGCGATGTTCACGCTGCAGGTGGGCTTCATGTCTCCGTCGTTCGTCGGCATCGTGCCGTCGATCGAAATGGTGATCTACGCGGCCATCGGCGGGCGCATGTCGCTGGTCGGCGCGGTGTACGGCGCGATTCTCGTCAATCTCGGCAAGAGCTGGTTCTCGGAGAGCTTTCCGAACCTCTGGCTCTATCTGATGGCAGCGATGTTCATCGGCGTGGTGATGGTGTTTCCGAACGGGCTGGCGGGTCTGTATGAAGAGCATGTGCGCCCGCGCGTGAGACGTCTGCTCGGTGCGGCGAACAAGGAGGCGTGAAGCATGAGCAATACCGACTTTCTGCTCGCGATCGAAGACCTGACCGTGTCGTTCGACGGCTTCAAGGCGATCGATTCGCTCAATCTCTATCTCGAACGCGGCGAGTTGCGCGTGGTGATCGGCCCGAACGGCGCGGGCAAGACCACGCTGCTCGATCTCATCTGCGGCAAGACAAGGGAAACGGCGGGCAGCATCAAGTTCCGCAACGAGGAAATCACGAATCTCGCGGAATTCCGCCGCGTGCGTCAAGGGATTGGCCGCAAGTTCCAGACGCCGTCGATTTACGAAAACCTGAGCGTGGCGCAGAACCTCGAAGTGTCGTTTCCGCGCGGTCGCAGCGTGTTTGGCGCGCTCGTCTATCGCGAGGACGCCGAAGTGGCCGATCGCGTGCGCGACGTGGCCAATGAAATCGGCCTCGCCGCCGCGCTCGATCTGGAAGCGGGGCTGCTTTCGCACGGCCAGAAACAGTGGCTCGAAATCGGCATGCTGCTTATGCAGGATCCGGAACTGTTGATGCTCGACGAACCGATTGCGGGCATGAGCGTGCGCGAGCGCGAACTGACCGCCGATCTGCTCGACCGAATCTGCCGCAACCGCTCGATGATCGTGATCGAACACGACATGGCGTTTGTGGAGCGCATCGCGCACAAGGTCACGGTCATGCATCAGGGGAAGATCCTCGCGGAAGGGCCGATGGCGCAGGTGCAGGCCGATCCGCGCGTGATCGACGTCTACCTGGGCCACTGAGTCGGCAACCAAACGACAACACGGAGAACACATCATGCTGGAAGTCGACGATCTCGTCGTCAGCTACGGCCAGAGCGAAGTGCTGCACGGCATCGGCTTTTCCGTTGCGCAAGGCGAAAGCGTGGCCGTGATGGGCCGCAACGGCATGGGCAAGACCACGCTGTTCAAGGCGCTGATCGGCATGCTGCCCGCCAATCGCGGCACGGTGCGCGTGGCCGGCGCCGACGTTTCGAAGGACGAGAGCTACCGCCGCGTGTCGAAAGGCATCGGCTACGTGCCGCAAGGACGGCAGATTTTCGCGTCGTTGACCGTCGAGGAAAACATTCAGACGGGCCTCGAGAACGCGCAGAGCCAGCGCGTGCCCGACGAACTTTACGCGTTGTTTCCCGTGCTGTTCGACATGAGAAAGCGCAAGGGCGGCAATCTCTCGGGCGGCCAGCAACAGCAACTCGCGATCGCGCGCGCGCTCGCGACCGACCCGAAAGTGCTGCTGCTCGACGAGCCGACCGAAGGCATCCAGCCGTCCGTGATCAAGGACATCGCCAAGGCGCTCAACCAGATTCGCACGAGCCGCAATATCGCCATCGTTGTCTCGGAGCAGGTGTTGAGCTTCGCGCTCGACGTGGCCGACCGCCTGTTCGTGATCGAGGGCGGGCGCTTCGTGCACCAAAGCACGCGCGATGCGGGCGACACCGACCGCATCCGCGAATACCTCTCCGTCTGAGCGCGGCGCGGCGTTCGCCCGCCGCGCCGTATGTCAATCCGCGAACTCAGGAGCGAATGCCATGCCCGAGACTCTCATCAAGGTCGATCTGAACCAGTCGGCCTACGAAAACGAACAGGTGCACAACCGCTGGCACCCCGACATTCCGATGGCCTGCTGGGTGAAGCCCGGCGACGACTTCATTCTTGAAACCTACGACTGGACCGGTGGCTTCATCAAGAACGACGACAGCGCCGACGACGTGCGGGACATCGACCTGTCGATCGTGCACTTTCTCTCCGGCCCGGTGGGCGTGCACGGCGCGGAGCCCGGCGACCTGCTGGTGGTCGACCTGCTCGACATCGGCGCGAAGGCCGATAGTCAATGGGGCTTCAACGGCTTCTTTTCGAAGACCAACGGTGGCGGCTTTCTCACCGATCATTTCCCCAGTGCGCAAAAATCGATCTGGGATTTTCACGGTGTCTATACGAGTTCGCGCCATATTCCGGGCGTGAATTTCGCGGGCCTGATTCACCCAGGCCTGATCGGCTGCCTGCCCGATCCGAAACTGCTGGAGACCTGGAACGCCCGCGAAGCCGGCCTGATTGCCACCGCGCCCGATCGCGTGCCGCCGCTCGCGAATCCGCCGTTCGCGGCCACCGCCCACATGGGCAAGCTCGTGGGCGAGGCGCGCGACAAGGCGGCCACGCAGGGCGCGCGCACGGTGCCGCCGCGCGAGCATGGCGGCAATTGCGATATCAAGGATCTGTCGCGCGGCTCGAAGGTGTTTTTCCCGGTCTACGTGGATGGCGCGGGCCTTTCGGTCGGCGACCTGCACTTCAGCCAGGGCGACGGCGAGATTACGTTCTGCGGCGCGATCGAAATGGCCGGCTGGGTGCATATGCGCGTGAATCTCATCAAGGGCGGTATGGCGAAATACGGTATTCGCAATCCGGTCTTTCAGCCCAGCCCGATCACGCCGACCTATAACGATTACCTCATTTTCGAAGGAATTTCCGTCGACGAGCAGGGTGGCCAGCATTATCTCGACGTAACCACCGCGTATCGCCAGGCGTGTCTGAACGCTATCGAGTACCTGAAGAAATTCGGTTATTCGGGCGCGCAAGCGTATTCGCTGCTTGGCTGTGCGCCGGTTCAGGGACATATCAGTGGCGTGGTGGATATTCCGAACGCGTGTGCGACCTTGTGGCTGCCCACGCAGATCTTCGACTTCGACATTCGCCCGAACGCCGACGGCCCGATCAAGCACATCCAGGGCGGCGTGGATCTGCCGTGTTCGCCGGATCTCGCGAAGGCTTGAGCGACACACTGAAATTACGCGGGAAAAGGAGGCTGTCATGCCAATCTACGAATTCGAGTGCACAAGCTGCGGGCCGTTCTTCGTCATGCGCCGCATCGCGGATCGCGAAAAATCGTGCTGCTGTCCCGACTGCGGCGCAGAAGGCGGACGCGTCGTCAGCGCGCCATCACTGGCGCTGATGGGAGGCGCGGGCCGCGCCGCACACGCGACCAACGAGCGTGCCGCGCACGTACCCCGTCAGTCGGGCGACGGGTCGCCACTGCGCCATCGCGCCGGTTGCAGTTGCTGCTCGGGCGGCGCGACGAATCTCGCAGGCACGGCGTCGGATGGCCTCCAACGGCCGGCGGGACGGCCGTGGATGATTAGCCATTAAGGTGTGCCGCGCGCGAGCCGATGCCCGGAAGCAGCGGCCGTCGCGCGCGGCGTCTACGTGTTCGAGGAGGAAGCGTTATGCGACATGGTGATATTTCGAGTAGCCGCGATTGTGTAGGTGTCGCGGTGGTCAACTACAAGATGCCGCGTCTGCACACGAAGGCGGAGGTGCTCGACAACGCGCGCCGTATCGCCGACATGGTGGTCGGCATGAAGCAGGGTTTGCCGGGCATGGATCTCGTGGTGTTCCCCGAGTATTCGACCCACGGCATCATGTACGACCGCCAAGAGATGTTCGATACGGCATCGGCGATTCCCGGCGAAGAGACCGACATTTTTTCGGCGGCGTGCCGCAAGGCCAACGTATGGGGTGTGTTCTCGATCACGGGCGAGCGCCACGAGCAGCATCCGCACAAGGTGCCGTACAACACGCTCGTGCTGATCGACAATCGCGGCGAGATCGTGCAAAAGTACCGCAAGATCATGCCGTGGACACCGATCGAAGGCTGGTATCCGGGCGACCGCACCTACGTGACGGACGGGCCGAAGGGCCTCAAGATCAGCTTGATCATCTGCGATGACGGAAATTATCCGGAGATCTGGCGCGACTGCGCGATGAATGGCGCGGAGCTCATCGTGCGCTGTCAGGGCTATATGTACCCAGCGAAGGAGCAGCAGGTGATGGTCGCGAAGGCTATGGCGTGGATGAACAACACATACGTGGCAGTGGCCAACGCAACGGGCTGGGACGGCGTGTATTCGTACTTCGGCCATTCGGCGATCGTGGGGTTCGACGGGCGCACGCTCGGCGAGTGCGGCGAGGAGGAAATGGGCGTGCAGTATGCGGAGCTGTCGCTCGTCATGATTCGCGACGCGCGGCGTAACATGCAGTCGCAGAACCATCTATACAAGCTGCTGCATCGCGGTTATACCGGCACCATTCATTCCGGCGATGGCGTGAATGGCGTCGCGGACTGTCCATTCGGCTTCTATCGCGACTGGATTGTGGATCCAGACGCCACGCGTCGCCGCGTCGAAGCGCTCACGCGTCCAACCCCTGGCACGCCGGAGTGTCCGATCGAAGGAATCCCGCACGAAGACTGAGTAGCCGCGCCTTGGACATCGGACGTTGATTGTGCGGCAAGTGCGCCGAAAAATCGCGCGCGACTGACAGGCCATTCGGTCGGAAGGGCAGCACACCGTCTCGGAAGCTCTGATTTTCAGGACGATTGAAGGGCAATGGTGCTTGATCGCCAAGGCCAAGGAGACAACGGCCACAATCCTGTTAAAAAATCAATTCGATCCCGCGTGGGTTGGCCGCTACGTCAACGAGCATGGCATTACGTCTACCGATATATTGATCAAGGTTATGTGGACTACTTTCCTTACTGGTTCATTCGTCTGGGTATATTGCTACGCACGGAATCGTCACTCGCTCGATCGCTATCGCCGCTCGATAGTAGCGATGGCGATGCGGATCAAACAAGCTGGAGAGCAAGACACAGGAAGAAACGCTCGAATCCGACGGTCGCGCGCACAGTGGCGATCCGGCAGAAAGAACTGGCAGCGCTGGCACAAATAAATTCCACTTTCTTCGGATTCCTGGAGACTTTACATAATTGTATCTCTCGTCGGGCAGACTGTAGCTGCCTTTGGCCGCTGCCTGCGCTATCTGCGGCAGAGCGCTCGTATGTATTGGCATTGTTCGCAGAATCCTGGGGGCTTATAGGTGGACTCTCCAACGTCGCTGTGTCGCTGCCGACAACTTTGGGGGCGGAAATTTGCTCGGAGATCCTTTGCCGGCAATGCCTTGCGGTCGGTATTTGATTGCCGATGGAGCATTTATGGGTAGGATCGTGGGTAGGAAGCCATCTGCGATCGAGGGAGTCTTACCTGGCGGACCTTTGCGAGCGGTGGTTGGAGTTGGCTGTCTTCCGCCACAAGGTTTTCGGACGGATTGCGCAATTGGAGTTTGGCGCAATCCATTTCCGCAAATATCGTTCTTTTCCGCAATTCCGCTACTTCGTCGGCTTCACCTTGTCGTCGAGGCGGCTGCGAACATAATGCTCGGTCATGGCGACCGAAGTGTGCCCGAGTTGCTCGGTGCTTGGCGGACGTCGCCCGTGCTATCCGTCTTATCGGTGCGGGCTTTCGCACGCAGATATCGGAATTGGAATTCGTTGTCGCCCATGCCTGCTTTTCTTCGAGCATCTCGAAACCGCCGTTGCAGGGTGTCGAGCGTCAATCGCAGGCCCTGCTCGTTAACGACCGACGCGGTGCTGACGAACTTGTATCCGGCCTTGCGGGAAAAGTCGTCGAGCGTGCGGCTGAGACGGATCGATTCAATCGGTCAAAGTTGTCATCGGCGATGGTGGTGGGCGCAACCTCTCGATGACAGGCATGCGCGCGTGATCCACCTGAATTTGCGGAGCGATTTCCTCGACGTAGTGCAATGACGAGATGCTTGACGGTGGATCACGCATAATTGCTACCAGCGAACAACTGATACATGCAGCGATAGAGGCCTTCGAGCCGATCGCGGAGAGGAATTCAATCGGCTACTTCTGCGTGTTCAATTTGCCGGCTGCATGTTCGAATTTCTGCTGTGCATCTTCGCCGTGGTATGTCACCGATTGATCGCTGCTAGTGTCGACATAGGTTTTGTTTCCTCCTGGTTCCATAGTGAACGTTCCTGCGACTTCTCGCCGGTACTCCGCAACCGGCAATAGTAATTCGTGCTCTCTGCTATTCGCTGGATTTGTCAGCGCACGATCGGTGTGGAGAACCGAGAAGACCGCCGGTTGTCCGCGCGCGATAGAGTCATTCGCGTAAGACTCCTGGCTGTTTTGCCCCACCGTATACTCGGGTGTGCCGGAGAGGAATGGACTGTTGCTACTGGATTTTGCGTGTTGCATGGCCAGCTTCTTGAACTCTTCAGTACCGAGACTTCCCGCATTTCTTGCCTGTTGAAGCGAGGCTTCGAACTTCTTGATGTTCGCCTCGGATGTTTTCACGGCTGCGGGTATCTTTCCCTGGCTGATCTTTTCCGCATTATTTTCCTTATGTTTCGCCAGCCGGTTTTTTTCCACATTGAGCTTATGCATTGCGCTTGAGATGTGTGGAATATTCACGGGATCCTGGCTGGGCAGCGGGGTTTCTTTTTCTTTCCGCACGAAACGTTTCAAGTTGTTCTGAAGCAATTCGTTGGTCGGGACGCGGCGAGGGGAAACGGACCTCGGCGGACGTTGGGCGGACGCGTCGCCCTCGCTGTGGCCTTGAATGTGTGTGGTGCCGGGCGTGCCGGAGATGCGGGTAGCATCCATTGCATTTCCTCCAAATTCGTTGACGTTGGGCCGAGCCGCCATGGTCAACTCAATCGATCGCCCGTCGTGTGGAACTGCGAAGCTGCAACCGGGGCTGCGAACTTATTGCCTGCTATTCCATGTTGCTTCGATGGCGCGTGCTGGCCGGCACTGCCTTGAGCGATGGCACGGGATGCGGCCGACGATCAGTGCCGAGCCGCACAAGCCGTTGCTGACGGCCGAATACCGGATCGCGCGCATCGCGACGGTCAAGCGCCAATTGCTGACGGCCGTCGAGGTCGATGCGTTCATCCCGGAACGTCGACGGACCCATATCGCACCAAGCGATATTCGTTGGGTTGCGCCGGACGTATTTCGGACGAGCGCGTATTGGATCGACAACAAGAAGTTGCGCGTGCTCGGGGCATGCATCGAGAGCGGCGACGCCGAATGGGATGTGCGAGGTATACCTTGCGACTCGATGCACATCATCAACATGCGCAAGGCGAGTAAGTGGGAGGTCAAGAGCTATGTCGAGCAAGCGTGAGATCGTCATGCCGACGGACGAAGCGGATGCGGCAATCATCCGCGGCATCGCGGCCGACCCCGACACGTTCGACGTGCCGGCGGAGGACTTTGCGAAGATGACGCGTGGAGGTAAGCGCGGTCGTCCGCCGCATGAAGTGCCCAAGGTGCAATTGACCGTGCGCTATGACGTCGATATCGTCGACGCCTTCAAGGCGACGGGAGAAGGTTGGCAGACGCGCATGAACGATGCGCTGCGCGAGTGGTTGAGGGAGCATCAGCCGGTGTAATCTTCGCTCGACGATGTGATCGAAAGGGGGGAACTGCGTCGCGTTTCGCTATATTGACGACATCGGGCGCGAGGTGCGCCCGATGAAGCCCTGAGTGCGAAAGCCTCAGGGCTTTTTCTTATGCAGACCAATCCGCGCCTCTTGCCGATTCCCGACAGTTGTGGCGTTTTCACTTGAGGTCCGGATACGGACGGGCGAGCAGGTGATAAATTTGATTGGAGTGCGAGTGAGGATCGGGGAGGGAGCCCTGCCTCAGGAATTTCGCGCCGGAGTATGGTTTTGCATCTGCGCTCGGTGCCCCTGCCAATTCGCTCGGCAGGGGGGGGCACATGATTATCGGATGGAATGGCCCTTATTGAGTGCCAGTTGGCTGGAAAACATCTTGCCCCACGTTGACGTGCTTCCACGGATATTGGGCGAATGCATTCGAGTAGTACCAAAGCGCTTGGATCGTCGGTACGCCGCCTGTCATGCGGCAAATTCCTGACCACGTCGTGATACTGTTGTATTGGGCCTGTGGAGTGTTCCAGTTTACGGAGAATGTGAACAGCGTGACTTGATCCAATCCAGGGGATGACGATGACGCTGCGTAGAACCAACCGGCAAGAGGGAATGCCTGCCCTGCTGTTCCCGACGGCGATTTATAGGTGCCGGAGATAGCGCCGTTTCCAGATGTGTAGGAGTTAATTGTCATGGTGGAACCAAGCTCATTGAGCCACGTTCCAACCGGGCTCTGGCAATTTGCAGCGTTAGCCCACGGAGATGATGCGAGAGTCCCCAGGATGGCGAGTGATGCGAGCGTCTTTTTCATTTTTCATTTCCTTCATTGTGATGGTGCGGATCTCTCGTATCGGCCAAACCACGCTGTGGCGAGCCTCACACCCAATCCAGCACTCATTTCGCGTGAGCTCGACGGATAGCGCCTCTTTGCAGTCCTCGCCGTTTTAAGACGCTCAATCGAGTGGGTGAAATAATTGCGAGATATGTTTTGCTGGTGAGGATGGGGGATAAAATGACTATCGATTTTGGTGTTTTATTTAACGGATAAATTAATTAATTTCGCATTGATGTTAAGAATGATACATGTTCAGAATAGGTCGGATGTAGGTATTTTGCAAGAATGTGATTTAATTGAAATTGAATTCTGAAATATCGTGAATTGTGTTGATGGAACCGGTATGGTGTTGAATTTTTGACGATATGAAATGAATAATCGGATCGGCCGGCGAGTGGCGCGATCGTCAACAGATCGTCAACATCCTGTTTGGTTTGATCGCGTGCTGATGATCGATATCGCTTAAATGCGAGATATTTTCATGTGGCGATAGGTTCGCCGATGGAAAACTAAGTCCGCAAGGTGAAAGCCTCGCGGGCCTAATGAGATAGATGGCCACCCCGCCCTACATGCGGGTAACGCTGTAGGGTGTTTTTGTTTCTGGAGGCCATCATGCAGCGCGTCGCGCTGGTTGGAATCGATCTGGGCAAGCATTCGTTTCGCCTTCACGGGCGGGATCGGCATGGCAAGGCCGTGTTTCGCAAGAAAGTGAGCCGGCAAGCGGTGGATCGAGTGCTTTGCCGCGTTTCACGTCTGCAAGGTGGTCAGGGAAGCCTGCGCCGGCGATCATTGGATGGCTCGCAAACTGGCCGGCGCCGGGCAGCAGGTCAAGCTCATCTCGCCGCAATTCGTGCGTCCCTTCGTCAAGAGCAACAAGAACGGCTTCGTGGATGCCGAGGCGATCTGTGAGGCGGCTTCGCGCCCGTCCATGCGCTTTGTCACACCGAAAACCGAATCGCAACAAACGCTGTCAGCACTGCATCGGGTTCGCGAATCGCTGATCCGCGACCGCACGAAGGCCGTCAACCAGATGCGTGGCTTTCTGCTCGAATTCGGCATCGGCCTGCAGATCGGTCAAGCCGTCATCACGCGCCTGCCGGCCGTGCTGGCCGAGCATGAGCCGCCGCCGCGCCTGATCGCCATCCTCGAGCGCCTGCACGCGCGCGATAACTTCCCGGCGCGATCAGCGCCGATTTCCGATGTCGCATGGGGAAATCGACGATGCCGGCGACATTGCATCGCCGGCGCGTCATCGGTCACCGCTCATCGCGTGCGGAGGTTTCTTGACGTGATCGAATGTCTTTCGAACGTCGCGGACCTGGTCGCGCGATCAGAGCAGCAATTGGCGGATCGTCGCGTCGCCCACGGAGACGGCGCTTTCAGGATCGTGGGGGAGGCCGTAGCTGTAGGCGGCATACCCGGTTTTCGATCCGACGGGAATCACCGCGTTGAGGTTGAAAATGACCTGGAGTTGAGGGCCGATGCCCCAGCGCGGGTTCCAGTGCAGATTGGGATACCCGACCAGGTTGAATTGAAGGGTGCGGACCAGAAAATTCGGGTCGTTTTGTTTCGAAATGGGCGGGAAGTATCCGTAATCGCCGTGGATGATGAGATCGACGAAATCCGAGGTGACTTTCGGCGGCTTGACCTTGCCCCAGACGATTCGGCCGAACCCGGAAATGCGACGATTGGCGTCGTCGAACTGCAGCTTGAGCTCGACGACCGGGGTCGAGACGGACGACGGATTCACTTCGCCGCCAGTCACGCTGTAAAGGTGGTGAAGAATCTGCGGCAGGATTTCTTCTTCGGTGGTCGTGGCCATGATGCGGACTCCTTTCTTGAAGGTGATGACGGTTGTCGTGCTGATTTGGCGCTTTTGATCGCGCCGCGTGTAAACCCGCTGCAGACGGGCTATGCTTCGATTCGTGAAATGAGTGACGTCCTGACGGGATGCGTGTCGATTAAAATCGCTTTTCGTGAATTGATTTTCTGATTTATTGAGATGGCCATGCTTTATAATTTTTATGAGATGGGCATATCATGTGTCGAGTTCGTACTTGTTGGATTAAGCATAGATTGGAAGGGCAGCTGTTCGAAACTACAAATTTTTGTAGTTTCGCTTGGAAAATATTTAAAGAAAGTCAATTTCGAGATGGGATAAAAGGTCGCGTTTGACAGCCGATTTCAGGAGGCCGGTGCGTCGAGCCGCCATCATGGCCGCCGACGAATTTCCGTTCCAACGACAGCAAGCGCAAAGATGAAGGCGGGCCATTCGCAGCATTCGGCGGCGCGCGGGGCGACCCGGAAATTCAGGGTTCGGGCGACAGGCGCTCGCGATTTGGCGCGGTACCCGCTTGCATATGAGTTCGATCGCTTTCATTCCGATGAGTGGAATGCGCCGGGCGATGCGCGTGGCGATATGCTGGAGGCGCAACCGAGACGTGGCCGAGCCGTGCTCAACACCGGCAAGCGTAGGACGCGAGCGCTGGCGCGTCAGCGACCCGGTGCGGCGTTTCGCGCCAATCGTTTCGATTCTGCGGCAGCATTGCTGCCGCACGTGTCGTCTTCGATGATGATGGCGCAGGCCGTATCTCGGTGCGCGCGAGGCTGCGCTTTGCCGGCGAGGAGTCGGGCGGCATGACGTGGCGCATGCCGGGCGATGCCTCGATGCCTCGATGCCGATCGGTCGCCGAGTGGCCGCGCGCTGCTTCGTGATTCGAGGTGGCGGCGCCGCGAGACGCCGCCACCGATCCTCATTGCTGCCGGAGCCGAATATCGCGCGACGACGCGCCGACATAGATGCGGCCGCCCTTCGCGAATGCCCATCCATTGCGGCTCGTATCCCACACGCGCCGCATGTCGGCCGGAATCACGATGCGCATGCGTCGCGCTTCGCCGGCGCGCAGGCTCACCTTGTCCCATCCGACGAGCCGCTGCGGCGGCTCCTGCGGATCGTCGAGATCGCCGAGATAGACCTGCGGCACTTCGGCGCCGGCGACGGGGCCGTCGTTGGTCAGCGTGAACGACACGGTGGTCGTCGCATCCGGACGCTGCTTCACGGCCAGCCCCGAGTATGAGAAGTGCGTATATGACAGGCCGTGGCCGAACGGGAACATCGGCGCGATGCGGTTCGCGTCGTACCAGCGATAGCCCATCTTGAGCTTCTCCGCATAGACGGGGTTCGGCGCGAACGCGCCGTCAGCGCCCCAGGTCGGCGTGTCCTCGTCGCGCACCGGGAACGTGACGGGCAGTTTGCCCGACGGATTGACCTTGCCGAACAGGACGTTGGCGATCGCGTTGCCGCCGCCTTCGCCCGGGAACCAGGCCTGAACGATCGCGGACACCTGATCGCGCCACGGCATCAGCACCGGATTGCCGCTCTCGACGACGACGATCACGCGCGAATTGGCTTGCGCAACCGCCTGGACGAGCGCGTCCTGATTCGTCGGATTCGCGAGCGCGAGGCTGCGCAGTTCGCCGAAATCTTCGCCGGCCGCCTGCGTGACGAAGACGATCGCCACGTCGGAACGCCGCGCCAGATCGACCGCCGCGTCGATTTGCTGCGAGGTGTAGGCGGCAAACGGCGATTGCTGATCGCTGTTTCCGGCGAAGGCGACCGTCGCGCCCGGCGCAAGGTTCCGGATCGCATCGACGATCGGCACGCCGAGCTTCAGCCACGGATTCGGCCACCAGTTGCAGCCCGTCGTCGTCGGGAACGTCAGCCCGCCGCATCCGGCGAACGCGCCCGTGACGGGGTGCCGCGTATTGCCAGATCCGCCGCCCGTCAGCACGGCCGCGTCGGCATGGCCGCCGATCACCGCGATCCGCTTCAGGCTCGCGGCATCGAGCGGAAGTTGGCGGCCCTGATTCTTCAGCAGCACGATCGACTGCTCCGCCGCGTATTGCGCGAAGCGGTTCGCCGCGGCGAAATCGATCGCTTCGCCGCCCTGGGGCGGATCGTCCATGACGCCCGTGCGGATCATCACATACAGCTTGCGCCGGACCATGTCGTCGAGACGCGCTTGCGCGATCTCGTGATTGGCGAGCGCCTGCTTGACGAGATCGGGCGTGAGGAACACGGTCGGCCCGACGTCCTCCTCTTCGTCGAGCCCCGCGTTGATCGCCTTCGCGGTGCTGTGCACGGCGCCCCAGTCGGATTGCACCAGCCCTTGGAAGTGCCAATCGTTCTTGAGGACGTCGGTGAGCACGTGCGCGTTTTCGCACGCGTAGTCGCCGTTCACGCGGTTGTAGCCGCACATCACGCTGCCGGGCCGCGCCGCCTTCATCGCGATTTCGAACGGCAGCAGGTAGAGCTCGCGCAGCGTGCGTTCGTCGATCCGGACGTCGCCGCCCATCCGGTTCGTTTCCTGTTCGTTGCCGACGTAGTGCTTGATCGTCGCGATCACCTTGTGGTCCTGCGTGCCGCCCGTGCGCGCCGCGAGCATTTCGCCGGCGAGGACGGGATCTTCGCCGAGATACTCGAACAGGCGGCCGCCGCGCGGCTCGCGCGCGAGGTTGGTGCCGCCGCCCAGGCCCATCGCGAAGCCTTGCGCGCGCAACTGATCGGCGATCGCGGCGCCGAATGCGTACGAAAGGCGTTTGTCCCAGCTCGCCGCGAGCCCGATCGTGGCGGGAAACGTCGTGCTCGGCTGCGACGTGCTGCCGGAGCCCGTTGCCGAATCCACCATGTTCAGATCGGGAATGCGAAGCCGCGGGATGCCCTGAATGAAGCCCGCGCCGCCGCCCGGGACGTCGCTCATCGGGTACTTCGAATGAATGAGCTGCAGTTTCTCGTCGAGCGTCATCTGGCGAACCAGCATGTCTGCGCGGCGATGCGCGGAGTCGTCCCGGAATGCGAAGTCTTTGGACGGCGCGGCGTTTTTGGACGCATGCGCGGAAACGCACAGCGTGACGGCAAGAACGGCGAGGGAGAAGCGTTTTGCGTGCATGGGTTTGTCTCCGTGAATGCTTGTTTCGTTTTGCCGTTTTGCGCCGGGCGGAACCTTGCGCGAGCGCGTACGCGAAAGACGTCGCGCGGCAAAGCGTGTGGCGGATGAAACTCGATCATGCGTCGCGGGCGGGGCCGGACCGGTGACGAATCCGGCGTGAGCAGCCGTCGCGGGGGATGTAGCAAAACTCCACGGCTAGTAATAGCGCATAAGTAGAGTGGCTACAAGTAAACTTTTGAACGATTTGGTTATCGATCGATGCCGTTTTCGACTCGCGGCGATTGCGTCGCGTTTGCGCGATCGGGCGGCCGTGCGAAGCCATCGTCAACGACTTGTCGTCGGAAGATGTTTGGGTTGCCGAATCAATCGGCGATTGACGAATGTCGTGCATCGCCAGTCGTCGATCAGATTGCATGGCGCGAAGCAAATCGAGTTCGATGATCCCAATACAGGAGGATCGCGGCAAGCCGGCGTGATGCGACGCGCCGTGATCGTCAGAACAGGTCGCTGTCTTCGCGCTCGACGTCGAGGAAGCGCCGGAGCCGATCCATCGTGAACGGCGTCTTGCCTTCGGCCGTGGCCTCCGCTTCGACGGCGTCGACCATCTCATCGCTGCATGAAATGCCGTACGGGAAAACGAGGCAGGGTCACCAGTGATTCGATTGTCCGAATTCGTACCGCTGCCTCTGCCGTTCAAGGGGTTACCAATTGCCGTTGCCGTCGAACGTCGGGCAGGCGCTCGGGTCGTCGGGGTCGGGAAACATCACCTTCTGCTTGAAGTCGTTGATCAGCCATTGCCTCATGATTTCGTCGAGCGAGGCGGGCGGCTTCGGTGCGTCTCGGTTCGCCGAATGGTGGGTGGCGTCAGTCTGCGCGTGCGTCGCGGCTTGCAAGGGCGTCATCGCATTGCTCCTGTTGCTCGGTTGAAGTATCGGTGGACGTGGGCGGCGGGTCATCGTCGATCGCGGCCGTATCGCATGCCGCGCGTCATTCGAGTCGATCCAGCGCATCGATCGTCGCGCGCCGCTCGAGCGCGTCGTCGTCGGCAATCCGGGCGGCCGCGCGGCACGCGGCGAGCGCCGCGTCGCCAAGCGCGTGCGCGATGACGCGCGGATCGAATTCGAGAATGTCTTCGTCCGATTCGACGACGAACGTTCGCGTGTCGGCGACGACGACCTGCGCCGACGGATACGCATCGTTCAGGCGTTCGCGTATCGCGGGCGCGATACGCTTCGCGTGCGTCGGCACCGACACGCGCAGCGGGCGATCGGCCGCGCACGCGTGACGGCTCGCGAGCGCGTTCACGATGCGCAGCAGCAGATCCGGATCGTCGAGCAGGTGTTCGAGCGAGCAGCGAACGTTGTCGACGACGCGTTCGAGCAGCGTCGCCCGCTGCATGTCGATTCGTTCGATGCAAGCGGCGACTTCCGCGATCGCGCGCGCGAATCCGGCTTCGTAGCCGGCTGTCGCCGCATGCGCGCGGCATGCATCGGCCTCGCTTTCGGCGTCGCGCACGAGCCGTTGCGCGCGGCGCCTCGCTTCGTCGAGCAATCGGTCGGCGCGAGCCGCCTGCGACAGCGGCGCGCGCTTGAGCAGCACGCCGGCCAGCGGCGCGAGCGTGTCAGGAAACTGGCTCAGGGTCGAGGAGCGCATGATTCACCGCGAAGGAGAAGAGCGTGGGAGACCAGACGGCGCGCGCGTCGTCGCGCGCGCGGCCCAGTTCGGAGTCGAGGCGCGTCGCATGCGCGCGCGGGAACAGCAGCGGCAGGCGCTGACGCAGCGCGCGCGGCGCATCGCGCAGCGCGGCTGCGATGCAGGCGGAGCCGGCCGCGACGACCGCGTCGTCGTCGGGCGCGCCGGCGCACGCGGCTTTTGGCACGGCCGCGAGCGGCACGCATAGAAAGCGCTGGCTCGACGGATCGAGCCGCACGTATCGTCCGTGCTCGACGAGCGGCACGCGTAGCCGTTGCACGCCGATCAGGAACGCGATGCGCGGCAGGAGCGCCCAGTGGTCGACGCAGCGCCGCGCGAACGGCGCGTCGCGCCAATCGAAATCGATCGCGGTGTCGAGGCGATGATGGTCGATCAGCCATTGGTTCGCGATGTCGATGGGCACGCGTGCAAGGTCGACGCCGGCGATCGTTCGATGATCCCGATGCGCATAGCCGAGCGGACCGTACATCACCTGCATCAACGCGTGCGGATTCATCGGCGCGGCTCCTGCGGGCCGCCGCTCGACGCGCGGACCGCGTCCGTCGCATCGACGAGGGCGGTCGTATCGGCCGCATCAGGTGGGCCCGGCGTATCGGCCATGTCCGGCGCGTCGGGTGCGACCGGGCCGTCGGGCTCGATGTGCGTCTCCGCACTCGCCGGCGTGTCGCGCGCTGCAGCGTCGCGCCTGCGGCGCAGGTAGCCGAGCCCGCACGCGGCCGCCGCCGCGAGCGCGGCCGGAATCGCGGCGAGCCAGTAGAGCCATGTGGCGCCCGCGTGCGACGCGGGCATTGTCGGCGCGCCGCGGAACAGCGACGGCGCGCGATACAGGATCACCGAAATGTCGTCGTAGTCGATGTTCGTGAAGCTGTTCTTCACGAACCGCTTCACTTCGCTGACGAGGATGTCTTGGTTGACGTCGTTGCGATAGGTGAGGAGCGCGGCGACGTGCATTCGGGCGTCGGGCTTGCCGCTGTCGGACGGCTTGAGCGGATAGCTGATCTGCACGCGCGCGCTGACGACGTTCTGCAGCGCGGCGAGATTCTGTTCGAGGCGCTGCTCAACAGCGGACAGCAGCCGCGCCTGCTCGGCCTGCGGCGACGCGACAAGCGAGTCGGCCGGAAACGCCTGGCCGATCTGCACGCGCGCCTGTGACGGCAGATTGTATTGCCGCAGCAGATCGACGGCCGTCGGAAAATCGACCTGCTCGACGCTGACCGCGTAGCCGGTCTTGCCGAGGTCCTCCTTGCGCACGGCGAGATTGTGCGCCTGGAGCACCGCGACGACGTCGTTGGCCTGCTGCTCGGTCAGATTCTTCAGCAACTCCTGCTGGTTGCATGCGGCGAGCAGCAGCAGCGCGGGCAGCAGCGAGAAAGAGACGAATCGCTTCATCGCGTCATTGTGCCTTGACGAGCGTCTCCACCGCCGCGACGGCCTTGCGCGCGAGCGTGCTCGCGAGCGAGACGTAGATGTTGTAGTCGGACAACTCGGTCTGCAGCGCGATCAGCTTTTCCGGATGCGCGAAGTCAACCGGATCGGCGAGCCGCGACTCGATGCTGGCTTTCGCGACGTTCGACTTGTCGTTCGCATCGGCGAGCGTTTGCTTCAGGATCGCGTCGAGCGTCGCTGGCCGCTCGGGCGATTCGATCTCGCTGAGCGATGGCGGCGGGGACACGGCGAGCGGGTTCGTGATGTTCATGATCGTTCGGCCCGGCGCGGCGCGGCTCGCGCCGCGTCGTCCCGGAGATGAGGAGAGGGTTAGCGGAAGTTCGAGACGATCGACGAATCGATGTCCTTCATCGATTTGACCGCGCTGCTCTGCGCGTTCCGATACAGGTTGTATTCGGACATGATCATCTGGTAGTTCGCGAGTGCCGTCGGATCGCTTGGGTTTTCCGTCAGCTTCTTCTGGGCGTCCTTCAACTGATCGTTTAGATCCTTCACGCCGGTGTCGAACGCGCGGCCGATGCCGGTCAGGTAGCCTGACCACTCGTAGTCGCCCAGCAATGGAGTCTGGGTATTGCTCATCGGGAATGTGCTCCTTCCAAGGGTTGCGGGAAATACCAGGACGCGTGATCGAGCAGCACATAGCCGTCGCCGCCTTCCCGATAGGATTTGCCCTTCAGCCAGTCGGTGCGCAGCGCGATCTTGAAATCGACGCGGCGCGTGCCCCACTTGTGGCCGAACGAGCGCATGAGGTTCTGCAACGCGGCGAGCTCCTCGTCGCCGAACGACGTCGCCACTTCGAACGTCGCGCCGCCGTGCCGCGCGAGCAGCCGGTAGCGCACGCCTACCTTGTCGAGCGCGCTGCGCGCTTCCCGCTCGATCACGCCGAGGCTCGCGTCGGTCACGCGAACGTCCTGCACGTACGGCGCCGCGCGCCGCAGCTCGCGAACCGCGCGTTCGCGCGCGGCCGCGCCCAGCCGGTCGGTAACGATCAGCTCGGGGCGCTCGGGCGCTTCGAGCCGCACGGTCACGAAATCGATGCCCGCTTCGTCGAGCCGGCGCTCGATCCGTTGCCGCTCCGAGCCGATCACGGTGACCTCGATCTTGTCCGGCAGCGCCGCCTTCAGCAGCGCCTCGCGATCCCATTCGGCGCCGTCCTGCGACGCGCTCAGCACGTAGATCCGGCCGTCGTCGCCCGGCAGGATAGCGTTGCGCGCAGGCGCGCCCGCCAGCACGCCATTTATGCTCGCGAGCTTCTGCGTGCCGATGTGGCGTTGCACCTGCCAGTACGCGAGCGCCGCGAGGGTGGCTCCCGCGACGAGCAAGGCGCCCAGCTTGAGCGCGAAGCGCGAAGCGCGGTCGCCGGGCTCGTCTGCGGCGTCAGGCGGCTGCGGGTCGGGCCGCGGCGCATAGTGCGCGATCGCGTCGCTCCAGTCGTCGTCCTGGCGCTTCACCGCGAACGCGACGTCGCCGGCGCCACAGACGGTGTTGAATGCCGCGTATTGCGTGACGCAACCGTCCACGGATAGAAAATCGACTTCGAAATCGCAGCATGCGGCGGTATTGGTTTCCGTGATTTGCGTCGCCCGACCGGGCAACGGAGGAAAACGCAAACGAAAATTCGGCGAACCGGATCGATGCGGGATATACAGTGTATCGACCGCGCGCTCCAGATAATGATCGGCCTGATTTTCGGATTTCACGAGCAGACGATCGTCGACCACGTTTTCGCCGACGCAGAAAAATATTTCGCTCGACGGAATCGTAATATCCGAGCCGAAGAGCGGGCCGAACAGGATTCGGAGCTGCAGGATTTCACGTCCGGAATCTGGTGTATTCATCTCTGCGATTTTCCAGGATGGACTGGGCGATAAATGGTCCGATTAGGGGCGTATCGTTCGATTGATCGATCCCGTTTCCGTCGATAAGAGCCGGATAATCGGATTCGAGCCAGGCGGTCGTGCCGATCAGGTGCTTCGTTGATGGGCCGGAATCCGGCTCGACGGATGAAATGTACTGCCGGATGGCCTTCCTCGCCATGAATGATCCTGAATATTCCTGAATGAAAATATGAAAGAAGATTATGGCTGGATGAATTGATATGATTCTCGTGAGATTTTATAAATACCGGATTTTTTGCTTGATCGAAATTTGACGTCTGATTAATATGCATTTCCGGAAGGGCGGCGAAATATCATTCAGTTGGCTCGCGGCCAATATCGAGGAGTGCACGATGGCCAATCGATTCAATAAATTCGATTGCGTGGTGGTCCCACCCGGAAAATTCAGATCATTTACTGGGCCGGCAATCAGGCTCATCAAGTCGGTGACGGAAATCGTGAAACTGGACGCATCGTTCGGCGCGACGTCTCACGCCGTTTCGATCGATAAAAATCGATCGGCGCTGATTATCGGGGCCGGTCAATTCAGAATCGTGTCGCACGAAGGCGCATGGCGTTTTCATGAAGTGCCGTTATTCGAGGCGGCCAAATTGCTCGCTTTTCTGGAAAGCTGTGCGAAACCGAATGGGGCTGGCCGGGAATATCGCGCGAGCGCTTCGGATGGCGCGGTGATCGATGCGCCCGGCGATCTGAGCATCTGGAAATTCGATCGCTGGCTGATCGCCCGCGTGATGGGCGCGCCGGACGACGCCGATCCGCTGCTCGCGTTCCTGCGCGCGCAGGAGAGCTACGGGCTCGTGCGCTTTCTGCTGCGCGAGCGCGCGAGCCCGCAGTCCGTCGCCACGCTGGCCGCGCGCTATGGCGTGTCGGAGCCGCACTTTCGCCGGCTGTGCCGGCAGGCGCTCGGCCGCGGCCTCAAGCGCGAGCTTCGGCAATGGCGCGCTGCGCAGGCGTTGCTAGAGGTCGTCGAGAGTCGCGACAGCATGACCGAGGTCGCGATGAGTAACGGTTTTGCGTCGTCGTCCCACTTCTCGAGAGAAATCAAGGACTTGTTTGGCATTTCGCCGTGCCAGTTCCGCCGCAGGACATGAGGAACCCGAACCGATGATGAACGCCGACACGGCCAGACGACAGGCAGCCGCGCTCGCCGCATGGCTGCTGATGACGGGCGCGGCGTTCGCCGCGCCGATCGACGGGGCGCCGCCCACCGACGCGGGCGGGCCGCCCGCGCTGCTCGACGCGGCGGACGGCGACGCGCGCGCGGCGGCGCAGCCGGCGGGCGCACCGCAAGACGAGCGCCATTTCGTCGCGAACGACGCGAGCATCAGCGTGCTGCTCAACGCGCTGTCGGGCAGGTTGCACAAGCCGATCGTCGCGAGCGAGAAGGTGCGCCGCAAGCACGTGACGGGCGAGTTCGATCTTGCCCAGCCGCGCGCGCTCCTCGCGCGGCTGGGCGAATCGATGTCGCTGCTCTGGTACGACGACGGTGCGTCGATTTACATCTACGACAACTCGGAGATCAAGAACGCGGTCGTGTCGATGCGCCATGCGACCGTGCGCAACCTGCGCGATTTCATCCGGCAGACGCGGCTCTACGATCCGCGCTTTCCGGTGCGCGGCGACGATCTGAGCAACACGTTTTACGTGACGGGCGCGCCCGTCTACGTGAATCTCGTCGCCGCCGCCGCGCGCTATCTCGACGAAGTGCGCTCGAGCGAGGCGAGTGACAAGGAGGTCGTCCGGGTCGTGCAGCTTCACAACAGTTTCGTCGTCGATCGCCAGTATGCGCTGCGCAACAAGCAGGTCGACATTGCGGGCATGGCGACCGTGCTCGGCCGGATCTTCGGCCCGGCGCGGCCGGGGGCGCTGGCGTCGTCGCCCGCCGCGTCGGTCGATGCTGCGGCGCGCGGTGGCGCGGGGAGCGCAACCGGCAAGCCGACGTTCTCGCTCGCCGACGCACTGCCCGCGCCGCTCGACGCCGGCAATGCGTCGGGCGGCGCGAACCCGGCGAGCGTCGCGAGCCCGATGGGCGGCGCGGCGGGCGGCTTCGCGTTGCCCGCGTCGGACGGCGTGCGCGCGGTCGCGTATCCGGACACGAACAGCGTGATCCTCGTTGGCCGCCTCGACAAGGTGCAGGACATGGAGGCGCTGATCCGCTCGCTCGACGTCGAGAAGCGGCAGATCGAGCTGTCGCTGTGGATCATCGACATCAGGAAGAGCCGGCTTGACCAATTGGGTATCGACTGGCAGGGCGCGCTCAACGCGCCCGGCATCGGCGTCGGCTTCAACAATCGCGGCGGCAACGTGACGACGCTCGACGGCACGAAGTTCCTCGCGTCGGTCGCGGCGCTCAGCCAGACGGGCGACGCAACGGTAATTTCGCGGCCGATCGTGCTCACGCAGGAGAACGTGCCGGCGACGTTCGACAGCAACCAGACGTTCTACGCGAAGCTGATCGGCGAGCGCGCGGTGCAGCTCGAACACGTGACCTACGGCACGCTCGTCAACGTGCTGCCACGGCTCACGCGCGACGCGTCGCAGGTCGAGATGATCGTCGACATCGAGGACGGCAACACCGACGGCGCGACGAGCGACGGTCGGATCGTCATCGACAACAACACGATGCCGCTCGTCAACCGCACGGAGATCAACACGGTCGCGCGCGTGCCGCACGAGATGAGCCTGCTCATCGGCGGCAACACGCGCGACGACGTGACGCGCCGCACGTTCCGGATTCCCGGGCTCGCTAGCATCCCGCTGATCGGCGGACTGTTTCGCGGGCATTCGGACCGGCACGAGCAGGTCGTGCGCGTGTTCCTGATCCAGCCGAAGCTGCTGCGCGCGGGCGCGGCCTGGCCCGACGGCCAGCCGTGGGAATCCGGCGATCCGGCGGACAACGCGACGCTGCGCGCGACCGTGCAGATGCTCAAACCCTACATGGACGATAAGTCATGAGCTCGATCATCGGCGGGGCATCGGTTGCGCGGCGCGGGCTTTCGCTCGACGGCGCGAGCACGGCGAACCGGCTCGACGCGGAGCCGTCGCTCGACGACGCGCCGCAGGCGTCGGCCACGGGCGCGGCCGGCGTGCAGGCGCAGCTCGACGGGGAGGCGGCGAGCGCCGCCGCGCAGTTCGGCCGGTTCCGCGCGTCGGAGCGAAAGGGACGCCGCAGCGACGATCTCGAACGGATTCTCGACACGGACGCCGACGAGAAGCTCGACGAGCTCGCCGCGCTGTTCGGCCGCCAGACATCGCCCGATGGCCACGCATCGCGCGGCCGCGCGGATCTCGCGGCGCTGCTGCGCGAAGCGCGCGAGCGCTTTCGCGACGAGAGCGATCTGCTGCTCGCGCTGCGCGAGCTGCGCCGGCGCCGCCGGCTCGACGGCGACTCCGTCGACGTGGTCGAGCGCGCAATCGAGGAACTGCTCGCGGGCGACGGTGGCAAGCGGATCAAGGCGGGCATCAACGCGGCGCTGAAGGCGAAGGTGTTCGGCGCGCGGATGCAGCTCGATCCGCGCCGGCTGCGCGAGCTGTACCGGCAGTTCCTCGAGTTCGACGGTTCGCATCTCGTCGTCTACGAAGACTGGATCGAGCAGTTCGGCGCGAACCGGCGCAAGCGGATCCTTGATTACGTGAGCGCCGCGCTGTCGTACGACATGCAGTCGCACGACCCGAGCTGCGGTTGCGCGGCCGAGTTCGGGCCGCTCCTCGGCACGCTGCATCACGCGCGGATGCTCGCGTCGGCCGACGAGCTGTTCGTCGGCCGGTTGCTCGACGACGCGCTCGCGCGCGATTGCGGGCTCACCGAGGAGCGCGCGCTCGCGGCGATGCTGGGCGGCCTGCAGCGGCCGTTCTCGGTCGCCGACGTGCTGCTGTGCACGCTCGGCGATCTGCTCGAGCCGCTCTCAGCCGAGCGCCGATCGCAACTGCTGCAGCTCGCGCTGCGCGCGTTCGCAGGCGTGCCGATCGCGCTCTTCGGCGACGCCGATGCGCGCCGCGCGGCGCTCGACGCGTTCGAGGACCTGATCGGCGCGACGTACGCGCGCGAGCGGCGGCAGGCGCGCCCGCGCGCCGACGCCGGCTGACGCGCGCAACGCAGCGACCTCCATTCAATCCGGTCGATAGTCATGCTGAAGAATCTCCTGATCAAGGCCCAAGCGCGCCCCGAACTGATCGTCCTGTGCCTGATGGTGCTCGTGATCGCGATGCTGATCGTGCCGCTGCCGCCATACGTGCTCGATTTCCTGATCGGCTTCAACATCGTGACGGCGCTGCTCGTGTTCATGGGCTCGTTCTACATCGTCAACATTCTCGAATTCTCGACGTTTCCGTCGATCCTGCTGATCACGACGCTGTTCCGGCTCGCGCTGTCGATCAGCACGAGCCGGATGATCCTGCTCACGGCCGACGGCGGCAAAATCATCACGACGTTCGGGCAGTTCGTGATCGGCGACAACCTCGTCGTCGGCTTCGTCGTGTTCGTGATCGTGACGATCGTGCAGTTCATCGTGATCACGAAGGGCTCGGAGCGCGTTGCCGAGGTCGCGGCCCGCTTTTCGCTCGACGCGATGCCCGGCAAGCAGATGAGCATCGACGCGGACCTGCGCGCGGGCGTCATCGACAACGAGGGCGTGAAGGCGCGCCGCTCGGCGCTCGAGCGCGAGAGCCAGCTTTACGGCTCGTTCGACGGCGCGATGAAATTCATCAAGGGCGATGCGATCGCGAGCATCATCGTGATCTTCGTGAACCTGATCGGCGGCATCTCGGTTGGCGTGATGCAGCACGGCATGTCGGTGTCCGAAGCGCTCACGACCTACACGATCCTGTCGATCGGCGACGGCCTCGTCGCGCAGATTCCGGCGCTCCTGATCGCGATCGGCGCGGGCTTCGTCGTCACCCGCGTGAGCGGCTCAGGCAGCAATCTCGGCGCGAGCATCGTCGGGGAGCTGTTCTCGAACCCGTTCGTGCTCATCGTCACGGCCGTGCTCGCGCTCGCGATCGGCCTGTTGCCGGGTTTCCCGCTAATCGTCTTCCTGCTGATCGCGCTCGCGCTCGGCGCGCTGTACGTGCGCCGCGAATGGCGCAAGCCGGGCCAGCCGGCGCGCGAGGGCGGGCTCGTCGGCAAGGTCGCGGGCGCGCTGTCGGGCGGCGGCGCGGCGAAATCCGCCGACGCCGCCGCGGACGACGTCGACATCGACAAGCTGATTCCGGAGACGGTGCCGCTGATGCTGATGGTGCCCGAGGCGGTGAAGCCGATGTTCGAGCAGGAAGGCGTGATCGACGCGTTCAGGCGGCGCGCGTTCGTCGACATGGGGCTGCGCCTGCCCGACATCCGCGTCGCGTATTCGCCGCAGATGCACCCGCGCGAGGCGATCGTGCTGATCAACGAAATCCGCGCGGCGACGTTCGCGATCTGCTTCGACCGGCACCGCGTGATCGGCTCGACGCTCGCGCTCGAAGGGCTGTCCGTCGACGTCGTGCAACTGCCGGACGGCGCGGGCGGCGACGCGTGGTGGGTGCCGGCGTCGCAGACCGACGCGCTCGCGAAGATGGACGTGCTCACGCGCCCGGCGATCGACGATCTGTACGGGCAGTTTCTCGCGGTGATGCTGAGCAACGTGTCGGAGTTCTTCGGCGTGCAGGAGGCGAAGCGCCTCCTCGACGACATGGACCGGAAGTATCCGGAGCTCATCAAGGAGAGCTACCGGCACATCTCGGTGCAGCGGATCGCCGAGGTGTTCCAGCGCCTGCTCGCCGAGAAGATCTCGATCCGCAACATGAAGCTGATTCTCGAATCGCTCGCGCAATGGGGGCCGAAGGAGAAGGACTCGATCCTGCTCGTCGAGCACGTGCGCGCGGCGCTCGCGCGCTACATATCGAACCGCTTCGCGGCGGGCGGCAAGCTGCGCGCGCTCGTGTTGTCCGCCGAGTTCGAGGACGCGGTCGGCAAGGGCGTTCGGCAGACGTCGGGCGGCGCGTATCTGAATCTGGAGCCCGCGACGAGCGAGCAGCTGCTCGATCGGCTCGCGCTCGAGCTCGCGCGCGCGGGCTTTTCGCAGCGCGACATGGTGCTGCTCGCGTCGATGGAAGTCAGGCGTTTCGTCAAGCGGCTGATCGAGAGCCGCTTTCCGGAACTGGAGGTGCTGTCGTTCGGCGAAGTGGCCGACAGCGTCGCAATCGATGTGTTGAAGACGATCTAAGGAGAGAAACGATGAATGTCGATGTTGTCATGCTCGTCAGGCAAAGCATGGAGAAGATGGGTTGCGGCAACGCGATCACGGGTGAGCTCGATGCGCACGCGCCGATCTGCATTGCTTTTCATTCGATGCCCGAAATGTTCGTCGAGCGTGAAGACGAGCACGTGACGATCTGGAGCCGGCTCGACTACTCGGGCGAGAGCCAGCTCGCGCGCTGCGCGTTCGATCTGCTCGCATACCAGATGCCGCGCGGCTCGGAAGTATTCGCGTCGCGCCGGCCGCTGCTGTCGCTCGTCGACGACGCGCTCATGCTGCACGGCCGCGTCGAGCCGCATTATCTCGCCGACGCCGACCGCTTCACCGAGGCGCTCGAGATGTTCTATGCGGACCTGTGCGCGATCAGCGAAATTCTCGCGCGATGAAGGCCGCCGGCGATCCGCTTCGGCTGCTGAGGCGGCGCGCGCATCCGCGCCGCATCCAGGGGCCGATCATCGAGGCGCCGCTGCCTGACGTCGCGATCGGCGAGCTGTGCACGATCCGCGCGGCGGCGGGCAGCGACGCGGCGATCGGTCGCGCGCAGGTGGTCGGCTTTGCGCGCGACACCGCGATTCTGAGCACGCTCGGCAGCACGGCCGGGTTGTCGCGGCAAGTCGTGCTCGTGCCGACGGGCGAGCGGATGACGATCGACGTGTCGCCGGCGATGCTTGGCGCGGTCGTCGACGCGACGGGCGGCATCGTCGAGACCTTCGGCGCGTCGCAGCCGGCGCGCGACGCGGCGTCGCGCCGCATGGCGATCGACGCCGCGCCGCCCGATTACGCGGCGCGGCGTTCGATCGACCGTCGGCTCGCGACGGGCGTGCGCGCGATCGACGGGCTGCTCACGTGCGGCGTCGGCCAGCGCTTCGGTATCTTCGCGGCCGCGGGCTGCGGCAAGACCTCGCTGATGAACATGATGATCGAGCACGCGGCGGCCGATGTGTACGTGGTCGCGCTGATCGGCGAGCGCGGCCGCGAGGTATCCGAGTTCGTCGAGCGGCTCAGGCGCTCGGGCAGCCGGGACCGGACGATCGTCGTGTACGCGACGTCGGACCGTTCGTCGGTGGACCGCTGCAACGCGGCGCTCGTCGCGACGACGATCGCCGAGTACTTCCGCGATCTCGGCTGCGACGTGATGCTGTTTCTCGACTCGATGACCCGCTACGCACGCGCGCTGCGCGATCTTGCGCTCACGACGGGTGAAGCGCCCGCGCGGCGCGGTTATCCGGCATCGGTGTTCGAGCAGTTGCCGCGCCTGCTCGAGCGGCCGGGGCGCACGGACGCGGGCAGCATCACCGCATTCTACACGGTGCTGCTCGAAAACGAAGAGGAGCCCGATCCGATCGGCGACGAGATCCGCTCGATCGTCGACGGCCACGTGTACCTGAGCCGGCAGCTCGGCGCGAAGGGGCATTTCCCGGCGATCGACGTGCTGAGGAGCGCGAGCCGTCTGTTCGACGAGATCGCCGGCGCGCCGCATCGCGCGCTTGCCAGGCGGTTCCGGCAACACCTCGCGCGCATCGACGAGATGCAGGTGTTTCTCGATCTCGGCGAATACCGCCGCGGCGAGAACCCGGAGAACGACGATGCGCTCGACAGGCGTTCCGCGCTCGACGCGTTCCTGCAGCAGGAGGTCGACGAGGCGTCGGCGTTCGACGACACGCTTGAAAGGATGCGCGAGGTCGCGTCATGAAGCGGCTCGACGGCGCGCGGCGGCTGCTCGCAGTGCTCGACCGGCGCGGCGACGTGTTGCGCCGGCAGGCGGCGCGCGAACGCGACGCGCTCGCCGGCCTCGACGCGCGGATTGCCGAGCAGCGCGCCGCGATCACGTGCCTGCGCGAGCGGCTCGCGGCGAGCGCGCCGCCGAAGCCATACGCGCGCAGCGAGCTGATGCGCGTGCGGGGCAAGCAGGCGGCGATCCGTTTCGAGATCGCATGCAAGGCGGTCGAAACCGACGATTTGCTCGAGCGCCGGCAGGCGGCCGAGCAGGCGCTGCGCGACAGCCTGGCCGCGGCGATCGCGCTTGAGCGGCGGCGAAACAAGCATCGCGACTGGCTCGCACGCCGCAGGATCGAAAACGAGCGGCTGCGCGAATCGGCCGCCGATGCGGACATCACGGAAGGAGCAGGTCATGAGTTCAACCATCAGCATTAGCGCGCCGATCGCATCGGCCGTCGAGCCCGCGCCGCGCGCGGAGCCGGCGGGCGTCGAGCGGACGACCGATTTGCAGCGCGCGTATCGCGAGCAATGCAGCAAGGCGCTCGGCAAGCGCGACAACGGGCGCGACGACGGGAGCGACTGCGACGCCGTCGACGCGGGCTGCGCGCACGCGAAGAAAAAGGCGAAGCGCAAAGGTGAGCCGCCGGTAGCGGCGGTATGGGCGTGCGTGCCGCATCAGGCGCAGGATCGGGCGATCGCGTTGCGGTTCGACGATGCGCGGCACGGCGCGGGCGCGCGTGACGCCGGCGTCAAGACGAGCGTCAAGACGGACGGGGAAGCGAGTACGGCGAGCCATGCGAAGACGAGCGTCGAGCCGCGCAGCGAGACTGCGATGCGCGATGACTCGACCGCACTCGACGCGGTTCGCGCGAAGCGCACGCGAACGCCGGGTGCTTCGATCGCCGACGCGCGTGTGTCGCGCACGGACGTCGAGACCGCAGCATCGACTGCATCTGCGCACGCAGCCCGGGCTGCGCACGGGCAATCCGACGGCGTCGCGCGCGTCACGGCGAGTGGGTCTTCGCAGCATTCCGCGATGGCGACGGCAAAGCCGGCCGCCGTCGCCGCATCGCCGGCGCCGGCGTCATCGCAGGCAACGGCTACCGTGACTGAATCGACGCCGGCCGCAACGGCGGCGCGACGTTCGGCTGCCGCCGCGTTGACCGGCGCGATGCGCGAACGCATCGCCGGCGACGATCCCGACCGTCCGGTCGACGCGTCGACCGCCGGATTCCAGCGGCCCCTGCCGCCGCAGGTGTTGATACACGCCGCCGAGCCTCCCGCTCGCGCGCACGATCCGTCACGCGCCGCGCGCCAACGCACGCAGGCCGGCGCGGCGCAAGCGGATGCGCGCGACATCCGCGAAACGCAGGGCACGCAGGTGCGCTACAGCTTCAACTCGTGGGACGGGCGGCCCGCCGTCGAACTGCGTTTCGATCCCGGCGGCGCGCCGCGCGTCGTCAATGCGCAGCCGAGCCACGAGCGCGTGCAACGCGCAATGGAGCACGGCGTCGATCGCTTGACGCCCGGATGGACCGTCGAATTCGACCGACAGCGCGCGGACGACGACGGCGGCCGTTCGCCGTGGCGTCGCGCGCGGCAGGAACCGGAGGAGGACGAGCGATGAGCGCGCGCTACCCGCTGTTGCGGCGCGTCGCGCCCGCCGAACTGCCGCTGTACCGGAGCGCGCAAACGCTGCGTGCGGCGGGCGAGTACGCGACGCTGCGCACGATCGCGCCGCCGCCTGGCTATGCAGCGCTGCGCGCGACCTGGCGAGGCGTCGAGCACGAAGGCTGGATCGACGTCGACGATCTGATGCGCCGCCGCTACCCGGCGCTCGGCGCGCTCGCGTGGCGTGCGTTCGACAAGCGGTATGCGCTCGACCTGCTGAGCGGGCAGGACGCCGCAGCCGAGCTGCCCGCGCCGCCGGGCGGCTGGGCCCACGTGCGGCTCGTCGATCTCGTCGAGCGCGAGTTGCCCGCCGAGCCGCTGCTGTGCTTCGACGCGCCGGGCCGCGCGCGCGCGCTGTTCCGCGCGTTTCCGGACGAAGCGCCCGCGACGCGCGCCGTCGCGGACGTCGGTGCGGTGCCGCTCGTAATGCGCTTCGCGATCGGCACGGCGCGCCTGCCGCTCGCACTGCTGCCCGCCGTCGCGCCGGGCGACGTGCTGCTCGTTCGCACGCCGCGCAACGTGGTCAGGATCGGCGCGCACGCGCTGTGTGAATTTTGCTGGGAAGGAGAGAACATCATGTTGAACGAACCACTGTCCGAAGACGCCATCGACGATCTGCACGACGAACGAGCGGCTGCGGAGGCGCCGCAGGACGCGCCGCCGCCGACTTTCGACATCGATGCGCTGCCCGTCACGCTGGAGTTCGTGCTGCAGGACGAGCGCGTGACGGTCGCGCAACTCGCGAGCTGCCATCCGGGCCTGGTGCTGCCGGTGCGCGGCGCGCCGGGCGAGGTGACGATTCGCGCGAATGGCCGGCCATTCGGCTGCGGCGAGCTGATCCAGGTCGGCGAGCAGCTCGCGGTCGAGGTGAAGGCGCTCTGGTTCGCGAAGCCGGCGGCACACGATGGCGAATAACGAAATCGCGCTGATCGTTCTGCTGACGGCGGCGACGCTCGTGCCGTTCGTCGTCGCGGCGGGCTCGTGCTTCATCAAGTTCTCGATCGTGCTCGTGCTCGTGCGCAACGCGCTCGGCATCCAGCAGGTGCCGTCGAATCTCGCGCTCAACAGCATCGCGCTCATCATGTCACTGTTCGTGATGATGCCCGTCGCGCAGAGCGCTTACCGATATCTGCAGCACCATCCGCTCGACGTGATGAACGGCACGTCGGTCAACGATTTCATCGACGGCGGCCTCGGCGATTACAAGCGCTATCTGACGCGCTATTCGGACCCGGAGCTCGTCCGATTCTTCGAGCGCGCGCAAGCCTCGCGCCTGAAGGGCGACGACGCGGATGCGGCGGATGCGGACGTAGCCGGCGACGAGCCCGACGGTTTCGACAACTCGCTGTTCACACTGCTGCCGGCGTACGCGCTTACCGAGATCAAGAGCGCGTTCAAGATCGGCTTCTATCTGTACCTGCCGTTCCTCGTCGTCGACATGGTGGTATCGAGCGTGCTGCTCGCGCTCGGGATGATGATGATGAGCCCGGTGACGATCTCGGTGCCGATCAAGCTGATCCTGTTCGTCGCGATGGACGGCTGGACGCTGATCAGCAAGGGCTTGATCGAGCAGTACCTGAACCTGATGAAGTAGCCGCGCCGCGGCACGTTTTTTAGGAAGACAAACGATGGCTGAACTCACGTACGCGGGCAACAAGGCGATTCTGCTCGTGATCCTGCTGTGCGCGGCGCCCGTCGCGGTCGCGACCGTCGTGGGCCTCGCGATCGGCCTGTTCCAGACGGTCACGCAACTGCAGGAGCAGACGCTGCCGTTCGGCCTGAAGATGCTCGCGGTGTTCGGCTGCCTGATGATGCTGTCCGGATGGTTCGGCGGCAAGCTGCTCGCGTTCGCGACCGAGATGCTGTCGATCGGCCTTCGCTGAGCCGCGTCACGCCGAGCGACATGATGAATGTCTCGATGGACGCGTTCTACCAGCACATCGGCGCGATCGCGATCGCGTATGCGCGGATCGCGCCGGTGTTCTATCTGCTGCCGTTCCTGAACGACCGGACAATCGTCAACGGGGTCGTGAAGAACACGATCGTGTTCGCCGTCATCCTCGGGCTGTGGCCGAGCTTCGCGCATCCGCAAGGCGGCGCGCTCTTCGGCGTCGCGCTGACGGAAGTGGCGGCGGGCCTCGTGCTCGGCGTCGCGCTGTCGCTGCCGTTCTGGGTCGCGACTGTAGTCGGCGAGCTGATCGACAACCAGCGCGGCGCGACCATCAGCGATTCGATCGATCCGGCCACGGGCGTCGAGGCATCGGCGTTCGCGCCGTTCGTGAGCTTGTTCTACGCGGCCGCGTTCCTGCAGCAGGGCGGCATGCTGACGATCGCCGGCGCACTCGAATCGAGCTATGCGACGGTGCCGACGGGCGCGCTGTTCGACGTCGATCTGCTGCGCGTCGGCGCGCTGCTGACCGATCTCGTCGCGCACGGGCTCGCGCTCGCCGCGCCCGTGCTGATCGTGATGTTCCTGACCGATGCGCTGCTCGGGCTCTTCTCGCGCTTCTGTCCGCAGGTCAACGCGTTCTCGCTGTCGCTGACGGTCAAGAGCCTCGTCGCGTTCGCCGTGTTCCATCTGTATTTCGTGTATGCGGCGCCGCACGAGCTGACGGCGCTGCTGCACGCGCATCCCTTCAGCAGCCTGGTGAAGTGAGCGATGGCTGAGAAAACCGAAAAGCCGACCGCGAAAAAGCTGCGTGACGCGGCGAAGAAAGGTCAGACGTTCAAGTCGAGGGACATCGTCGCGCTCGTCGTGATCGCGGCGGGCGCGTCGTCCGCGGCCGCGGTCGTCGATCTGACGCGCGTCGCCGCCGAATTCGTGCGGATCGCGTCGACGGGCGCGCAGCCGAATCCGGGCGCGTACGCGTTCGCGTGGGCGAAGCTGTTCCTGCGGATCGCCGCGCCGTTCGTGCTGATCTGCGCGGTCGCGGGCGCGCTGCCGTCGCTCGTGCAAAGCCGCTTCACGCTCGCGGTCGAAGCGATTCGTTTCGATCTCACGGCGCTTGATCCGGTCAAGGGGATGAAGCGGCTCTTCAGCTGGCGCTCGGTGAAGGAGGCAGTGAAAGCGCTCCTGTACGTCGCCGTGCTCGTGATCGCGGTGCGCATGTTCGCCGATCTCTACCACCACGACGTCTTCGGGCTGTTCCGCGCGCGGCCGGCGCTGCTCGGCCACATGTGGATCGTGCTGACGATCCGGCTCGTGCTGCTGTTCCTGCTGTGCGCGCTGCCCGTGCTGATCGTCGACGCCGCCGTCGAGTACTTCCTGTACCACCGCCAGCTGAAGATGGACAAGCACGAAGTGAAGCAGGAATACAAGGAGAGCGAGGGCAATCACGAGATCAAGAGCAAGCGGCGCGAGATCCATCAGGAGCTGCTGTCGGAGGAGATCAAGGCGAATGTCGAGCAGTCCGATTTCATCGTCGCGAATCCGACCCACATCGCGATCGGCATCTACGTGAATCCGGACATCGTGCCGATTCCGTTCGTCTCGGTGCGCGAGACCAACGCGCGCGCGCTCGCCGTCATTCGGCACGCCGAGGCGTGCGGCGTGCCCGTCGTGCGCAACGTCGCGCTCGCGCGCTCGATCTATCGCAACTCGCCGCGCCGCTACAGCTTCGTGAATCAAGACGACATCGACGGTGTGATGCGCGTGCTGATCTGGCTCAAGGAGGTCGAGGCGGCCAATCGCGGCGGGCCGCTGCCGCCACCCGAGACGGAGCCGGTGCCGGACGCGCCAGGCGGCGAAGATGCATCCGTCTCGACAGGCGATCGAAACGCTTGACAACCCGAAAAGACAGCTTTGTGAAATTCTCTTGAGCGAACGGCGCGTAACGTAGCAACTGTCATTCGACGGCACCGCGACGCGCGCCGACATCCATGTGACTGAAACAATCGAACGAGGTGACGGCATGACGCAACGCGACGTGAACATAGACGACATCGAAGCCGACGAGATGGCGGCGGCGCTGCTGGACGCGGTCCAGAACGGCGCGACGCTGAAGGATCTGCATCAGGTCCCACAGGACCTGATGGACGGCATCTATGCGTTCGCTTACCGCTTCTATGAGCAGGGGCGGCTCGACGACGCGGAGGTGTTCTTCCGCTTTTTGTGCATCTACGACTTCTATAACGCCGAATACGCGATGGGGCTCGCGGCGGTGTGCCAGTTGAAGAAGGAATACGCGCGGGCGATCGATCTGTACGCGCTCGCGTATTCGCTGTCGAAGGACGACTACCGGCCGATGTTCCATACCGGCCAATGTCATCTGCTGATGGGCAAGGCGCCGCTCGCGCGGCGCTGCTTCGGCATTGTCGTCGAGCGCTCGCGCGACGAGCGCCTCGCGCAGAAGGCGCAGTCCTATCTCGACGGGCTTGACGAAGTGAGGGCCGGCGCGGATGCCGCGCCGGCGTCGACCGGGAACGACCTATAGGGGTCGTGGCCCTATGTAACAGACCTTAGCCAATAGGAGCTGATCGTATGTCATCGGGAGTGCAGGGCGGATCGACCGCCAACGTGAACGCTTATCAGACCCATCCGCTGCGCGACGCGGCGAGCGCGCTCGGCACGTTGTCGCCGCAGGCGTATGTCGACGTGGTGTCGGCCGCGCAGCGCAACTTCCTTGAGCGAATGTCGCAGCTCGCCTCCGAGCAGTGCGACGCACAGCCGGTGGCGCGCGACGCGCGCCTCGACGAGAAGCCGGCGCTGGGCGCGCCGCGGGAGCGCGGCGCGTCGCAATACGATGCGGCGGACGAGAAGGCGTCGGACAACGGCAGCCGCGCGACCGGCGGGGCGAAGCTGGCCGAGTTGCTGGGCGTGCTGATGAGCATCATCAGCGCGAGCAGCCTGGAGGAGCTCAAGCAGCGCTCGAACATCTGGAACCAGATGTCGAAGGCCGCGCAGGATAGTTTGAACCGGTTGTCCGACGCGCTCCAGCGCGCGACCGATGCTGCAAAAGAGGCGACCGACGCGGCCGAGCGGGCGGCCGCCGCGGCAAAGCAGGCGGCCGCCGATGCGAAGGCCGCGGACGCGGCCGTCGGCGCCGCGCAGAAGGATTACGACGCCGGGGCCGAGCGGGGCCTGCCCGATGAAAAAATGAAGATGCTGCAAGATGCGCTCGAACAGGCAAAGCAGCAGGCCGGCGAAGCGCACAACCGCGCGGATGCACTGCAGGCGGATGCGACGAAGAAGCTCGACAAGGCGGCCGCGCTCGCGACGCAGGCGCGCGAACACGAGCAACAGGTTGACGACGCGGTGAATCGGGCCTCGCAGCAATACGGCGCGAGCGCGCCGCAGCGCGCGGCGCCGACGTTGAGCGGCGCGGCCAAGCTCACGGCCGTGCTCGGCAAGCTGCAGGAGCTGATTTCGGCGGGCAACGTGAAGGAACTCGAATCGAAGCAAAAGCTCTTCACCGAGATGCAGGCGAAGCGCGAGGCCGAACTGCAGAAGAAGTCCGACGAGTATCAGGAACAGGTGAAGAAGGCTGCGGAGATGCAGCAGACGATGGGTTGCGTCGGCAAGATCGTCGGCTGGTTGATCACCGCGGTGAGCTTCGCGGCGGCGGCGTTCACGGGCGGCGCGAGCCTCGCGCTCGCGGCGGTGGGCCTCGCGCTCGCGGTCGGCGACGAGATCGGCCGCGCGACGACGGGCGTGTCGTTCATGGACAAGCTGATGCAGCCCGTGATGGACACGATCCTGAAGCCGCTGATGGATTTCATCTCGTCACTGATCACGAAGGCGCTTGTCGCGTGCGGCGTCGATCAGCAGAAGGCCGAACTCGCCGGCGCGATCCTCGGCGCCATCATGACGGGCGTCGCGCTCATTGCCGCGGCGTTCGTCGGCGCGTCGGCGGTGAAAGCGGTCGCGTCGAAGGTGATCAACGCGGTCGCGGGCCAGTTGACGAAGCTGATGGATTCGGCGATCGGCAAGATGCTTGTGCAACTGATCGAGAAGTTCGCCCAAAAATCCGGGTTCCAGGCGCTTGGCTCGCGCACCGCGACCGCGATGACACGGATGCGCCGCGCGATCGGCGCGGAGTCGAACGAGGGGAGGATGCTGCTCGCGAACCGGTTCGAGAAGGCGGGCACCGTGATGAACGTCGGCAATCAGGTGTCGCAGGCGGCGGGCGAGATCGTCGTTGGCGTCGAGCGCGCGAAGGCGATGGGCCTGCTCGCCGACATCAAGGAGGCGATGTACGACATCAAGCTGCTCGGCGATCTGCTGAAGCAGGCGGTCGACGCCTTCGCCGAGCACAACCGTGTGCTTGCGCAACTGATGCAGCGGATGTCGGATGCAGGCCAGATGGAAACGTCGACGGGCAAGCTGATCCTGCGTAACGCCCGCGCAGTGTAATACGGGCGATCACTTTTTTTCGAAGTCGAAGAGGTGCATATGTCAATCGGTGTGCAAAACAGCGGCATCAACATCAGCAATGCGGAGCTGTCCCGGCTCGTGGACGTGGGTATGTCCGAGCAAGGCGACAAGGTGGTCCGCGACGACGGCCGCGCGCTTGTGCGCGCGGACGCGGCGCTCGCGGCCGTCGTCGGTGCACGGGTGTCGCCGCAACGCGACGCGGACGCGGGTGCGCAGCGCGTCGAGCTCGCTCAGCCGAAGCCCGCCGCGCAGACGCTCGCGATGGACCGGCAAACAGTTTCTGGGATCGAGCGCGAGCACAAGCGGCTCGCCGCGAGTCAAATGCCGGCGGTGACGGGCATGCATGACGCGCTCGTTCAGCGCCACGCATCGCTCGCCGATGCGAAGGCGAGGGGCGACGAAGCGCCGCGCGCGGCGGCGGGCGGACCGCAGCGTTACTCGTTTGCCAGCGACAAGGGGTTCGACGCGCTGCTCGCGCTCGGCATCGCGATGCAGAAGAACGTGCAATCGGAGCTCGTGATGCAGGGCAAGCTTACGATGCTCGCGCACAACGCGATGATGAGCGCGGCCGAGCAGGATCGCCGCATCGGCGCCGCGCAAATGACGGCCGCGATCACGGGCGGCGTGCTGCAGGCGACGACGTCGCTCGGCGGCGCGGTGCAGCAGATGAGGGGCTTGAATACGAAGGCGGGGTCGATCGAAAAGGAACTGAAGCCGCAGGCGGAGCTCAAGAAGTTTCATGCGGAGCAGTCGCTCGAGCTGCGCGGCGTCAACAAGCCGGTGGTGTCGAACGACGGGGCGTCGCATGTGAACGTCAAGCACGACACCGGAAAAACCACGAGCCACGAGATCAACCAAGGCGGCGATGGGGTGAGTGACGAACACACGAACCGCCTCATGAAGGAGGCAGCCAATCGTCAGCACACCATCGATATGCAAGGCGCACGTCACGAGCAGAACCAACTCAAGGCGGGTCATCAGCAGATGAAGGGCGATTTGACTCAGTCGAGCGGCCAGATCAGCAAGAACGTGATCGACGGCTCGTCGGCGCAGCAGCAGGGCGCGGACCGCGCCGAGCAGAGAATGGACGAGAGCGCGCAGCAGACCGCGATGGCGATGGCGAGCGCGCGCGACGAAGCCGCGCACCGCAGCCGAGACGCCGCGCAGAAGGCGCTCGACGCGGCGAAGAGCCAGATCGCGAACAGCAACGCGGTCGCCGCGCAGGTGGCCGGCAATCTGCGGGCCTGACGGTTCGCGTCGTGGCGGGGCGGCGTGGGGCGTCCGCCGCGCGCCGCCGCGTTTCGCGGGACGGGCGATGGCGTTTTTGTGAAAGCCGGCGCAGCCGCCCGTCTCTAAGATCGGAATTCCGATGGTGGAGCGCATGGCGACATACAAGGAACTGAAGGCGCGGGCCGACGCGTTGAGCGCGCAGGTCGAAGCGGCGCGGCAAGCCGAGCTGCAGGCCGCGATCGACGACGTGCGCGCGAAGGTGCTCGAGTACGGCATCACGGCATACGAAGTGTTCGGATACCGGAAGAAGCCAGGCGAACGCAAGCGCGGGGCGGTCAAGCCGAAGTATCGCGATCCGGTGACGGGCGCGATCTGGACCGGGCGCGGCATCGAGCCGAAATGGATCCGCGGCCGCGACCGGGACGAATTCCTGATCGAGTGAAGGCGGGCGTCGCGCATCGCGCGCCCTCGATGAATCTGATAGCACGAAGGTGACACACGATGAACATTCATGCAGACATGGGGCGCGCGCTGGCCGCGCGGGATTGGCAGGCGATCGCGGCGCTCTCGCAGACGCTGCCCGTCGACGCCGGCGCGCACGCGATGACGGACGACGATCTGCGCGCGGTGGGCGTCGATCGTCGCGTGCCGGAGCGCAAGCTCGCCGCGATGGTCGACGAATTCGCGTCGGCCAGGTTGCCTGAGCAGATCGACGGGCGTTTCGTCGAGGGCCGCAGCGCGGACCTCACGGCGTTCGACGATGCGCGCGTCGCGGTGCGCGGCCACGCGCTCGCGCAGCGCAACCTGCTCGAACGATGGGAAGCCGAGCACCTGGGCGGCGTGCTCGATGCCGGGGACGGCGCGCGCGCCGGCATCCCGCGGGACCCGATCCTTCAGGGGCTCATCGACGTGATCGGCCAGGGCAAGTCCGACATCGATGCGTACGCGAAGATCATCGAGGGGATGACGAAATATTTTCAGAGCGTCGCCGATGTGATGAGCAAGCTGCAGAACTACATCAAAGCGAAAGACGACAAGAACATGGTGATCGACGGCGACCAGATCCGGCGATTGATCCAGGATGTCATCGACAATCTTCCCCGGATGCAGTTGCCGGCGGGAGCGGACATCGCCCGCTGGCGTAAGGAGCTCGGCGACGCCGTCTCGATCAGCGACTCGGGCGTCGTGACGATCAACCCGGACAAGTTGAACAAGATGCGCGATTCGCTGCCCGGGGACGGCACTGTGTGGGATACGGCGCGCTACCAGGCTTGGAACACCGGGTTCTCCGGCCATAAGGACAACATCCAGAACGACGTCCAGACACTCGTCGAGAAATACTCGCATCAGAACTCGAGTTTCGACAATCTCGTCAAGGTGCTGAGCGGCGCGATCTCGACGCTGACGGACACCGCGAAAAGCTACCTGCAGATCTGAACGACGCCGCGCGCCCGTCTTGCCGTGCCCGCGCGCAACGATGCGCGGGCGCGAACGGTCATTGCCTCCGATCCGCGTAACCGAAAAGAGGAAATCTCACCATGCCGCCATCCATTCATCGATCTTCATCCGTCAACAGCGCGCCGGCCGCGGTCGCCGGCCGCGCGATCCGTTCTTCTAACCGGGAGCGCGAATTCTCGACCGGCGTGACGCGCGTTTCGAGCGCGCGCCGGCACAGCATGCCGGACATCGGTGCGCGGCGCGTCGGTGCGGCCGACGGTGACGCGTCCGCACTGCGGGAATCGTTCCATCGACAGCTCGACACCGTGTCGTCGCGCCCGCAGCAGCCGCCCGCGGGCGAGCCGCGCGAGGCGGGCGTACCGACCGGCGAATCGCACGGCGCGACGTCGCTCGAACAGGCGCGCGCGTATCTGGGCGAACTCGCCGGCGATCGTCGCGGCGCGCTGACGACGCTCGTCGCACGACTGAACGGCCATGATCAGCGCGCGCTCGACCATCTCGCGCTGACCGTGCACGCGCTGCACCTGACGGCCGACGACGCGCGCCATGCAGACGCGTTTGCCGGGATCGGGGATGCGCTCGCGTCGTTTTTCGCGGCCGCCGCGCGGTCGGGCGGGAAATCGGCCCCGATGTCGCGCGATCTGTGCATCGAGGACAACAAGCACTATCGGAAGCTCTGCGAGCGCGTCGGCTCCCTGCTGAGGGCCGACGGCATCGCCGACGCGATGTTCGGCCGCGCGCGCGAACGCGGCGATGCGGCGGCGGACGTGCTCGTGTCCGAGCGGCTCGGTGGACGGATGGACGGGAGCGTGCGTACGAACGGGATGTTGAACCAGCACAGCGGCAGGGCGCAGCTCAGTATGGCGGACAACGCGATGAAGTTCGCGCTCGGCGCGCGCCACGCGACGAATCTCGTTGACATGGCCGGCACCGCGCTTGCGTTGCTCGGGCGCACCGATCAATTGTTGAACGACGTTTCGCTGAAGCAGCCGGCCACCGACCCGGGCGGACCGCGCGCGCCTCGCGGCGAGCCGGCTGCGCCGCAAGGCGGGCCCGAGCCGGGCGCGGCGCCGCAACCGGCCGCGCCGGTCGTCGTCAACAACCATAACGAAAACAACGTGAACGTGAACCTCGACGGGCTCGAGAAGCTCGTCAGCGATCTCGGCAGGACGATAGGCGCGCTGCTGACGCGGATGGACGGTTTCGATCCGTCGCGCGCGCAGCGCCCGGCCGACGATGCGAACGGTCCCGTGCGCGAGCGGACGGGCGGGCACTCGACCGTCGTGAAATCGCCGGTGTCGTTCGCGCAAACGTCGAATGTCACGTCGGGCTCGCCGTCGCCCGACGTGCGCGTCGAACTGGATGGCGATCGACCAGGCAATCGGCAGGCCGGATCGCCGACCGTATTGCAAAACGGACTGCTGCAAACCGGATCGCAAACCGGATCGCCGCGTGCGCCGGTCGACGGCGCGCGTCACGATGCGCCGGCATCGGCGGCGAGCGAGCCGTCCGCCGACCGGCGCACGCCGCCGCCCGCGACCGTCGAGCGGGGCGTCGGAGCCGATGCGCCGCCGACGGGCGCGTGGCGGTACAACGACAACGACAAGAAGTGGCAAATGGACCGGGCCGATCCGATCGTCAGGACCACCGAAGGCGCGACGCGGATCGATCCGTTCAGCCGCGCTGGCGCGCGCGCGACGCCCGGAGCGGGCGATACCCGCGCGCCGCGCGATGCCGGTCAACGAAGCGTCACGGATGGGGCGAGCGACAGCGCGGGGGGCGATGCGGCGCTCCGGTCGACGGAAGGCTTCGGCCGGAACCTTCCGTTTGCCGGTTCTCGGCGCAATGCGTCCGTGTCGGGCGCCGCGTCCGAATCGTCGTCCTCGTCTTCGTCCGCGCCGGGTGCGGCGCCGGCCGCTCCGACCGTCGCGTCGACTCTTGCGTCGACCGGCGCATCGAGCGTCGCGCCCGACGACGGCGTATGGCCGCGTCCGTCCGCGCCGGCGACGCGCAGCGTCGATCCCCGGCAGATGAATCGTGCGCAACTGGAGCGTGCGGGACTTTATCCGCTCGACGACGACGATGCGCTGTCGTCGGCGCAGGCCGCGCCGACCGACGCGACCACCCGGCGCGCATGGCGGCCCGACGTCGGCTTGTCGAAGCCGAAAGCGGGCGAGCATAAGGCGAAGACGTTTCCGACCGTCGAGCCGGCCGCCAGAATCATGACGACCGAGGGCGCGACGCGCGTCGGCTGGGCCGATTCGATCGATAAAGGCGCGAAGCGATGACGGCCGACTCGTGCCCGAACGACGCCGCCGCGCTCGCGGCGGCGAAGACGTTGTTCGCCGGCATGCTGGGCGTGCCGGAAGCGGAAATCGCGCCGGAGCAGCGGCTGCTCGACGATCTGGCGATGGATTCGCTCGAATTGATCGAGCTCGCGATGGCGCTCGACGAGGGCTGGAACATCGAGCTCGATCGGGCGCGGCTCGCTGACGTCGCGACTGTAGCCGACGTCGCCGCGCTGATCGGCGCGGCCGCGGGTCCGGACGGCACGGGCGAAGCATGAGCGCGCGCCGTCCGGATGCGACACGCATGCGCACGCGCGTCACGCGCGTGGCCGCGGCGTTCGCGATCGGCATCGTGTCGGCGGGCGGCGTCGCGCATGCGGACTGCATCGACGACGCCGCGCGGCGCTACGGCGTCAACGCCGATCTGCTGCGTTCGATCGCGTATTACGAGTCGGGGCTGAATCCGCGCGCGCTGCATCGCAACAACGACGGCTCGACCGACATCGGCCTGATGCAGATCAATTCGGTGCATTTGCCGACGCTGCGCGATCAGGGAATCGACCGTTTCCATCTGTACGACGCGTCGGTCAACGCGCGCATCGGCGCGGCGCTGCTGCGCCGGCAGATCGACCGGTACGGCGACACGTGGCGCGCGGTCGGCGCGTATCACTCGCGCACGCCAGCGTTGAGCGACCGGTATGCGCGCTCGGTTTACAACATCTATGTCGCGCGGCCTTGGGTGAGGAAGGCGGCCGTGCAGCGGGGCGCGGCGCGCGCGATGCCGGCGCGTGAGCGGGGGCTCGTCATCGAGGAAGCGGCGGTTCAGTGAGACGGCGGTGGCGAGCGGCGAGTGCGTCGACACGGGCGCGCGCGTGGCCGCTTCGATGGCGGCCGGCGAGCAGGCAGTCCGATGTGTGCCCCGATGGGGGCCGCTTCGGCGTGCGACTCGTTCCGCTGCGTCGTGCATCGCTCGATGCTCGACCGGTATTCGACGAATGGGCGGTGATTGAAAGGTGACCGAACCGTGATCGAACGAGCGCCGACATGCGGGGCCGGTCCGGGCGGTGAATCGAAGTCATCGAACTCGGAGAACTCGGAGAACTCTGCGATCCGGATCATCCAGGCGGACCCGCCGGACGATCCGGACCACGCTACTTCATCACGCGGCGCCCGCCGTGTCCGCCGCTCCCTTCGCCTCGCGCGATGCCTCCTCCGCCGCGCGGCGGTACGTGGCGTCGAGCGTCTGCACCGTCTGCCGGAAGCGGGCGAGCGTGCCGGAATGCCCGGCCGGCAACGCGTTCGCGACGAGGTCGATCGCCTGCTGCCGCGCATACGACTGAAGCTCGCGATATTCCGGGCGCGCGGCCAGCTCGGCGCCCATCAGCGTATCGGCGCGCAGCCGGATCTCGGTGTAGAGCGGATTCGTGCCGGCGCCGCTCGGTGTGAACACGCCTTGCTTGTCGGCGCCGGGCAGTCCGGTTGCGCGCGCCGCGTCGCCGAGCGCCGCGACGAACGCCGGCCGCACGTTGCCCTCGCGCGTGGCGGGATCCATGCAGAACCGGTCCTTCGCTTCGCTGAAGATCGCGCAGAGCGTCGCTTCGTAGACCTGCCGGCCGAATTCCGCATCTTGCCGGATCTCGGGGGTGCGCGTGTTGGCGACCTGCCTGACCGCCTCGTCGACGAAATGCCGGATCGCCTGTTTCGGGGCGCCGGTGGGCCGATAGCTGCCGACGTAGCGAACGCCCAGCAGCTTGACCCGCGCGGGCGCGCTGTCCGGCGTGCCGCGGCGGAACAGCTGCCTGAGCGTATCGCCGATCTTGCTGAAGATGCGCTTGATCTGCTGTGCGAACGACGTGCGCTGCCGTGCTTCGCCGTGCTTGACGTGAACGTCGAACGACGCCTGATTGACACGTGTGAATCCATAGATTCTCGGGTTGTAAGTCATGTCGTGTTCTCGATTGAGTGGGACGGAATCCGGCGCGCCCGCATCCGCGTCGCGTTTCGTTCGACGACCGCGCACGCGAACAGAGCCGTCCGGATCGATTCGATTCTAGGGAGCGAGCCGCGTGGTCCGATTTCATAAATTGCTCATGTGCGGCTGCATGGGGTTCGCGCGGTGACGCGCGTCGAGGTGCGGCCATGCGCGGCGGCTCTCGGCGCTGGCGTGAACCGCGGCGGATCGTCGTGAATCCTCGTGAACCTTCGCGAACGGTCGCGGATGGCGGCAACCGCTTTCGTGGTGACGCCCAGAGACGGATCGACGCCGCGTGGGGGCGCACATGAGGAGATCGCGAGCGACGCGCATGCGGGCGCCGCCCGCGACGCTGCGCCGCTTGCCGGATGCGCCCGCATGTGCGCGGCGGCCTGAGCGGAATCTGAAAGCGGCGCCGGACGAATGTCTTCAGCATCGACGTCAATGTCGAGTTGCAGCGAAGCGCGGTCTGTCGGGCGCGCCGGCTTGCACGGCGAGCGGCGGTCCGCTCGACAGCCATGCGCGGCGGCTAGTGCGGTTGCAGCGCCGTATCGGAATGTCTCGTAGTCGATGGCAGGAACTGATGATCAATGTCGATGCATTCGTCGCGTGCGCGCGGCCCGGGGAACGTGTCGTCGTCGGCGGCGGCGCGCGCGGCCCGGCGGTATCGGTCGCGAGGCTGGGCATGAAGGAGCGGCTGTTCGCGTTTCTCGCGCACGTCCCGCTGCTCAAGCATTGCGACGCGGTGCGGCGCTATGCCGAGCAGGTTCACACGGAAAACCGTCGCGTGCTCGAAGTGTTCGTACTCGCGCTGTCGAAGCGATATGGCGCGGAAGGCGCCAAGGCGGCGTTCGACTACGGCGCGCGACGCGACGGCGCGCCGCTCGACCGGCGGCTCGTGCGCAACATGGTGTCGATCGCCGAGCACTTTCACGGAACGGGAGATGCGAAACCGCTGGCCCGGCAGATCGTGTTCCGGACATGGGAATGCAGCGGCGTCAAGCATCCGGGGCACGCGTCGCTGACGATCAAGAATCAGGTACACGCCGATGCCGGCCGGCATGTGTATGAGCATGTCAGTTGGTGGCCGAACCAGCGCTTGCGCGACAAGGGTTTCGATCGTGTCGAGCCAAAGACGCTGAGCGGATATCAGATCGACAAGCGCTCGGAGATTTCGAATGCAACGGAGCAGAGGCTTCGCCAAGGCGACGCGGCGAGGAGAAAGATCCTCGCGGACGGCTACAAATACGCGAATCAGGAAGAGCGTCACGACGCGCGTTTTTTCCCGAGAGCCGGCCAGAAACTGGACAAGGAGGCCGAATGGGGGCTGAGCGCGCGCAAGGTGTATTTCCCGGCGATCGGGTTCAACTGCGACAAGCGCGACGCAACCGGCCAGGGCGCGTTCGTGCTGTTCGGGCTGAACGAAGTGGCGATGTTGCGCGATGCGCGAACCGTGAAGGCGGCGGCGTCGACGGGCGCGCTCAAGTACCAGATGATCAGCACGGCGGAAAACTGCGCGTCGATCGCGCTGCGCGTGCTGCGCTCCGGCGGCGCCGAGCACTTCGTGTCGTATACGGCCGCATGGTTCTCGGAGGACCCGAATCGCGCTCATGCATACGCGCAGGCCGTGCAGGCGAGGATCGACACGTTGAACCGGCTGCGTACCGATATCGCGCGCTACTGCGAGCGGCTGGGCGGCAGCGCATCGGTGCAACAGGCATGGCGTGCGTTTTCGAAGGCCGGCGAGACATCGGCCGGCCAAGCCGCGCGGGACGCGCTCGCGCCCGAAGCCGAGCGCGGCCACGCTGCGCACGCAAACGCGCACGCGCCGCGGCAAGCGCGGCCCGACGATCACACGCGCGAAGTCGACCGGATCGGCGCGTACTTCGCCGCGCTGTCCGCCGGGCGATCCAGCAAGCATCGCGATCGTGCGGACGCGGATCTTGCCGATGCGATGAAGCGCTGCGCGCCGTCGCCTCGCGACGATGTCGCGACGCTGACGCGCAAGGCGCGCGTGTTCGTCGAGACGCTCGGCCGGCATCTCGGCGCGCCGCCGCCGGACGTCCCATCCGCGCTGCGGATGTTGACCGCGCACGCGATGATCGGCCAGATCGAGGCGTTCATGGCGATCGCAATCGCCGCCTGAAGGTCACGTGAAGCGCGCGCCGCCGCCCTTCGGACAGCGGCGCGCATCGATCGAATCGCATGATTCAGACGGAGAACCTCGAACGATGAATACGCATACCGAATGGTTGAACGGACTGAGCGAAGCGGCGGGCGTGCCGCTCGACTTCGATGAGCATGGGCAGTGTTTCCTGCTGCTCGACACGCAACTGATGATCTCGATTCGCGACCGGCCCGATGCGCTCGTGCTGTACGGAATGGTCGGCGAATTCCCGGCGCATGCGCCGGCGGAACTCTGGAAACGGATGCTCGCCGTCAATCTCGACTTGTCGGAAACGGGCGGCGGTAGTCTCGGCCTCGACGAGGACACGGCAGCCGTGATGCTGATCGGGCGCGTCGCGACGGCGAATCTCGGCGTACACGAATTCGTCGAGGCGTTCGACGCGTTCGCGTCGCGCCTCGAACGCCTGATCGACACGTTCGAGCGGATGGGCGTCTGCGACGCCGGCGCGCGGGACCGTCCGGCGGAGCCGCGCGCGGCCCGCGCGCTGCGCGGCTGAATCAATGCGAGGGGACGGCGCGCGGGCGCGCCGCGCGGCTCGTTCGCTCGCCGCCGCGATCGCCGGACGACGAGCGAATGAAACGAACGCAACGGACCTGAAATTTTCCGGTGATGTGCGCACGCTACCGTGACGGGCATGCGTGGGCATGGCGGACGGCACATGCGCCGCTCGGGCGTACGGGACAGGATGCATCGGAGCAACAAAGGGGGCGATTATGGTCGTAGAGAGAAAATGTGAAAGAGTACTTGTCGTCGACAGTCATCCGGTCGTGCGCGACGGCATCGAGGGCGTGCTCGGCAAGGCGTATGCGGGAATCGACGTGCGCGGCGCGATCGACATGGCCGAGGCGAGCGATCTGTGCGGTCGCGACCGCCCGGATCTCGTGCTGATGGACGTGATGCTGCCGGGCGACGATCCGCTGCCGGCGATGGGCGAGATCCTGCGCACGTATCCGGACATGCGGTTCGTCGTCTTCACCGCGCTCGGCTCGGAGGCGCGCGCGGCGGATGCGATCCGCTTCGGCGCGTCCGGCTATCTGCTGAAGTGGTGCAGCCCGGACGGCATCGTGCAGGCGGTCCGGCGCGTGATGGCGGGGCGCGTTCACATCGATCCGTCGCTCGACGAGGCGCGGGTCGCGTCGGCGGCCGGCGGCCGCACGCTTGCGCCGCCCGTCGACAAGCTGACGCGGCGCGAGAAGCAGATACTGAAGTTGATCGCCGACGGGATGCGCAATCGCGAGATCGCGTCGCTGCTCAACATCAGCCAGAAGACGGTCGATTGCCATAGGCAGCGGCTGATGCAGAAGCTCGGCGCGCGCAATGTCGCGAACGTGATCCATTGGGCGTATCGATACGGATATGCGAATGCGTGCGCACCGCTGATGTAGCGCGTGGCAGGCGCGAGTTCGCGTTCTATCGCGCGTACGCAGGACATCCTGGCGGATTGGCGCGCGGCCCGCGCGCTGCGCGGTGAATCAGCGCGCAGCGATCGCCGGCGTCGTTCGCGCTTGCGCCTCGCGCTGTTCGTGTGATGAAGCAGGCGACGTCCGCCTCGCAGCCAGCTGAGCGATTCGTGAAAGTGCAGGGCCGATCTGCGGCGGAGAATGAACGCTCGCCAATGTTCAGGACAAGGAAATAGATCATGAAGTCAATCACGCAGCCAATCACGCATCCGAATGACGCACTCCAGCGGTCGCTGGAGCGCCGCCTCGCGCCTTCGAACGATCGACACGTCTCGGTCAAAGAACATGCGAAACGGAACGGCGACGAGCAACCTTTGACGATGAGGCGCGAAATCAAGGTCATCAGAATGGATGTGCTCAGGGAGATCCGCTTTAACAGCGTTATCAGCGCGCCAGTGTTGCGTGCGAAACAAAATCGGATTGCCGCGAACGTTTGCGTGGTCCGCAAGAAGCTCGACGGGAAAGGGCAGTTCGGCAAGATGCTCGAAAAGCTCAAATCCGTCGTGGATCGTGGCGTGTATTCCGAACTGCGCAAGCTGAGAAAACTCGATGAGTTGATCAATCGGCACAAAGGCGATCGGCCCGAGGATCTAAAGTACAAGGTCTTGCCTCAGCGCACGCAGCGTCCGACGCCCTGAACGCGCGCCGCGTCCCGCGCTGCGCGGCCGGACAGATGGCTCGCGTCGGGACGGATGCGCATGCGGGCCGGCGGCGCGGCGGAGCGGACGGCGGATGTCGCGCAAGCCTGCCACCATGTGGCGGAAACGCGGCCGGGCTCGTCGGGCATCTCGATGGACCGCATGCCGCTCACGCAGCACAGCGCACGACGCATATCGTGCGATGCACGTAGCGGGTTCCACATTTGCGTTGCATGACACGCGACCCACACCGCGCGACACATGCAACGCAATGCGACACGCACGGCGCCTCTTATTTCATTGACCTTCACCATGGCGAAGATGCACGCGCTCGGCAGCAGCACGCTGCTGCAGTTCTTTTCCACCGACGATATGCCGCTCGCGCGCGGAACGGCTTTCTGGGGCGCACACGTGTTCCACTGCGAGGAAGTGCGCGCGAAACAGGTGCGGGCGTTTCATGGGAATGGCTTTCTGTGCCGCTGCGAGCGTGGCCGGTTCGTTCGTTTTCGCGGCGCGTCGGTCGACGCGCGGATCACGGAAGCGTGGCTGAGCGCCGCAACGACCGATGCGTATATGACGATCTGCGCGCTGCACGCGGGCGAATGCGCGGTCGACGCGCCAGGCTCGCCGGACGTGCGCTTTCGCGCGAACGAGCTGTTCGTGCTCGACAGCGGCCGTCCGATGCGCGTGCACTGGCACGAGCCGTGTTTCAGCTCGCTCAGTTTGCCGCGTTCTTCGGTGGGGCAGACGCTCGGCCAAACGGCGATGGATGCGTCGCCACCCGCGGTTTCGCTGCAAAGGGGCGGGCTCGCGCCGTTTCTCGCGGCCGATCTGGCGCTCATCGGTGGCCACGGCCCGGCGCTGTCGTCCGACGAACTCGATTACGTGCTTGCGCGCACGGCCGACCTCGGCCGCACGCTGCTGCAGGCGGCGCTGTCGGCGCGGACACCGCTCGCCGCGCCTGCGCGCGGTGACCGTCTGCAGGCCGCGTACAGCTACATCGGCCAGCATCTCCATTTGCAGACCTTGACGCCCGACCGGATCGCCGACGCGATCCATTGCTCGCGCACACAGCTTTATCGTTTGTTCCGCCACGAACCGCAGACGGTGAAGGCGGCGATTCGCGACGCAAGGTTGAACCGCAGTGTCGGCTACCTCGAGCAAGCGGGGCTCACGCTCAGCATCGGCGAGATCGCGCACGCGTGTGGTTTCCCCGATCAGTCGACATTCGGCAAGCTGTTTCGCCAGCGCTTCGGCAAGACGCCCGGCGAAGTGCGGCGCGCGGCGCGGGAACGCCGCAGCCAAACCGCGTCGCTCGACGCCGCGGACGGCGTCGACGCGCTGCGCGCACCGACCGATCAGCGATAGATCGCGAACTCGATCGCCAAGGCGTTTTGGTGGTTATGAGCTGGCAGGGCGGACAACTGCTGCTCCGTGACTTCGGTTACAAGGCCGTCGTCGACGCGGTACCAGATCGAATCCCGCTTCACATAGGCGATGTAATGGCCGCCCGTGCTGTAGTCGAACGCGACGAGGCGGTCATGGTTCGGCAGCGCCGCGTAGCTGAGCGGCATGCCGGTCAGACGGAACGCCTTTGCTGTCGGCGGCGCGTAGCGTATTGCGTCGGCGTCATCTGCCTGATACAGCGGCATCTGCAGCGCCGCCAATACATCTGATGTGTATCCCGGACCGTTGCCGTTAAACGACGGCAGCGCGCGCAGCGCGGCGACGGCTGCTCGCCACCGTTCGTCTAGTTCGCTGGCTGTCGCGGCGTCATAACGGTCGAGCAGCGCGCGAACGTCGGAATCGACGGCGGCATTCGACAGGATGTCGTCGAGTGCTGTCGAATGGACGGCCAACTGCAGCGCCGCATTGATGAAGCACGTGTTGCCGAGGTTCGACAAACCGCGCGGCGGTGTGGTCGGCGCAGTGTCGAAGCTGGCCGTCATGCGGTGCGCCGACCGCTCTCCCGTCACGCTCTCGATCCCGGTCGGCAGTACGATTTCGTAACGGCTGTTCGAATTGAGCGGCACGAGTGGCGCGAAAGTGAGCCGGCGATCGCTCAGCCACGACAACGGGCCGATGGCAACGCTCGCGCGATTTCCGTCGTGTAGCGCGATGTTGCTGACCGAGCGCGGCTCGATCGCACGATCGAATTCGAGCACGATCGTTGGACGGCGCAATGCCGCGTGCGTCGGCGCGACGCCGGCGGATACGACAGCGGGCGGTGTTGTTGGCGTCGCGGGTGCGGCGGGCGCATTCGGCTGCGGCGCCGTTGGTTGCGCCGGATACGAGAGTTGCACGGTCGGCGGCGCGAGCGCGCTCGTGGCGGCCTGGTTCGAATCGTCGCCTCCGCCGCATCCGGCGAACGACGCGACGGCTAGCGCGATCGCCGCGCTGACGCCGTACGGGCGACGGCGCGTCGTGGCCGAGCCGGTACGGGGCGAGCGGACGAGATGATGCGCCGAACGCGGCGCGTTGGGATGGTCAGGGTGTGTCGAAGTGCGTTTCATCATGACAAGATCGAAGTAGGACATGAACGGGTTCGATGAATAAGCGGCGCTGCGCGCGCCGCTGGTTCGCAAGGGACGGCGGATCACGCGCCTTGTCCGGCGTTTCGTCCGCCGCGCGCCGAGCCGCCCCAGCACGCTCCGATGCGGGGAGGCAGTGCGACGCCCGCCGCGGATGCCGCGGCGCTCGCGGCCGGTTCGTCGTTCTGCCGAATCGTGTTGCGCCGCTGGCGCGCGATGTTGTCGCGGCGCGTCTGTTCGAGTGCGTCGATCCGGTCGATTTGCGCGAGCAGCGCGTCCTGTCCGGAGAAGTCGTATCGCACATCGATGTAGCGCACGCCGAGGCGTTCGAGCTGGGCTTTCGCGTCGGGAAAATCACCGGGCGTGAAACGGCGCACGCCGTAGCGGAAATCCTGGACGAAGCGCGCGACGCCGAGCGCCCCTGTATAGCGACGCACGAGCGTGACGCCACCGAGCGCGATGCGTAACGTCGCGTCGCCGCATTGATCGGGCCGCCAATCGATTTGCTCGGATACGCGGAAGTTGTAGTTCGTCAGCGTGCGCGCTTGCGGTGCGCATTGCAGTGTCAGCGTCGTCTCGAACGGCTTCGCCTGCGCATCCGGATTCACGTCGGTTGGCTGCGCGACGATCCCGATGCGCATCGTCTGCGCGTGGAGCGCGTCGATCTGTCGGCCGAGCGAAGCGATTTGCTCGTCGAGTTCCGCCGCTGCTTGCTGTTGCGCGTGCCGCTCGGCGTCGCGCCGCGTTTGCGCGACGCGCCGGGCGGCCGCGTCGTCGAGGAGCGGCAGGAACGTGTCGGTGAACGGCAATCGGTAGCCGAGCGTGTCGACCACCGACGCACGCGCCGCGCCGACGCGCACGAACGGCTTCGCGGGACCGTTGACGAACGCCCAGATCGCTCCTTGCGGGCCGTACAGCCGGTCGTCCTCGTCGTCTTGCGTCGCCGCGCGCTTGAGCGGCCACAGCACATCGCGTTCCCAGTCGCTTTGCAGTGCGCAAGACGCCTGCTGCTCGACATACCCGAACACCGCATGCAGTGGGCCGCCGATGAGGCTCCAGACAACGTCGCCGCCGACATCGCGATCGCTTGCGAGCTGCTTGACGCCCCGTAGCGCGTCGTCGGCTGCCCGCATCGCGGACGCTTCGACGGACGCATCGGCGCCGAACCCGTGGAAGTCGGCTGCGAGTCGGTAGGCGGCGCCTGTGCCCGCGAGCGCGTCGACGGCGAGTGCGGCGACGCGCCGATCATAGTCGACGAGCGCGTCGCGCAGCGCGGCGTCGCGCTCGAGCGTCAACCGGCCTTGCGCGGGCGCGCCGCCGAGCGTTTCGCGCAACGCCCGGCCACCGCTGCGCGAAATCGAGCCGAGCAGCGCGCCGAGGCCGCTGTTTGGCTTGGGCGCCCATACGGGCGCGAGCATGCGTGATGCCATCCGGACGAACCGCAGCCACGGTGGCAGCGCATCGTCGTGCGCGGATTCGAATTCACGCGTGACGCGCGCAAGCAGCGCCGCGAACGGATCGCGGCGGTCGGGAATTCGGTCGATCACCACGCGCCACTGCGCTTCTGTCGTCAACAATTGCTCGCCTTGCGGGAAGCGAGCGACGAAGTCGCGCCATGCGTCAATTCGCTGCGCGCGATACCACGCGTCGAACGCGTTGCGATGGAACGCGAACTTGGGCTGGTTCGCGACGGCCTGAGCCATCTCGTCGAGGAACGCGTCGATCGCCGGACGATGCGCAGCCGTCAGCGCGGCTGACACCCGCACGTCGCGCAGCGCGGGAGGCAGCGCGCGCGCCGCAGCGGCCGGCCAGAAGTCGGCAAGCGTCACGTCGTGCGGCGTTGACGTGTCGGGCACGTCGAGCAGCCATGCGCCGTTGGGATCGCGGTACGCGAGCCGTTCGAGCTGCGCCTGCGCGGCCGCGATGCGAGCTGCGAGCGCGCCGTCGTCCGGTGCGCTCCAGGCAATTTGGTCGACGACGAGTGCGTCGATGCGCGGCGACGGTTCATCGTCACGATCGCGTGCGCCGTCTGCATCGTCTTCGTTCGGTGCACGGGCGATCTTCAGCGCGGGCATTCGCACGAGCGTCTCGCGGTCCGCGCCGCGCTGGCGCGCCTGCATCAGGTTCACGTAGCGGACCAGATTGCGGATGCGCGCGGCGACATCGCCACCGCCGTCCGCGCGCGCGTCGCCCGCATCGTCCGGCTCACCGAAGAACAGCCGGTCGGCGGAAGGCTCGATCGACCGTCGATAATGCGCGACGTAGCGGCGCTTGAGTTCCGCTTCAAGCCTGCCGACGGGCGTGGCACCGGCGATCGTGCGCACGAACGGCCGATTGTCGCGCTGCTCGACGTCGCCGATCACGCGGCCAATCCGCTCCAGCGTTGCCGCATCGCGCCGGAGCTCGCCTGCGAAGCGCGTATGCGCGGGATAGTCGCGGCGGACCAGCTCGACGGTCCGCACGTCGCCGACGAACGACGCGGTCATCAGCAGCCCGATCGCGACACACGCGAGCAGCCACGCGCCCAGAGCGAGACGCCGCAGCGTCAGCCGCGAGCGGCTCGGCCGCTCGACGGGGCGCGACGCGTCACGATCGCTCGGCAGCACGCGTGCGAACACGTCGTGCAGGAACAGGCCGGCGTCGTCGGGCCTGCGCGCGGGCGCAGCGTCGAGCCAGTCGGGCAGCGTCAGCGAATGCGCGCCGCCTGTCTGTCGGCCGCTCGCGAACAGCAGACCGCGCAGATGCGGCGTCTCCTGATAGACGTTCGGGCCGAACGCCGCGCGCGTGAACGCGTCGAGCGCGGGCCGCAGGCGCGCTAGTTCGTGCTGCAGCATTAGCGTGCGTGGCGAAGGCGGCTCGCCGCGCGCCGTTAGCGCGGTACGCAGCACGCTCAGACGCGCGTCGAGGCTGTCGAATGCGTGCGAGATGAATGCGTTCGCGTCGTGATCGCCGAGATAGCCGAACGCGCGCTCACGGTCTTGCGGCGCAAGTTGCGCGCTCCATTCCTCGAAGCCGTAGAGCCGGTCGCACTGGGTGACAAGCACGTAGACCGGGAAGCGCTGGTCGAACAACCGGATCAGGTGCTCGAGCCGTTCGCGGATGGCGCAGCCGTCGATCGTCAGCGCGTCGCGATCGGCTTCGATGAGGCGCGGCGCATCGATCGCGACGACGACGCCATTGATGCCTTTGCGCGCGCGCGCGCGGCCGAGCCGATCAAGGATCGCGCTCCATTCTTGCCGGTCGGCGTCCGTCGCGTCGGGCTCGGTGAAGCGGCCTGCGAGATCCAGTACGACCGCGTCGTCGAAACACCACCAATCGCAATCCTCGGTCGGTTCGATGAGCGCATCGCGGCACGCGCGCCGCAGTGGCGATGCGACACGCGCGCGGGTCAGCGCGGTGGTCTTGCCTGAGCCGGAGCGGCCGATCACGAGATACCATGGCAGGGCGTCCCGCGGACGACCAAGCAGGCCAGGGGCGGGCACAGCGCGCTCGAGCGCTGTGAGCGACGCCTGCCAACGCGTGGCGACGCGCTTTTCCGGCGTCTCGAGATCGGTAGGCAGGCGCTCGGACGCGTCGAGTCGCGCCAATTGCCCGCGTGCGCGCACGGCGCGCAATGCGCGGCGCGCGACCCGGATCAGGAGCCATCCGGCGAGCGCCGCGCAGAACGTGGCGGGCGCGCACCACAGCGGCCAGTCGAAATAGAGCGCGGTTGCCCAACTGAACGCGGCGAGTGCGACCAACGCGGCGATGCGCGCGATTACCATGCCGATGATCTTCATTGCAATCCGGGGAGTTCCGAGTCGATCATCCGCACGATGATGGGAAGCACCGAGTCGACCATCCGCGCGATGACGATGTGATAGATCAAATAAAGCGACAAGAGGATCGCGAGCGGCAATCCGACGTTCAGGCCCGCGAATCCGATACGGCGGTGCGCGCGCGCTTTTGCCACCGTGGCCTGAGACTCGATGCCTGTATAGGCGGCTGGAAACGGCGGTTCGCCGTCGGCGCGCGAGGCCGCTTCCGCCGACAGTGCTTCGATCGCGCGTCGCTGGATCGCTTCGAGCGGTCTGCTGTCGCCGTCGTAGCCGTATCGGCCGCGAAAGCCGAGCCGCAGGCAAAGGAGAAAGACCTCCAGCACGTCTGCGCGCTCGCCGTCGAGCGTTTCGATGCGCTCAAAGAATTCGACGCCTGCGTGCGACGTGCCAAAGTAGCGTTTCTGCAGAAGTCGCAACGTCCACCGATCGGCGTCGTCCCAGCCGCTGTTCAGTAACGCTTCGTCGATCCATGCGCAAACGGCGAACAGCGCATCGTCGACGTCGGTTTCGGATGCGCCGGCGCACGCCGCGTGATCGCGCGCGCCATCGATCAGAATGTCAAACCGCAGCGCAACTTCAGCGGCGTCGCCGCGTGGGTGTTGCGTGAACTGCCGCGCGTATGCGACGAGCGGCATCATCGAATCGGACAGTTTCATGATACGTGCCTCACTGCGGCGAGTTCCGCTTGCAGGTCGTCCGGCGCGTCGTGCCAGCGCAACGACACGCGCCCATCGCGCCTGATTGCATCCCACTGGCGGCCGGTCTGCTCGATCCGAAAGTACTGCGTGCCGCTGCAGCGCGGCAGCCGCTGCGGTGCGCAGGGCAGGCGGGTCAGTTCGACACCCGGCAGCGCGAGTGCGGTGAGTTGGGGCATCTCGTCGATCGCGGCAATACGGCTGCCGTGCAGAAAGCGCTGCGCGACCGTGTCCGGATCATGCTCGCTGCGGATCACCAGATAGAACAGATGGCGGTCGCCAAAGACGTCGGGGGGCAGTTGTGTGGACCACTGCGCGGGCTGGCGCGGTCCGTCGGGTTCGAACGTCGCGACGCAGTCGGGGCCGACCGCGATCTCGTCGAGCAGATGGACGATCAGCGCGTGCGCCCGCGAGAAGCAGGTGCCCAGATCGCGATGGTCGTACGGCGGCAAGCCGCCGCTCGCGTCGAGCGTTTCGCCGAGCATATTGAAGCGCTCGGAGAACGCGCTCAGTTCGCCGATGAGTTGCCGAAGCGCACCGAAGATCGTCCACGGATGTAGCCGATCGCATTCAGCGAAATGGAACAGCAGCGGGCCGAAGCGGTTCAGCGAGCGCAGCGCGAGCAGGAGCGTCATGTAGCTCGCGTCGAATTCGGCATGCTGCATTTCGCGCGGACTTTTGTACTGCTGCAGCCTCCGCGCGCGGCCCGCGAGCTCGTCGCGAATGCAGTGGATTCGGTCGAGCAGTCCGCGCGAGCCGGACAGCGCGTAGCAAGGCGGCACGAATTCGTTGTCGAGCCGTAGACGCTCACCGTCGCGCACGATGCGCGCGAACGGGATCGTCTCGTGCCCGGAGAGCGCGTCGAGTTCGTGCTCGAAGACGATCTTCAGCACGTGCTTGAGCGTGCGCACCGGCGCGGGCGGGTGGTCCGAGTAGAGATCGCCGACGTCGTCGGCGGACGGCAGCGTTGCGTAGCGCGTCGCCGCGCTCGGCAGCGCGTCGGCGGCGGCTGCGACCGTCACGTTGTTCGCGCCCCGCGCGAGCCGCTTTAGCGCGACATGAGCGACGAGCGCCCGGCCGTCGTCGAGCCACGCGGGATCGAACGCACGCGCAGCGATGACCGCATTGCCCGGGTACTCGACGTAACTGCGGTCGGAAAACAGCAGGTGCGCGGAGCGGATCTCGACCACGCGATTGTCGATCGCGGCTTCCGCGAGCGAAAGCGCGCCGACGCCCCAGAAGTGCGGGGGGCCGGACGCGAGCCACGGCTCGGCGCGGAACTGCTGCTGCAGTTCGGCCAGTTGAAAGTGTTGCGGCTGCAGGAGCATGCCCTGATGCCAATAGACGTTTTCCATGTCGTACGTTTCGGGTTCGTGAATCATTGCTTGCGCCGCGCACCGGTCGCGTCGCTGCCGTGCTTGTCTTCGCCTGTGTCGTCGGGCGGCAGCGTTAGCGACTTCGCGCCGCAGTCGAGCAGCGTCCATGCGCGCGCGCCGGGTGGCGGCAGCCTCAGGCGCGTTTCGCGCGCGTCGGTGATGCTCTGCGCGCCGAGCCGCAGCTTCAGTTCGAGCATCCGCGGCGCGGCGCGATAGGTGGGCGAGAACCAGCCGCGCTTGTCGATTTGCAACGGGACGTCGTAGAGCCGCATGGAGCGTGGGCCGTCAGCGTCGTAGTAGCCGGCGACGATGCCGATGTAGCGGGCCTGCTGCGCGCGATCGATCGATAGCGCGACGCGTGCGCCCGGCGAAACGACGTAGCGTGTGGTCTGAATGACGCCTGTAGCCGTCCCGCCCGCCGCGAGCGTTGCGCGCAGCCGGTCCGGATCGTCGGCGAGGTTGCGGAACGCTTGCGCGTCCGCGGTCTGGAAAATCGTGAGCAGCAGCGTGTGCGGCGCGTTCAGGTATTCGTTCAGCCGTGGCGACGCATCGATATCGATACGCAGCGCGTCGGGCATGTAGTCCCATCGCACGTCGGCGCGCGCCTGCTCTTCGGTAACGCCCGCTGCACAGCCCGCCAACGCGGAGAATGCGGCGACGGCGCACGCGCGCGCCGCGAGGCGGCGCGCCGTCGTCAGCGCGGAAATCTGTTGATCGTTCATGTCGAATCCTCAGCTCATCGCCATCACTTTTTGCTGGCTCGGTTGCAGCACGGCGCCGGTCGCATTGCCATCGTTGTGCTTCGTCGGCGTCGAAAGCCGCACGACGGGGCTGCCTTCGAACTTGATCTTCGCGCTGCCCGCCGCGAATTCGACTTTGCCCATGATCTTTCCGGACATCACGCCGCCGACGGTGCCAGGCTGGTCGCCGTTCGTCATCGGAATCGTCGATTTCTTGGTGAGCGCGGGCATTCCGCAGACGAGTACTTTCGTCGTGATCGAAGAGCCCATCATCGGCGCGCCGGTGTTCGGATACGGGACGGGAACCGGGCCCGTCGGCGTCGGCGTTTTGCAGACGTCGGCGGGGCTCATGCACAGGCCGGACGCGGTGGTGACGACAAACATGTTTGAACTCCGAATCAAGAAGAGAAAATCAGCCGAGGTCGATGCGTTCGCCATCGATGCCGACGTGACGGTCGGCGAGCAGCGTGACGTCACGCGCGTGCAGGTGCGCGCGCTCGTCGATCTGCCAGCGCACTCGACTCGCGCGCGTGTCGTCGACGCCCCGCACGCGGCGAAAGCAATGGCCAAGCGTGTGCAGCGCGCGGCCGATCGTCGACGTGAAGCGGCGCGCAACGAGCCGCACGTCGTGCGCGCGGCCGTCTATCGACTGCGCGCGCGCGTCGAGATGCGCGGCGCGCACGCATGCGCGATGCGCGCTCAGATCGACACGCGCCGCGCGGGCGTCGATCCGGTCGCGCGCCGCGAGCGCGATGTGCGGCGCGTCGATGCGAAGTCCGTCGATGCCGGTTTCGAACACGACGCCGCCCGGCAGCGCGAGCGCGGCGTGGGGCGCGCCGGCGCGTGCAAGCACCGTGAGTACGTAAGCGGACGGCGCGCCGGATGTGTCGTCGGCAGCGCCCGCGCGTGCGTTCGCGCACGCCCAGATCAGCACGCTGTCGCCGATGTCGGGTGCGAGCACGCAGCCGTCGGCGCGTCGCGCGCGGCCGACTGGGTCGTCGAGCAGCAGCCAGTCGCCGACGCGGCCAGTCACGTGCGACGCACGCAACGTCGCGCCGGCGTCGAGTACGCGCGGGGCGTCGACGGGCGGAAGCGGCGAAGCCGACTGAGCGGCGGAGGAAGGAACGTTCATCATCGATGCGTAAGAGCTGGGCGTTATCGTTCGGGCGCGGTCCATCGTTCGGCCTGCGCGAGTGTGGGGTCGGTCGGGCGCGCGCCTGTCTTGCGTGTGCCGTCCCAGCGGGCGGCGCGATCGTCGACGGCGTGTAGGTTCGCATGCGAGAAATCGGCGTCGGTGCAGTCGGCGCGCGACAGCTTCGCGTGCGAGAAATCGCAGTAAACGAAGCTGCCGCCCGCGAGCGTCGCATCCGCGCAATCGGCATGCGCGAAGAGCGACATCCGCGCGCGCAGCCCCCGCGCGTTCGCCGACGACAAGCGGGCGCGTGCGAAATCTGTCTCGTCGAACGCCGCGCCGGAGAGATCGGCGCCGACGAGCGTCGCGTCCGCGAAGCGCACATGGCGGCCGCGCGCACCCGCGAGCGTTGCGCGCTCGAGGTCGGCATCGAAGAACATCGTCTGCACGAGCGATGCGCCGCTGAAATCGCTGCCGGACAGCTTCGCGCCGTTGAAATGCGTCATTGTCAGGTCGCAGTGGTCGAAGCGTTGCCCGCGCAGATCCGCATTCGTGAGGAGCGCGTTCGTCAGACGCGTGGCGTCGAAGCGCGCGCTCGACAGGTCGGCGTGCATCGCCGCGAAGCGCTCGAGTTCAGCGTTCGCGAAGTCAGTGTGCTCGAAGCGGCAATCGACGGCTTCGCAACGCAGCAGCTTTGCCCCGGCGCACTGTGCGGCGGCGAGGTCGCAGCGCTCGAACGTCGAGCGCGCCCAAAGCGCGTCGGCTAGCGTCGCTTCGGCGAGATCGGCGTCTGTCATCGCGAACGCGGCGCCCGTCGTCGCGCGCAGGCTCGCGGCGTGCAGCGCGACCTCGTGCCAGCTCGATCCGCCGAGTGTCGCGCCGTCGACGCGTGCGCCCGTCAGGTCGCAATGTAGCCAGCACGTCGTGTCGAGCTGTGAGGCCGAGAGGTTCGCGCCGCGCAAGATCACGCGGTCGAACGTGCAGCCGGACAGATCGCGCCGCGAAAGATCGGCATGCGAAAGATCGACGCCGGATAGCGTGCGGGTGTCGGCGAGAGCGGCAAGCGCGGCCTGAAGGATGTCGGACATCGATGTCGTCAAATGGATCGGCCGTCGGTGTCTGGGGAGAGGCGGCCCGGCACGTCAAGCAGCGTTCGTTCGACGTTCGCGCCGTCGAACTGTGATCGGCCGAGCGCCGTGCCGTAGCAATCGGCGCCGTACAGATTGCTCGATTGCAGTTGCGCGCCGTCGAGCCGCGTGCGGCGTAGCGATGCGCCGAACAGGTTCGAGAAGCGCATGTCCGCGTGTGATAGATCGGCCTTCGCCAGATCGGTGCGCCGCGCGCTCGTCAGGGTCAGTTGCGTGCCGCTCGCGATCGCGCGAACGAGGCTCGCGCGATCGAGCGTCGCCTTGTGCAGATTCGCGTAACTCAGGTTCGCGCCGTCCCAGTTCGCATCGTCGAGCGCCGCGCTGCTCAGGTCGGCCTGCCGGAACGACGTCGACGCGTCAGCGCGCGAACCGCGCAGTGATGCCGAGTTAAACCGAGCATGGGGCGCTTGCGCGGCGTGCCATTCGACGCCGTCACATTGCGCCGACGCGAACGTTGCGTCCGTAAGCGTCGCGTGCTGGAAGTTCGCGCGCGGCAAGCGCGCGGACGTGAAATCAGCGGCGTCAAGTGCGCAACCGGCAAAGCTCGTGTGCGCGCCGTCGAGTCGCGTGGCGGTAAGCCCGGGCATCGCGCTTTCATCGAATTGCGCTCCCGTGCAACGGCTTTCGACGAGCGACGCACGCGTGAAGTCGCAGTGGGTGAAGTCGGCATGGTCGAGGCGCGCGCGGTCGAGCGTGGCACCTTGGAACGATGCGCCGGGCGCGGACGCGTGTACGAGCGTCGCCTCGCAAAGGTCTGCGTTCGAGAAGTCCGCATGCGGCAGCAGCGCGCGTTCGAACGACGCGCCAGCCAGCCTACAGCCGGCGAAGCAGGTTCGCTCGAGGTGCGAATCGCGGAAATCCGCGTGTTCGAGCGCTGCCGACGAGAGATCCAGGTCGCTCAGATCGAGGCCGGCGAAGCCGAGCCCGCGGGCGTGGCGTTCGATGACCCGCTCGCGCGTAAGCGGGCTCGCGGGGAACGCTAGTGCGACATTGACGAGTTGATTGGCGGGCGGCCGTTCGGGGACGGCCAGCACATCCGGTGCGATCGCCTCACGGTCGCCGAGGGCCGCGAGGCCAGCTGTCAGTGCGTCGAAGTCAAGCGGCGTATCGGGCGTGTCGAGTGCATCGAGCGCGTCCGCGAGCGCGGCGAGCTGGGGTTGGCCGTGCGCGGCCGCCTGCACCTGCGCGCGCGATAAGCCGTGATGCTCGACGAGTGCGCGGGCTTCCGCGTCGGCTTGCCGGAATAGTTCGACGAGCGATGCGTCGTCCGATTCCGGCGACCCGGGAGACGATGACGACGGCGGGGTAGCGCTTTGCTCGCCGGCCGCCGCTGATGCGCCACACTGGGTTTGCCATTGCTCGATCTGCGCGTCGAGTTCCGCCGCTAGCGCGGCCAGTTCGTCTAGGTTCAGGTCGGTGGGTGCGACGCGCGCGGGCAGCAGCCGTGCGATATCGGCCTCCGTCACGCCGTGCTCGGCGAGCAGTGCGTCGGTTTGCGCGGCGAGTGCCGCCGCATCCCGTTTCAGCCCGGACAATTCCGGTGCAGGCGGTTCCGCGTACGAGGCCGACGCGGCCGGCGCAGAGTCCATGTCGCGGCCGGTATCGGCGCGCGCTTCATCGTCGACGCTTGCGGCTAGCGCGGCGGCGTTCGCGAGCGGACGCCGGTCTTCGGTCATTGGCCGGCCGATGTAAGCATCATCGGCCAGCGGAGGAGCATCGGCGCTTTCCCAGCCGGCGATCACGCGCACGACATCATCGCCGTCTTCGTCGTCGATCGCAGCGAGCGCGCGATACAGGACGATTCCGCAGACCGCGCCGGGGAACAGCCAGACGGTTTCCGCGCGCATCGGACACGTGTCGACGCGCGCGACGCCGCCGACCGAGCGCTCGACGAAGCAGCGCGCCCGCACGCGCGGCAGCGCGCCCGCGACGATCGGCCGATCCGCATGCATGTTGACGAGCTCGATGTTCTCGCCGCCGCGCCAGAATCCGGCGATCCGTTGGTCGCGCGGCGCTGAGTGGAAGTACTCGGCGCGTGTGCCGGCGGGGAGATGGGGCCAGTGACGCGCCTGCCAGCGCGCGTCCAATGGTCCAAGATGGCGCGCGCGCTCGCGATCCGACGCCAGCAATGCGCGGAAATCGGCAAGCGGCGCGGACGCTCGCACATCGACGAGCCGCTCCTTGCACGTCGCACCGATGCGTGCGCGTACCGCGATCGACGCGCGCGCGCCGCGTTCGCACGCAGGCGCATGCACGTCGCCGTAGACGAGAAATTCACTCGCCGGCTTCGGAAAGCCTTCGTCAAGCGGTGCATGTCCGTCGAGCATCTGTTGCGCGACTTGCCAGAGCTCCGTCTCGGTCGCGAGGTCATCGGGGCCGACGGGCGCGTCAGTGCGCAGCGGAAAGAGCGCGAGCGCGCCGATCGACAGCCGGTCGACGCCTTCGAAGCGTAGTGTCCGGTAGAGCAGTGCGAGCGTATCGGGTTTGACGATTTTCATGAAGGAATGCGTACGAGTGAGCAGGTCAGCCGAGCTGGATCAGTTGGCCATCGATCTTCACCGACGCGCTGCCGCTCAGCTTGAGGTTCGTCGCACGCGCGTCGATCGCGCCGTCGCTGCCGAGCTTGAGCGCCGCCGAGCCGCAGTCGGCCGCGATCTTGCCTTCGTCGACCTCGACGCTCGATTTACCCGCTTCGACGCCTATCTTCGTTTCATGGACGTCGAGCTTCGCCTTGCCCTGCGCGTGCGCGAGCGTGATGCCGTCGGCCGTCGCGACGAGCCGGTTGCCCTTGAAGCCGAGCTCCGCGTCGGATGCGCTCATCCGCACGGCGCTCAGGCTCTTGACGTGCTTCACGAATTTTTGCTGCAGGTTGTCGATCTTCAGCGCGACCAGCTTCTGCTTTGCGTTCAGCTCGACGAGCTTCGCCTCCTTGGCCTTGATCGCGACCGCCGCGACTGCGTCGGCCGGCGACGGTGGCGTCGGCACGAGTGCGCTCACGCCGAACGCGTTCTGATCGGTCGACAGTACTTGGTGCTCCGCGATGTCGGCGTCGAGATCGGCGATGTCCTTCAGACACGCGTCGAGATCCTGACGCAGCCCGATCAGTTCCTTGAGGTCGAGCTTGGTCACCGGATCGGCCGGTACCGCGAACAGCAGCGAGTCGTTCGCGTGGACGTGTGCATGTTTCGCCGATTCGACGCCCCAACGGCCTTTTCCGACGCTCATCGCGACGTCGGCCGCGCCCGGCCCCTTGCCATGCGTCGACCACGTGACGCCGTCGACGGTCAGCGACATCCGGGTCGCGTGCGTCAGGTTCTTCGCGGCGAGGGCGATGCCGTGCTTGCCGAGCGACAGGTCGGCGACGGGTGGTAGCGCCGCCTGCAGCTTTGCGATGTTCGCGAGCAGCGTACGCGACGTCGCCATCAACCCGGTGCTGACGGCGGTCACACCGGCGAACTGCGCGGCGGACACGCCGAAGCCCGCCCATGGCAGATCGGCGATTGCGCGGCTGCCCTTGATGAGACCCGCGGCCGCGGCCGCGGATCCGGCATTCGCGAGGCCCGATACGATCATGAACTTGCGCACCGTGCCTTTGAGCTTGTCGAGCTGCTTTTGCAGCAACGCGGATGCATCCTGCCCCGCGGACAGCCGGATCGCGTGCGTTGCGGACTGCTTGTGGAGCGTTTGCAGCAGCGTCGACGCGCTGTCGTTGATCTCGCAGGTCCGGCTGCCGGGCAACATCCAGCGCAGGTTGCCTTGCAGCGTCGTCAGGAAATTCGCGCTGACGTCGAGACTGTTACGCACGCCGACGTAGACGTCGGTGTTGCCGCCCATCGACACCGTGCATTTGAGGCCGCCCGAGAAGCGGTACGCGTTGCCGAGCGAGAAATCGAACTTATTGCCGGACGTGAGAAGCGCGAGCCCGCCACCCGGCCCGACCGCGCCGATGCCGATATGGTTGTTCGGCGCATGCAGCCACGTCGCCGCGTCGCTGCCGTCCTTCATGTAGAGCTGGTTGTGTTCGGTCACGATCCGGTGCGCGGCCGGATTTTTGCGCGTCACGACGCTGCCGTGCGACGAATTGGGCACCGCGCCGACGATGACGGGGCGGTCGGGATCGCCGCCGTCGAATGCGATCTTCACCTCGGTTTGTTTCAGAAGCGGCAAATGCATGCCGCGGTCGCGGCCCGAATACGGCGTTGCCATCCGGATCCGCGCGGAGCCCTTATTAGCCGGATGGGCGGTATGCGCGAACGGAAAGCGCACTTTGTACTGCCCGTATTCGTCGAGCTCGGCGAGCTTGCCGCCGCCCTCGCCATCGACGATCGCGCTGACGACGCCCGCCGCTCGCGGCTTCGGAGTCATGCGCGGTGGCCGGTACTGGACGTCCGCGGGAATGGCGTCGAATTCGCTGCGGTAAACGATGTCGTCCGACGTCACGCCGAAGGGCGCGTCGAGATCAGGAAACAACAGGCGCGCCTGCGAGCCGCGATGTGTGACCGCCGTCACCAGATATCGGCCGTCGAAATCCGCGCGATAGTGGCCCGAGAGCGCGATGTAGCGGCCTGCGCGCAGACCGGTCGCGGTCGCTTCGCCGACGAACCGGCGGCCTTCGCATGTCAGCGCCTCGGCACGTAGCTTCGCATAGCGCCGGCCCTCTTCCTTCGTATGGAAATGGTCATCGCTCGACACTAATTCGCCGACGCCGTCGCGCGACACGCTCTCGCGGACTTCGAGCGGCAGCTCCGCTTTTCGGTGATTGAAATCGCGTAGCACGACTTCGCGCGGCAGCGGCTTCACGCGGCACGCGAACGCCTGCACGCGGTTGGCGTCGATGCCCGTGTCGAAATCCGTCGGGGGCAGGTAGCGGAGTGCGAGATCGTCGGCCGGGCCCGGCTGATGGCGGCGCTCGTCGACGATCACGAGCGTATCGCGCGCGCCGTCCTGCTCGAAGTAGTAATAGATGCCTTCCTTTTCCATCCAGCGCGACACGAAATCGAGATGGCTTTCGTCGTACTGGCAAACGAAGCTGCGCTTCCGATAGCCGCCGCCGTGCCGGAACCGGTAGTCGCGGCTGCCGAACGACGCGGCGCGCAGCACCTTTTTCACGATGTCGGGAATCGTCTGCTCGTTCAGGTAGACGTCGGACACCCTGTACTGCGACAGCCGCCACAGGCGCGGCACGAGCACCGCACGATAGACGGTACGGTCGCGAAAGCCGTTCAACTGCTCGAACTCGGCGAGCACACCGGAATAACGCGTCGTGTTGGCGTTGCCATACGCCGGGCGGATCGTCAGCGTCGCTGAGCGGCTCAGCATCTTTGCGAAGTCGATTTGCGGCTCCGCGCTGATGAGCGTCAGATCGAATCGGTACAGTTGCGAGATCGCCTCGCGTCCGGTCATGTCGACGACTTCAAACGTCGTTTCGCCGTACGCGTCGCTGACGAATGCGAAGCGCCGCGCGTTCGCGGACGCCGCGTCGGCAATCTGTGGGTGGGACGAAGACATCGGGAACTCCTGGGCGTCAGAACGCGTCGGTCGCGTTGGACTCGGCCGGCTCGTCGGTCGAGACGACGAAGCGGCCGTCGGCGTCGACCGCGACGCGGATCGCGGACGCAGGCGTCGCATCGCACGCGTGCACGAGAATGTGCTGCGCGAGCGCCGGCAACACGTGACGTTGCAGGACGAAGTCGACGTTGCGCGCGCCCGATTCGACTTCGGTACAGCGCGCAGCGACGTGCGCGACGACGGCGTCGTCGTGGACGACGCGCGTTCCATGCTGCGCGGCGACGCGCGCCGTAATACGTTCGAGCTTCAGCCGCGCGATGTCCACGAGCGTGTCGGGCGCGAGCGTCGCATACGGAATCACGGTCATCCGCGCGAGCAGCGCGGGCTTGAAATGGCGCGACAGAGTCGGCCGGATCGCCGCGCGCATCGCGTCCGCGTCTGGCCGGCAGCCGGACGCGGCTAGATCGGTGATCGCATCCGTGCCGAGATTCGACGTCAGGAAGATCACCGTATTCGCGAAGTCGACTTCCTTGCCTTCGCCGTCGGACAGCGAGCCCTTGTCGAAGACCTGGTAGAACAAGTTCAATACATCCGGGTGGGCTTTCTCGACTTCATCGAGCAGCACGACTGAATAGGGCCGCTGGCGCACCGCCTCGGTCAGCATCCCGCCTTCACCGTAGCCGACGTAGCCGGGCGGCGAGCCGATCAGCCGGCTGACGTCATGCCGCTCCGGGTATTCGCTCATGTTGACGACGACGATCGAGCGCTCGTCTCCGAACAGCGCGTCGGCGACGGCGACCGCGGTTTCCGTCTTGCCGACGCCGGACGGCCCCGCGAGCAGGAACACGCCGAGCGGTCGACGCGGATCGTGCACGCCGGCCGCGCCTGTCTTGACGGCTTCCGCGATCTGCTCGATCGCGTGATCCTGGCCGCGGATGCGGCGCTCGAGCGTGTCGGCGAGCCGCAGCATCACGTTCGCACGGTCGCGGCGCAGCTTGCCGGCCGCGATGCCGGTCCAGTCGGCCACGACGTCGGCGATCGCGTCCGGATCGACGTCGATTTGCACGAGCCGGGCATCGCGCTGCGCGTGCTCGAAGCGGCGGGTCGCGTCGGCGAGCGCGCGCGCCGCGCGGTCGTGGGCGTCGGCGGGCGCATTCGAATCGGCCTGGGCGTTCGAAGCGGCGCGCGCATGCGCTGCGGCATCCGCGACCGCACGGCACGCGCGGCGCGCCTCGACGAGCGCTTGCGCCGCGTCGCGCTGCGCCGCCCATGCGTCGCGCAACGCGTCGGCGCGCGCGGACAGCGCGGCAAGCTCGTTCGCGATGTCGGCGACACGCGGCGTGTCCGGCGCGCAGCGATCTGCGAGGTCCTGCCGCAGCGCGCGCCGCTCGCGCTCGAGCGCCTGGATCGCGCGCTCCGCGTCCTCAAGCGCGGCGGGCTTCGTCTGCTGGCGCACCTTTACGCGCGCGCAGGCCGTGTCGAGCAGGTCGATCGCCTTGTCCGGCAACTGCCGGCCCGTGATGTAGCGGTCCGACAGCTCGGCTGCCGCGACGAGCGCATCGTCGCGGATCGACACACCGTGCGTGTCCTGATAGCGATCCTTCAGGCCGCGCAGAATCATCACCGACGTCGCGACATCGGGGCTGTCGAGCTTCACAGGCTGAAAGCGTCGGGCGAGCGCCGCGTCCTTCTCGAAGTACTTCTTATATTCGCTCCACGTGGTGGCAGCGATCGTACGCAGCTCGCCGCGCGCGAGCACGGGCTTCAGCAGGTTCGCCGCATCGGACGCGCCCGCCGGGCCGCCCGCGCCGACCAGCGTGTGCGCCTCGTCGACGAATAGCACAATGGGCGTTTGCGACGCGCGGATTTCGGCGATCACGCGCTTGAGCCGCTGCTCGAATTCGCCCTTGACGCTCGCGCCTGCCTGAAGCAGTCCGAGATCGAGACCGAGCAGCGTCGCGTGCCGCAGCGTCGCCGGCACGTCGCCTTCGGCGATCCGCAGCGCGAGCCCCTCGACGACGGCCGTCTTGCCGACGCCCGGCTCGCCGACGCACACTGGATTGTTCTTGCGGCGCCGCGCGAGGATGTCGACGATCTGACGGATTTCGGCGTCGCGGCCGAACACCGGATCGATCCCGCCGGCGCGGGCCTTCGCGGTGAAGTCCTCGCAATAGCGGGCGATCGCGCTCGACCCATCGTGCGCACCGCCGGGCGCGGCGTCGCGCGCGCCCGTTTGGGTCGATTCGACCGATTGCGCGCATGCATCGGTGAAGCGCGCGAGAAGCGCGTCCTTGCGCAGCGACTGCAGCACGTCGTCGTGGCCGGACGATGGCTGCCGCGCGGCGCGCACGACAGCGGCGGCAAGCACCGCCGCCGAGCGGATTCGCGTCTCGCCTAGCTCCAGCGACGCGATCAGCCATGCGTCCTGCAGCAGTGCGAGCAGCGACGGCGCGAACGCGGGGCGGCCGCTGTCGCCCGCCGGCCGTGCGTCGAGCGCCGCGTCGGCTTGCCGGCGCAGGCGCGCCGCGTCGGCGCCGCTCGCGCGCAGCAGCAGCGCGACGTCAGCCGACGGCTCGTCGCACAGCCGCGCGAGCAGGTGCTCGACGGTGACGTCGTCGTGCCGGCGCGCGACGCATGCGCCGACCGCGTTTTCGAGCGACATCCGGCAATAGGGGTTGAGCTGTTCGATCAACGGCTTCAGGTCAACCAGCATGATGGGGTCTCGCTTGATCAAAGAGGGAAGTCGGAAGACGGAATTCAGGCGACGTCGCGCGTTCGGCAGACGGGCCGCCGAGCCACGCGTCGAGCCCGACGCGCGACCATGCGTCGTCGCCGCAGCGCGCTGGGCCGGCGTCGCGCACGCGCACGCGTACCGCGACGTCGACGACGAACGGCTGCGTCAGATAGAGGCGGGTGAGGAACCGGAGCCGGCGAAACGCGTCGCCGCCAGGCATTAGTTCGCGAAACAGCGGGCCAGGCACGTCGCCGAGCATGATGCGCAGCCGCCCGCCGTCGTCGCGCATCCGCTCGCCGACGCGCGCGTCGACGCCGAGCCGATGCGCGCGCGCGCCGACGCGAGTACGCTGATCGTCGGGAATCGGCAGCCACTGCGGCACACACTGCTCGATGTCGACCGTCGAAGGCGCGAGCGCGTCGGCGAGCAGCGCGCGTAATCCGGACGCCGAGCGCGGCCGCTGGCTCAGCAGTCCGACGTGTCGCAGCAGCGCGTGCTCGTGCAGGCCCGCGTCGCGCGCGGTGCGCACGTCGACGCCCGCGAGCGCATAGAGCGGGCGTAGCGCGGCTGCGTCGTGCTCCTCGACGATCCGCAGCGACAGTCGATACTTGAGCCATGCGTCGAACAGGAGCGGATAGAGCACGCGATGCAGCACGTCGAGGAAGCCTCGCGCCGCGTGGCGGCCCTTGGACGTTTCATCGATCAGGTCTTCGGTATAGAACGTCGGCAGCGGCGACGACACGCCGTACAGCCCGAAGAAGTTCGCGATGACCCGGTAGCCGCCGTCTTCCGCCTTGTCGATGCGCTCGACATCGGTGTCCGGAAACGATAGCGTGAGATTCGGCCGCGTATGGATCGGCATCGGCGCGGCGGGCCCATCCGCGGCGTCGCCGCGCCGTTCGCGAACAATGCGACGCAGCAGCCGGATCGCCTGGAAATACGCGAAGTGCTTTGCCTCACCGAGCAGGACAGGCTCTAGAGCAGGCATTGCGCCCCCATCCTCGGCGGCCACGCGAAACGCTCGCCGTCGGGCGACGCGTCGATCTCGACGCGCATGTATGTGTTGATCGCCGCGTAGTCGGACAGAAAGCGCTCGAGCACGCAGCCGAACAGATACAGCTCCCCGGTGCCGCCGAATGCGTCCGAGCGGCAGCGCAGCGCGACGCGCTGGCCGTTCAGCATTCGCTCGCCGACAATCCGCGTCTCAGGCTGTACGTCGACTGATTCAATCCCGTCGATGCGGCGGCGGTCGCCTTGCGCGCGTGAGTCGTCGCGGTACTCGGCGAACGCGTGGAGCGCGAGCATCTGCTTCAGGCTGTCGGCGCTGCCAAGCGACAGGAAATTCAGCGCGAGAAGGCCGATCGTCCGCCACAGCAGTGGCTCGCCGAGCGGCGGGTCGATCGACGGGCTCACGGGCGTGATGTTGGCGAACGCGAAACACTCGGGCGAGCTGTCAGTCGGGCGGCACACGTCGCCAATCTTCAGACTCGCGGGCAGCGCGCCGTTCGTGCATGACAGGTCGATCGAAAGTGTCTCGGTCGCGAGCGCCTCGCCGGGTGGATAGGCGAGCGCGAGATGGACGTTGTGTCTGCGCCCGTCGAGCGCCGTGCGGCGAATCAGCCGGTAGCTCGCGGCGTCGCCCGCGACGCCGAACGGTACGTAATGCCGATCGCCGGGATGGCCGGGACGATAGCCAACGACGCGATCGACGGAAAAGATCCGGCAGTGGCCGCGCGCGTCGCCTTCGGGCTGCAGCCGGTAGTCGGTCGCACGATGCTCGTGCTGGATCGGTACCGCCTCGTGTGGAAACAGGTTCAGCGCGGCAGCGACGTTCAGCCGGAAGCTGTCGCGATCGACGCACGACAACCAGTCGGGCGCGCAGTCGAGCGTGAGCCACACGCTGAACTGCGTGCCTGAGCGGGCGGCGCGCCATCGCTCGAGGCCGGTCAGTTCGACGAACAGGAATTTCTCGGCGAACGCGAAGTATTCGTGCAGCAGTCGGAAGCCCGGAAACGCGCGGTCGGGGCAGGGCAGCAGGACGTCGTCGAAGCCCGCCGGCCGCAACGCGCCGCCGCCAAGCGCGATGCGCGGGCCGGGTCGATCCGGGGGGCCGCACGTGATGTCGACCGATACGACGTGCCGCATCAGCAGCGCAAACAGCCGGCTCGCGCGCAGCCGCTCGCCGTCGACGAACAGGCGGATGCGCGTCGCATCCCATTCGCTTGCGTCGATGCCGAGCATCTCGAAGTCGAGGCGCAGCGCGGGCAGGTCGCCCGCGGACGGCACGAACCGGCAGTCGGCGAGTGCAATCGGCTCGACGTCGAGGTCGACGCACGTGCGGAACCGGCAGGCCGTGCCGTCGACGGGCGTCGATTCGATCTCGGTGCCGGCCCCGACGACCGCGCGCTCGCGCAGCGCGCCGCGCGGCTCGAACGCGATCAGTGTTGCCGCCGGAACCGGGCGTAGTGAGTGTGGAAACAGCAGGTTCGCAAGTCCCTGCACGAGCTCCGGAAGGCCGTCGTCGAGCTTTTGCCGAGCGAGCCCCGTCAGGAACGCGACGCCTTCGAGCAGTCGCTCGACATCCGGGTCGCCCGACGGCGCGCCGAGCATCGGCGCGAGCAGCGGGTGCGCGCGGCCGAACTCGACGGCGAGCTCGCGCAGACGGAACAGTTCGTCCTCGTAATAGTGATTCAGCGTGGTGGTGGTGGTCATGATGGACTCGCGGCGAAATCGCGCGCGCTCAGGAAATCGTTCGGATATCGATCTTTCCGTTGCCGCTAACGGTAGTCAGAAAGCGCGCCGACACTTCGCGTGCGTCGAGCACGAGCAGCGCGTCGAGACTGAAGTGCAGCGTCGCCGCATCCAGCGGACGCTCGGCGAGCACGACGCGCGGCGATCTCAGTCGAGGTTCGTAGCACTTGATCACGCGTTCGATCTGCGCTTCAACCTGACGGACGGACCCTTGTGCAAAACCACCCGCGAGATTCGTGAAATCCGGCACGCCGAAGACCGGATCGATCGGCACGTGGCCCTGCCGTGTGTTCAAGATGCGGCGCAGATGATCGATGACCGAGCGCGCGAGCACGTCCGCGCGCGGGATGCCGCCGTGCTCACCACCCGCTTCCCAGTCCGTGATCCGCTCGAGCAGGCGGCGCTCGCCCGCCGGAGGGCGGGCAGGCAGGCGAGCGGTCATACCTTCGGCGCGCGCCACGAGTCCTCGGCCTCAATACCGTCCGGCACGTAGGTCCACGTGATCTTCTCGTAGGTAAACGACACGTCTTCCATGTGGCCGAGCTGCTTGTTGTCGAGTACGAGGCAGTTCGGCGTCCACGAGCGGATGCTCGTCAGGATCGCGTTCTCGAGCTTGACCGTGTAGTAGTGCTCTTCCTTGCCCTCTTTCAGAATCCGGTAGAACTCGAGCACGACCGATTTCATCTGCTCACCGGACGCGAGTGCCTGCGATAGTTTCGGCGACGACTTGTCGATTTCCTTCGTCAGCGTCATCGGTCCGTGGATGCGTTTGCCCGTCGGAAGACCCGTTTGCGGGCTCTTCGGGATCTCGATCGTGTGTTCAACGGCCTGGACGAGAATCTTGCCCTCGTGACCCTGGATGTCGACGGAACCTTCGATGTTGCCCTGGGTTTGCCCTTCGAGCGCGAGAAAGCACGGCATCGGCATGGCGAATTTCTCCTGATGTGTCGGCGCGCCGCAGGGCGCGCCGGATTGACGAACGTCGTGACCCGATGCGGGGCCGCAGACGTGAAACGATTATTGGCGGACCGGATTTGATTTCGATTTCGGCGTGACATCCGAACATCACGGACGAAACAATTGGCGATGCGCGACGACGACAGCCGCACGCCGTCAGCGCTTCTCGAGCTTGCCAACGAGTGACAGCGTGAACGACGCACCCATGTACTTGAAATGCGGTCGCACCTTCATATCGACGCGGTACCAGCCTGGCTCGCCTTCGACGTCCGACACAAAGATCTCCGCTTGACGCAGCGGCCGGCGGCCCCGGACGCCCTCGGTCGGGTTGTCCATGTCTGCGACGTACTGGCGTATCCACTGGTTGAGTTCCTGCTCGAGGTCGCCGCGCTCCTTCCACGTGCCGATGTTCTCGCGCTGGATTACCTTGATGTAATGGGCGAGCCGGTTGACGACGAAGATGTACGGAAGCTGCGTGCCGAGCCGGTAATTCAGTTCGGCATCCTTGCCTTCCTTGCTGATGCCGAAGAATTTCGCCTTTTGCGTCGAATTGGCGGAGAAGAACGCGGCGTTGTCGCTGTGCTTGCGCATCGTCAGCGCGATGAAGCCCTGTTCGGCGAGCTCGAACTCACGACGCTCGGAAATCAGCACGTCGGTCGGGATTTTATTCTGGATCTCGCCCATCGCTTCGTACGCGTAGAGCGGCAAATCTGCGACCGTACCGCCGCCTTTCGGACCGATCACGTTCGCGCACCAGCGATAGTCGGCGAAGCTCGCGGTGAGTCGCGTCGCGAACGCGAACGCGGCGTTGCCCCACAGGAAATTCGCGTCGCCGCCGTCGACGCGCTCGTCGTAATTGAAGCGCTTGACGGGCGTCGTGTTTGCGCTGTACGGCAGCCGCAGCAGGAAGCGCGGCAGCGTGAGACCGACGTAGCGGGCGTCCTCACTCTCGCGAAACGCGTTCCATTTCGTGAATTGCGGCCCCTCGAAAAGCGACGACAGATCCTTCACGTTCGGCAGCTTGCCGAACGAATCGATGCCGAAGAACGCGGGTCCCGCCGCCGCGATGAACGGCGTATGCGCCATCGCCGACGTGCTCGCGACGTATTGCAGCAGCTTGACGTCTTGTGCGCCGGGCCCGAACGTGTAGTTCGCGACGATCGCGCCGATCGGCTGGCCGCCGAACTGGCCGTACTCGGCCGTGTAGACCTTCTGGTACAGACTGGATTTCGTGATGTCGGGCGAATCGTCGAAATCGTCGAGAAGCGTGGCCTTGCCGACGTCGAGGAACTGAATCTTGATGTTCTCGCGAAAATCCGTGCGGTCGACGAGGAACTTCAGCGAGCGCCACGTCGATTCGAGCTGCTGAAAATCCGGATGGTGCAGGATCGCGTCTACCTGCTGGCACAGCTTGCGATCGATCTCGGCGATCATGTCGTCGACCGTCGCCTGGCTCACGGCCTCGATCGGGCGCTTGGGCGTCGCCAGGTGTGCAACGAATGCCTGGATGCCGTGACGCGTCACCGGATATGCGTCCTCGTCGCGCTTCACGCGCGCGGTCTCGATCAGTTCGTCGAGCAGGGAGGCCGGCGTGTCGCGCATCGCGACGTCGGGGCTTGCCGCGTCGGCGACCTTCTGGGTTTGCAGGTGTTCGCCTTCCATGATCATGAGTTTTGTGTCGCGGTTCTTTGGTCGTCAAGGCCGAGTTCGGCGAGCAACTGCTTGCGTGCTGTCTTGTCGGTCACGATCTCGTGGATGCGCTTGCGAAAGCCTGGAATGTTGCCGAGTGGGCCCTTCAGCGCTTTCAACGCGTCGCGCAGCGCAATGAGCTGTTTCAGTTCGGGCACTTTCTCGACGATCGCGTCGGGCGAGAAATCGTCGACCGAATCGAAGCCGAGCGTGACGGACAAGTGATCGTCTTCGCCAGCCTGATCGTCGAGCAGGTTCGTTACGCCCATCGCGAGTCGCAGGTGCTGCGCCTTCATCACGTTGTTGAAGTCGCCCTTGTCGATGTTGACGGGGGTAAGCTCCTCGAGCGGCGGCTTGTTGTCAGTCGTCGAGAATTCGCCGAGCACAAGCACCTTGAGCGGCAGTTCAACTTCTGCTTTTGCATCGCCGATCGCGGGGCGATAGACGATGTTGACCCGCTCTTTCGGTGCGACGGATCCGTTCGTTGTCACGTTGGGTTCTCCTCTTCGTTGTCGCTCGCGAGCGACGGGTGAGTATGGATTACGGATGCGCCCGGCGTTTTGCATGAAACGCTCGGAAGCGACATCAGTGAGACGAGTATCGAAGGAATGATGGAGGCGGTGTTAGTCGCAGGGTCCCAATTTTTGGTTGCCTCGTGCCGCTTTTGTTGCGGATGAAAGGAATCGTGCGATGCATCGCTAAGATAGGTTGATATCCGAAACGAAGACGGTTTAGTATTCGCCGACCTCTGACCGACCTATGCACGGAAATTCCATCGATGCCGGCCCTTTGCGAAAGGTCCGGCCCACACGCATCATGCAACCTTCGCGTCGCACCGATCGCGCGTTCACGCAGGGCGGCGCGCTGAATGCGACGGCGCTGCTATTGTTGCTGTACTACGCGAATCATCTGCTGTCGCGGCCCGGCGCGTGCACGTCGCTCAATCACACGCTGTCGGCCGTCGTGTGGCCCGCGCCGGTGCTCGGCATCGCGCTGCTGCTGCATTGCCGTCGACCGCTCACGCGATGGCTGGGCGCGGCTTCGCTGTACGTCACGCTGCTGATCGCGGGTTCGCTCGACTGGGTGCCGTGGTGCGTCGACGCGCTGTTAGCCGCCGTCAACGTCATCGAGGCGGTGACGGGTGCGTGGCTTGTGCGGCGCTACGTGATGCCGGGCGGCGGTGTGGATACACTGCGCGGCTTCGCGATGTTCGTGCTGTTGTTGCCGGTCGGCGCCGCGGCAATGCACGCGATGTTCGCTGCGGCGGTCCTGTCCGTGTGGATGAACGATCGCGAGTGGTTGAACGAATGGTCGCGCGCCTATGCAGCAAACGCGCTCGCTTTGCTCGCGTTGTTGCCCGCACTCATCACGTGGCGAGCGCGCGCTTGCCGCACGATGTGGGCGCGGCACCGCAACTGGCTGCCCGCGCTCGCGGTTTTCGGTTCGCTATGCTTCGCGTCGATCTGGAGCGACCAGGGCGAAGTCGCGCGCGCGTTGCTCGCGCTGTCGTTGTGCTGGGCGGCGCTCGAAGGCGGGCTCGTGCTCGCGTCTCAGCTCAATGCCGGCGCGGCGATCAGCCTCATCGGGATGACGCTTGGCGGTCGCGGCCCGTATGCATTTCATTACGATGGCCGTGGCGTATGGGCGCTACAGGTCGATCTGATCGGCGTCGTGATCCTGTCGATGTGCATCGCGATTGCGACCGGCGAGCGCAGACGGCTCGCGAGGCAGATCGAGCGGTCGCGCCGCTTCGAGTCGCTCGGTTTTTTCGCGGGTGGAATCGTTCACGACTTCAATAACGTGCTGGCGACGATCAACTGCCATGCCGAATACGTTTCCGATCGGCTTGCGGCCGGCGTGCGCGTGGACGAATCGATCGACGAAATTCATCGCGTGGTCGAGCGCGGCCGCGATCTGACGACGCAGATCCTGCTTGCCGCGCGCCGCGGCGAACCCGTGTTGACGTGGGTGAGCGTCGATGAGATCGTCGACGAGGCGCTCGGTTCGGCGCGCTTGGCCGCCGCGCGCGGCGTCGAGATTGTTCGGTGCGGCGATGACGCATGCGGCGACACGCGGCGTGATGATGCCGGATGCGACGACACGCGACACATGGTATTTGCCGATCGCAGCCAGTTCGCGCGCGCTGTCGTCAATCTCGTCGGCAACGCGGTGCGCGCGGCGCGTGCGACGGTCGTCGTGCGCATCGGCGCGAGCGATTGCCACGCGCCGGCTCCAGATGAATTCGATGTCGTGGTCGGCGAGCCGTCGGTGGCGAGCGGCGTATGGATCGAGGTGAGCGACGACGGCGACGGTATCGATGTCGAGCCACTCGATCGCATTTTCGAGCCGTTCTATTCGAACCGGCGTGGCGCGCCGGGCACGGGGCTCGGCCTCGCGATCGTCGCGGGAGCGGCAATCGCGCATCGCGGACAAATCGCCGTCGCGACGGAGCGCGGCGCGGGCAGCCGGTTCCGGCTCACGTTACCGACAGCGCGATCGACGGGTACATCCAACGAAACCGACGTCGGCGCGTGCGACACAGCACAGGAGATGGAACGATGAATACGACAAGATTGCCAGCGGTGCTCGTCGTCGAGGACGACGAGCCGTTGCGGCGTGTGCTCTGCAGTTATTTGTCGGACCACGGCATGGTCGTGGACGGCGTAGGGACGGCTGCGGCGGCTGTCGAGTCGGTTGGTCGGCGGGAATACGAAATGGTGCTGCTCGATCTCGGCCTGCCGGACGGAGATGGCGTCGACGTGCTGTTGCGCTGGCGCGATTCGCAGCGCTTCCCACTCATCTGCGTGACAGGCAGAAACGAAGAGGCGGATCGCATCATGGGCCTGGAATTCGGTGCGGACGATTACGTCGTGAAGCCGTACTCGCTGCGCGAGGTGCTTGCGCGGATGCGTGCGCTGTGGCGCAGAGCCGAGCCGTCGACTGCCCCCGTGCGTCGCGGCAGGCATCCGCGCGCATACCGTTTCGACGGCTGGACGTTGAACATGAATACGCGTCGCCTGTCGACATGCGACGCGCGCGAAGTCCCGCTGACGGTCGGCGAATTCAATCTGCTTGCGTTCTTTCTTGGTTCGCCGTCGCGCATCGTCGCGCGTGCGCAATTGCTCGAATGCACTCGCGCATTCGACGACGTCTCTGATCGCGCGATCGACGTGCAGATTTGGCGGTTGCGCAAAAAGATCGAGAAGGATCCGAAGCATCCCGAACTGATCCGGACCGAGCGCGGTGTCGGGTACTACTTCGCTGCAAAGGACGTGGAGACGGCATGGGAGTGAGCACGCGGGGTCAGCTCGGGAGTGCGTCATCGGGCGCGTGTATGAACGTGGATTTCGAAGCGCTCTCCGTGCTGGGGCGCACGGACGTCGATCCGGACGCGCCCACGGGTGCCGACGTGCGCAACGACGCACGCTTCGACGTGCTGCATACGGAACTCGCGAAGCTCGCATCGCCGGGCGCGGGCGGGCAGGTTGATTGGAGCGCGGTGGCGAACCTCGCGACGGAACTGCTTCGCGACAGAGGCAAGGACTTGCTCGTCGGCTGCTATCTGGCGGGCGCGCTGCTGCAGATCGGCGGCGCAGCCGGACTGCGCTGCGGCCTCGAGGTCGTCGGCGATCTCATCGAACGCCATTGGGACGCGATGTCGCCGCCCTTGTCACGGATGCGGGCGAGGCGCGGGGCGCTGCAGTGGCTGCTCGATCGCGTCGACGCGATGCGAGACGCCGGGACCGTCGCATACGGCGGCGCCTGCCCCAACGAATTGATCGATCATTTGCGTGCAGCCGCGCGGCGGATCGACGCACTGCTGGCCGAGCGCGACAACGACGCGCCGACGATGCGCGCGGTGATTGCGTTCGCGGACCGACTGCCTGTCGAGCCGGACGAGACGGATGCGGCGGATGTGCTCGATGCGATGGACGAAACGTCCACGAACATCGCGGATACCTCTGACGAGCATGCATCGGCAGAGCCGGCCGGTCGCACGAGGAGGCGCGCGAATGTCGACGCCGCCCGGCAACCGGCGTCGCTCAACGATGCGGTCGGCCGCGAGAGCGCGCTCGACGATGCGCTCGCGCATTTGCATCGCATCGCGATGGCGTTCGCGCAAGCCGACTGGACCGACGCGCGCAGCTTCCGCCTGCGCCGCTTTGCATGCTGGTCGAACGTGCGCGCGTTGCCGGATACGGAAGTGGACGGCGGACGGACGCGGATCCCAGCGCCGAATGCGCAGGTCGTCGACGTGGCGAAAGGCATCGACGTGCACGGCGAGCCCGCGGATGCAATCCGCTTCGCCGAAGAGCACGCCCAGGCGTTTCCGCTCTGGCTGGATTTGCAACGGATCGCCGCGTGCTCGCTCGCGCGCGCGGGCGGCGATTGCGCGGACGCGCAACACGAAGTGGAGACAGCGGTTCGCGCGCTGCTTGGACGGCTGCCGGGCCTCGACGCGCTGAAATTCGCGGACGGCACGCCGTTCGCCGATGATGCCACGCGTGCGTGGCTCGCCAGGCTTTCCGCGCCGAGCGGTGGGTCGGATACGGTGTCGCCGTCGTCTTCACCGATGACAGAGGAACCGGATCGTGCGCGGAGCGATGCGCATGAAGCTTGCGCCGACGATGCCGTCGACCGTGCACGCGCGCTCGCCGCAAACGGTCAGCTCGATCGCGCGCTGCATGCGATTCAGGAGGCGATCGATCGCGCGCCGAGCGCGGAATGCCGGCTGAAGGCGCGCATCCGGCTGTGCGAGTTCGTGCGCGATCATTGGGCGCATGAGATCCCGGAAGCGTTCGCGCGCGGCGTGATCGAGCCAATCCGCAGGCACGACTTGCTCGCGTGGGATCCCGGGCTGGCGCTCGACGGCCTGTCGGCTGCGTACGCGCTGCTGATTCGTCGGCGCGATCGTGATTCGGTGCACGCGCAGGGGGTGCTCGACGATATCGCGAGCGTCGACGCGGCGCGGGCGATGCGTTTGTCAACGTGAGCCGAGGCGTGCGGAACGACGCGTGATGCTGTGCTCGTGCGCGCATGCGCGCAGCGGCGGGCGAGAGACTGGGCTGTACGACCGCATGCCGGTCGTACGGCGATTGCGCGAGGATGGAGAGGCCGTGGTCGCGTGTATGGCGCGGTAGTGGTGAACGGCGAGCGGAGCGCGCGCCGCTCGCGTGCAGTCGGGCACGTCGCGGCGCGGCCGGGTCAGCATATTCGTGAACCGGCAACCGGCGCATCCGGCGGATGCGCATGCGCGCCGCTCGCGCTATTCGCACGGTTCGCGTCGTCAGGCACTGCGCTTGCCGACGAGGCCGAATCGGCGGACGGCACCGCCTTGATCGTGTTGAAGACGCCCCAACCGCGATTGATGTGCACGCCGGTCTCATGCTCGCCGCTCATCGATCGGATGCTCTCGTTGAACTCCTCCATGTAGGCGGGCCAGCCTCGCGACGCCGGCGCACCGGCATTGGCATTGGCATTCGCGACGGGCATGGGCTCGGCCTCCCGACTGCAGCCGCCCAGACCCGCGACGGACAACGCGAGCGCCGGGAGGATCTGGATTAGGATCGGAAATTTCATCATGTTGTGTGCCTCCTTGGCGATGTGTGCGGCGCGTGCTTGCGGAATTACCATTGCCAGCTCATGCCCACGCCGACTGTATTGCCGCCGGCGCTCATCGCGACGCCCGCCCGCACCTTGAGGTTGTCGCTGATGCGCGCGGTGCCGCCGAGCGCGACCGCGCGATGGCCCTTGTAGACCGCGCCGCCGACGCCGATCGACAACACCTTGTCGCGATCGACGTCGGGGATCATCGTCAGCGCGGTCGCCGCTGCGACGCCGGAATACGCGTCGCGCGCGGTGTCGGTGATGCTCTGCTGAAGGTCGCCGATGCGCTGGTTCGTGTAGGCGGTCGCGTTTGACATCGCGAGGTTCAGTTGATCGACATTCACCGCGTCGGTGCCTTGCGTGCCACGGGCAACATGCACGATCTGGCGTTCGTTGCCGTGTCGCCCGACGGATACCGTGTTGTCTCGATTGGCCACGGATCCTGTGCCGAGCGCGACGGCATTATGGCCGGATGCGATCGTGTCGACGCCGATTGCGATCGAGCGGGAGCCGGGCGCGTTCGAGTTCGTACCGATCGCGATGGCGTTTGTGCCAGTTGCTGATGCGCCGGCCGACACGGAATTAATCGCGACATATTTCGCGGATCCGGTAGCTGGCGCGGCGATATGGGCCGGTATCGTGTGAGCAGGCGATTGCTGACCCGGGTGTGTCCCAGGAGAGACTCTCTTACGCCATGACGGCACCTGCGGGGGCTTTTGCAACACGAACGATCTCAGTTTCCCAGGCGGCGGAGTCGGCAGAGGCGGAATCGGCAGAGGCGGAGTCGGCAGAGGCGGAGTCGGCAGGGGCGGAGTCGGCAGGGGCGGAGTCGGCAGAGGCGAAGTCGGCAGAGGCGAAGTCGGCAGGGGCGGAGTCGGCAGAGGCGAAGTCGGCAGAGGCGAAGTCGGCAGAGGCGAAGTCGGCAGGGGCGGAGTCGGCAGAGGTGGAGTCGGCAGAGGTGGAGCCGGCAGGGGCGGAGTCGGCAGAGGCGAAGTCGGCAGAGGCGAAGTCGGCAGAGGCGAAGTCGGCAGAGGCGGAGTCGGCAGGGGCGGAGTCGGCAGGGGCGGAGTCGACAGAGGCGGAGTCGACAGAGGCGGAGTCGGAGTCCACCCAGAGTGAGACGACTGAGGCGACTGGGGCGACTGAGGCGGCGTAAATGCCTCGCGGCGGCGATTTATCACATCTCTAAGCAATTCGAGAACAGGTTCGGCGGTGAATGCGTCCGTGGGAAATCCAAGCACCAGCGGAGCGATGGACGAGCACAACAAACGTGCGAATCGCCGAGATTGGACAGTCGATGCAGCTTGCCCGGTGTCTCGTCGAGAATGAGTGAGAGGAAGGGGGCGATATTTCATGCGGTGAGGATGTACGGAATGAGTGAGGCTGATTGTCGATTGCCGGAATCAGCCGGCGATACCAGGAATCGATCGAATCGCATGCTTGATCTGCTCGACGCTCACGAGCCGCGCACATTCGAACTGCCGCAACGTGCCCGCATGGCGCGGGCATGACGACGCATCGGCATCGTCGAAGTTTGCGCTTCGGTCGTTCCAGCAGCTATTGCACGCATGGAAATTGATTACGCGGTATGGCGTGCCGAACTCGCTCACGGGGTGCGTGAACCCGCTGATCAGTACGACCGGCGCGCCGACCGCCCACGCGAGCCACGAGAGATCGCCGGGCACGCCGATCAGGCAGGCCGCGTGCCGCAGCCAGCGTGCGCGCTCGGTCCACGGCGTGTCGGGCGGAAGGCAGTGCGCGGCATCCGCGAGCGCGCTGCTTTCGTCGACGACATCCGGCGAAGGCGAATCGACGCAGACGATCCGATAGCCGGCCGCCGTCAGAAACCGCTGCAATTTCCGCCAGCCGCCGGGCCGCTCCCAGCGCGCGCAGCGCAGCGCGCTTTGCGCGGCGACGCAGACATAGCGGCTCGCGAGTGGCGGACTATCGTCGTTCAGCTCGATGCGCGGCGGCGCCTCGCGCGGATCGACGCCTAGCATGTATGCGGCGCTGCGGTGCATGCCGACGAGCTGCGGCGCGCTCGGCTGGTACGCGCGCGCTTCGTCGCCGGCGAAGCGCCCGAGCCGGTATGTCGCGTAGTAGCATTCGGGCTTGACGAGATCGGGCGTCACGAACTCGATGTCCGGATAGCCGGGCTTCAGCAGCGAAATCAACGGCGCTGGCATCGAGCACGTCAGCTTGCAGCGATGCCGCCGCTGGAATTTCACCGCGTAGCCGAACCAGCCGAGCGCTTCGCCGAGCCGGCCTGCTTCGAACTGGATGAGCACGGGCTTGCCGTGTGCGTCGAAGCGATGCTTGAACACACGCTTGCCGTTCGCATCAATCTCGATCACGAACGGCACGAAGTGCTTCCGCGTGCTCGTCACAATGCCCGCGCCGATCTGCGTGTCGAACAGCGGCGTATCGGTGTGCATGTCGCGCAGGCGGACCGTCCAGTCTCCGTCCGGCAGCAGCACGCGGCAGCCGTCGTTGAAGTCGAAACGCACGCCTTCGGTGCCGGACCACGTCGGCATGTCGGCGGGCGCCGAGAAGCCTCGCGCGTCCGTTCCGTTCGATGCGGCTTGCGGTGCGGGCAGATGAGGGCGGAGCGTCGGCGGCACGTGCGCGTCGAGCGCCGACGGCGAGCCGGCGAACGTGACCTTCGGCACGTCGTACGCGCTTCGCTTGGCGTTCGCATCGGAGTACGAAAGAGAGAGATGCATGATGAATCGAGTTCAGTGGCGCGCGAAAAGGGCGCGCCGTATCGTGCGGAACGGCGTGCCCGGCAATTGCTGTTGTGCGACGACGCTTCCCGCTCGCGGCGTCGACGCGCGGCGCATTCGTTAGGTTCGACTAAGCGGCTGACTTTGCATCGACTGAATCCGGTGCGGGCGTTCGGTCGCGCTGTTCGGGCGTGGACGCCTTCTCGTCGCGCAACGGCCGCTTGTCGCGCTCAATGTACTTGTCCAACAGCGCGTCGAGTATCGCAACGGTTTCGATGTCGGGCACGCCGTCGTATCGGGTGGGGCGGAAGTGCATCTGGAACGCCGCGATGACGTTCGTCGTCCGCTCGTCGAGCACGCCGGTTTGCGGCGTGTCGTAGCCGTAGGCGAGGAGCTTCGCCTGCAGCTCGGCGACATCGCGACGAAACGGATGGCAAGCACGGTAGTACTCGACCGCGATCGCGTCCGGCCACGCGCCGACGCCGTACTGCTCGTATAGCGTCTGCCATGGGAAAAGCGGCCCCGGATCGAGCTTGCGGCCGGGCGCGATGTCCGAATGACCGACGACCTTTTGCGGCGGGATCCCATGACGCGCGACGATGTCGGCCGCGAGTTTGCCGACCACCGACATCTGCGCGTCCGGGAACGATGACCAACGACGCTGCATCAGCGGCGCGTTTTCGTCCGCCTCGGGGAAGCCGGTGTTGACGATCTCGATGCCGATCGAGCTTGCGTTGAGCAGGCGCTCGCCTTGCCAATAGCTAATGCCCGCATGCCATGCGCGGCTCAATTCGGGCACGAGCGCGAACACGCGGAAGCGCTTGCCGTCATCGGCCGCGTCGGGCACCAGATAGTGCGCGCTGGCGGGCCGCTTCGGATCGATGAGCAGCGCGACGGAGCGCGCAAGCGATTGTGCGGTGTAGTGAAGGACAAGCGTGCGCACACGTGAATCTTGGTTTGGCGACGAGATCGACGTATCGATCACGTAATGCGCGTCGCGTACGTCGTTGCCGGTCGCGCACGCGAAAACCGGCATCGCGAGCGCGCCTGCGGTACATAGTGAAGCTTGCGCCAGGAATCGGCGCCGTTCTGCGCTCGCAATGCTATTGAGTCGTACTTTCCATTGTTTGCTCATGCAAGTTCCTCGTAGGCCATCGTCCAGGGTGATCTGGATGCCTGAATGATCGCGATCCGAATTGATATGTCCGCGCCGTCGGAATGATATTGACGGCAGGATCGTCGATCATTCGATCAGCTATTCAGGGACGCGATTGTTTCAAGTAATCGTCGTTTTGGCGTCGGGAAAACAACCGATATTTGGCAATTCGGTGGCTTCGACTTGATTGACGTCGGAAAGCGTGTTGACGCGGCAATCCCCCCGAAAAGCCGGCGGGATCAGAAGTGGAATTTTCTCGTCGAGGGCGTTCTACAGAATGAAGAAATCGGGAATCACGGATAGGTCCGAACTTCATAGACGTACCGCCGGGCATGATCCCAACATGCCGCCTCACGGACCTTGCCGCGCTCGTACAGTTCGTTGAAGCCGCCGTAGGCGTCGGCCTGCAGGATGCCCTCGAATCCGGCCAGATGGGACTGCGGATGGATGCCCTTGCGGTCCGGCGAGTAGGCAAACCACACCGCCGCCGGCTCCGTCGAGCCCGAACGGCGGTCGTCGCGCACGTACACCCAGAGTCGCCCGGTCTTCGTCTTCGTCTTCTTCTTCTTCTCGCCCGGCGCGAGCACCGGGATCGGCGTGTCGTCCGCGTGGAGCTTGGACGTTGCCATCGTGTAGCGGCGCAGCGCCTCGGTCAGCGGCTCGCAAAGCGCCTCACATTGACGACCCAGCGTCCCATGCTGGCCGGGTCGAGCTTCACGCCATCGCGCGCGGCAATCTGCGACTGCCGGTACAGCGGCGCGTGGTCAGCGTACTTCGAGACGAGGATGTCGGCCAGCAGGCTCGGATGAGCAATGCTGCGCGTGATCGGCAGGCCGGGCATGGGCGGTTGCGAGAGGTGGTGGCCGCACGGACAAACCGTTTTGCGCCGAATCGTGCGAATCACCTTGAACACCGCCGCGACCCGGGCAAGTTGCTCGGACACGTCCTCTCCGAGCGGCTGCATCGCGCTGCCGCACTTCGGGCAGGTCGCGTCAGCTTCCAGCACGCGTTCTTCGCGTGGCAGATGCGGCGGTAGCGCTTCCTTCGGCGACGCGTCGCCGGCAGGCGTGCCTGCACTCGATTGACGGGCGCGTCGCACGTCCGCGACGCCACGCTCACCCGTCAGATCGTCGAGCGCGGTTTCGAGCCGCGCGACCTCCCGGTCCAACTGCTCGGACTTGCGCCCGAACTGCATGCGCTTGAATTTGTCGATCTGTGCCTTGAGCTGCTCGATCTCGAGATCACGCTCGGCAAGCTGAGCTCGGGCCTCGACCAGCAAGGCTCGCAGCGTTTCAACATCGTCAGGAAGTTCGGCGCCGTTCGACATGCGGCGCAGTTTACGAGCCTTCCTCGCGGTTTACAACATCGACAGTGCAGCGGTGCGACGCGGCTGCCGCCAATCGATGCCTTCGAGCAACATCGACAATTGCGCCGCCGTCAGATGGACCTTGCCGCCATCGGCCTGCGGCCAGACGAAGCGGCCACGCTCAAGCCGCTTCGCGAGAAGCCAGAGCCCGTCCTCGGTTGCCCACAGGACCTTCACGAGATCGCCCCGGCGTCCCCGGAAGATGAACACGTTGCCCCCAGCGGATTCTCCTCAAGCGCCGTCTGCACCTTCGCCGCCAGCCCCTGGAATCCGCAGCGCATGTCGGTGATGCCCGCAACAAGCCAGACGCGTGTACCCGTGGGCAGGGAGATCACGACCGCACGCTCCCCAGTACGGCCCGCAGCGTATCGGCATCGACCACGCCGTCGACCTTGACGATCACCCCGCCGATCCGAATCTCGATCGTCCCGGTTCGCGGTGTCGGATGGCCGGCGCCGGTGGCATCGTCACCTGCGGCGGCGGCGTCTCATGAATCACCGCCACTGGAATCAGCGACGTCGATTCGGCCTGCAATTGCGCGCAATATCGACGACGCCACGTGAACAGCATGTTTGCATTGATGCCATTCTCCCGCGCCAGCTTCGCGACCGACATACCAGGCTCGCAGGCCGCGGCCGCAAGCGGGCGTCGAAACTCGGGATCATGGTTCGGACGGCCCTTGCGGTTACCCGGCTTGGCTTCCAACTCCGTCACAGTGGTGTCCATCAATTCGAATGATGGACATCACTTTGGGGGGCAACCCTCGTCGCCGTCTATGATGGCCGTCGTGAGGTGCTTACCCTGGAAGCAGCACGACGCGCGCTCCGCGAGCTAACCGAAACAGTAGGTCCGACGGCTCGACACGTTCGAGCAGCCAGTCGACGAACGCTCGCCCGAACATCCGCTCGCAGAGGAAATCGAGATCCAGGATCGTGTAGTAGTCGACTTGGTTCGGGTCGCTTTCGTCGAACGACACGCCCATCTCCTCGTAGAGCGCGCGCTTGCGGCTGCGGATCGGGTGCTTGAGCGCCTGCTTGTACGCATCCGGCGTATCCATCAACGAGAACAGCGAGAACGACGAGAACAACACCATCTGCACCTGCCGCTGCGTGGAGAGGCCCGCCGTGTGGTTGAGCGCCACACTCCGGCTGTCGGCGACGAGGCGGTCGATGAACTTCAGCGAGTCCGGATCGGTCGTGATGGATTCATAGCGCTCACGCAACTCGCACTTGTGCTCTTCCGAGAGTTCGCCGATGAGCTTGTCGAGGACATTGTCGCGATGTAGCGCGATAGTGCCGAGAAGCCAGCCCGTCGCACCGAAGTACTTCGAGTACGAATAGACGAGGATCGTGTTGCGCGGAGCCAGCGCGAACAGCGATACGAAATTGTCCGCGAAAGTGCCGTAGACATCGTCAGTCAGTAGGATCACGTCGGGCCGCTCCTTCACGATTTCGGCGATATAGGCGAGGCTTTCGTCGCTCATGCACCTCGGCGGTGCGACTTACGAACGCCGGCAGGACCGTTGCCGTGGCATCGGTCGTGCTGCCGGCGCCGCCCAGCTTTCGCCACAGGCGCGCCATTTCCGCCTTCAAGTCGGGTCTGCAACAGGAATGGTGCAAGCTGGGTTGTGAAGATGACGATCGTCAACAGGCCGAACAGATAGCAAATGCTGTATGCAGTCGCGATGTTGGCCTGCAGGCGCGCGATTTCCCCGGTCGACGGCCCGAGCTTCGAGATCGCTTCGGAAGTCGTGCCGATGACAGTGCAGCGCCCGCAAGCAATCCCGATGCCGTGCCAGGATCTAGATGCAGCGCCATCTCCGTACAGGCGGCAATCGCGAGCACCGATATCACCTCGATGACGGACAGGATGCCGAGCCGCTGGCCGTTCCGGATGTTCGAAAAGAACCGTGGTTCGCCGGTGGAGCCGAGCGCGAAGATGAACAGCGCGAATGCGATGCTTTTCAGGTCCGTGTCAAGGCGGATGCCCGCCTGACCGATGACGAGCGCGGTGATCAGCGTGCCACACACGCTTCTGGGCGAAACTGGGCCGACGCGGACCGAGGCGATCAGATGTCCGGCTGCCAGGCATGCGAACAATGCGATCTCCGGCTGGTCGCTCAGTAAACCTTCAAGCATGGCGCCCCATCCCGCTGGACATAGTCCGTCCGGACGACACATGAAGCGGCGATACGAGAGCACGTGGGCAGAGCTTTTCAATGCATCGGTGCGATGACGGCGGAAGCGAATGTGCAGCGCGTGGATCTTGGCGATTGAGAAATCCGCACTGGTGGAGGAAAACCAACGGAAAACGATGAGGTTGTGCTTTCCATGGTTAATTAACATTAAATATTCATATTCTCTTATTTGGAAGAATTTTGCGATCGGAAATTTATCAGATCGACGATCTATCGTTTTGCAAAAAAGTCGAAAGATCCTTGATTGTGGTCACGATGGAATTTCGGATTTAACGAGCAATGCCAACTTGTCGAGTCGCTTATTGTCATCGGATGAAAGGAGTGCTCGTGAACCGTTCAATTTGAGGGATATGTAAAGTTTTGTGCCGAACTCACTGGGAAGATTGGTAATGAGGGTGAAATTCAGGCGATTGTTTGCTGATATTTGTCGATCAATAAAAGATAGGTATCCAGAATAATTGGCGCGGTGAAGGTCTGTTGAAGGATTGGTCGTGGGAGCAGATATCGAATCGCGCATACATATGACAGATGGACGCATGCGGTGCGTGAATTGATTGCGATAATCGGACAATTCAACAGCAAGCCAGCTTTGGTATTGAGACGTGTCAAAGATCGCTGATTGTCATGTCGTTACCATGCTTTCATACGTCGGTCGGATGAGGATAAATTGGAATCTGTCATACGGTCGCCGGATTGCGAGCGGAATCGAAGAGGCGATCCGGTGAACTAAACGTTGGCTCACGCGGCCGGGTAGCGACCGAGGTACGGCGCTACTGTCGGCGAATGGCGAGTGAAGGAGCAGGGCAGTGAAGAAACAGTTATGGATATGGGGCGGATTGCTGGCTACGTGCGCACTCGCGTTGTTCTGGGCGCTAACTTCGCCTCCCGTGTGGCGGATGCTGAAACCGTCACGCGACCTGATCGACTCGGCCCCCCCAAACTTGCGCAACGGACGCACGCTGTTCGTCGCGGGCGATTGTGCGACCTGCCATGCGTCGCCGGACAGGCACGACGAGACGCTGCTCGGCGGCGGACGGTCGCTGAACACGGTGTTCGGGACGTTCCGCATGCCGAACATTTCTCCGGACCCGAAGGACGGCATCGGATCGTGGACGCTCGAACAGTTCATTATCGCGATGCGCGAGGGCGTGCTAGCGGAAAAGGGAAATGCGTATCCCGCGTTTCCCTATACCTCGTACCAGCACATGACCACTGCCGATTTGCGGGACTTGTTCGCCTATCTCAAGTCGCTGCCGCCCGTCGAGGGACGACAGCCGGATCACGACCTGAAATTCCCGTTCTCGATCCGCCGAGGTATCGGACTGTGGCGACTCGCGTTCCTCTCGGGCGCACCGCTGCCCGTGGAGGTCGGGAAAAGCGAGCGGTGGATCCGTGGCCGATACCTCGTCGAGGGGCCGGGACACTGCGTGGAGTGTCATTCGCCCCGCACCTTCGCCGGCGTCATTCCGGACGACAAGCGCTTTGCGGGCGGACCGAACGCGGAGGAAACAGGCTACGTGCCCAATATCACGCCCGACGAGACCGGAATCGACTACTGGTCGATCGAGGACATAGCGAGGTATCTGAAAGCGGGCGTGACGCCGATTGGAATTCGGGCTGGCGGCGACATGAAGGAAGTGATCAAAAATACCTCGCGTTTGACGGACTCGGACCGGTTGGCCATTGCGACGTATTTGAAGACGCTGCCGGCCGTTCATGCGCTTGGCCCGGGCCAGCAACAACCGAATCATGGCGAGAAGGTTCTGCTTCTGCCGCCGTCCGCGAATTCGGCGGCGACCTCCAGGGTCGGCGCGCTGGCGGGAAGGCCGGCCGAACTGGCGAAGGCCAATGCGCTGTATGTCGTGTCGACGAAGCCGTTCTATCTCGACAAGCCCGCTAACGGTACGACGGCACAGCCGGACGGAAAGCTGCTCGCGGCGGCGGAGCTGGTGGTGCTGGCGCGCAACGGAAACTGGCTGCAGGTCCGCTTGCGCGGATGGCAGCAGGCCGGTTCGGAAAGCGCGTTCTATGCGCGTCGCGGCCAGCGCATCATGCAGGCCGTGCTGTCGAGCAAGGCCTTGTCCGACATGGTGCACGACAGAACGATACGCGACCCGGAAACGGGCCAGGACTGGACCCAGGGCAGCCTGACGATGTGGATCAGCAGCGATGGCCTGAGCGCTGATCTCCAGCGACTCTGGCATTACAGCGACGATCTGATGAGTCATACCTGCGCGGTCTGTCACGCGCGTCCGGACAGCAAGGACTTTCTCGCGAATCAGTGGATTGGCACGCTCGGCGCGATGCGGCACTTCACGTCGCTCGATGATGACCAGTATCGCCTGCTGCTGACGTGGCTCCAGTATCACGCGAAAGACGTCAGCACCGAAGCCGGGAGTACCGGACGATGATCGACGAGGCAAGCGAATTCCGTGCACTCGTCGCGAGCTGGATCGCCGGCCTGTTGGCCGCGCCGCTCGACGAGATGACGATTGCGCACTATCGGGAGCCGGACATTGCTGCGTTGCTGGACGAACTGGCCGCGGCGCTGGATTGCCATTCAGCGATCACTGGGATGCACGCAGCACTGGCATCGACCGACTCACCCCGAACGGCGGCACTCGACCTGTCGGTGGCATACACACGTCTGTTCGAGGGCGTGACCGGTGCGCCTGCCGTGCCGCTATACGAAAGCGCCTACATGGGCAGCCGCCTGTTCGACCAGGCAACGCACGACATGGCCTCGCTGTTGCCTCGAGTTGGCATGGCGATACGCCGCGGCAGCGGCGAGCCCCCCGATCACATATCCGTCGAACTTGCGTTGCTGGCGAGCCTGCTGCGCAAGGGCGACGACGACAACGCGAAACGGATGGAAGCACGCCTTCGCAGGTGGATTCCGGCGTTCGTCGCCGCCTGCCGCGATCGCGATCCCGGTGGCTTCTATGGCTCGACCGCCACCTTGCTCGGCTCGCTGTTCGGCTTGCTGCCGTCGGATGCCCTACACGGCAACGGCGAACCGGACGCGCATCCCGTGCCGACACGCACTGATTATTCGAGAACATAGGAGTTACCATGCCGAAACAAAACGATTCGTCGCGCGACGCGAGCCTGTCGCGGCGCGCGTTCGTCAAGAGGGCACTCGCGACGGGTTTCCTGGGTGCGACGGCCAGTTACAGTCTGCTGGAATCCGGCGCACGAGCGACTCCGGTCGCGGCCGGAACGCGTGAAATCCTCACGGGCTCTCACTGGGGCGCTTTCCGGGCAACCGTCGTCAACGGGCTTGTGACCGACGTGAAGCCGTGGGAGGGTGATCCGCATCCGTCGCACCAGTTGCCGGGCGTGATCGACTCGATCTATTCGCCGACCCGCATTCGTTATCCGATGGTCCGGCGCGCCTGGCTTGAGCACGGTCCAGGGGCCGACGTCGAGGGCCGGGGCCGCGGCGATTTCGTGCGTGTCAGTTGGGACCGTGCACTGGACCTCGTCGCGGCGGAACTGAAGCGCGTTCGGGACAAGTACAGCGCGAGTGGCATCTACGCGGGTTCGTATGGCTGGCAGAGTCCGGGAAAAGTGCACCCGCCGCGAACGCTGCTCTCGCGGATGATGACCGTCAACGGCGGTTTCGTCGGCTATAGCGGTGATTACTCGACTGGGGCCGCGCAGGTCATTTTGCCGTATGTCGTTGGTTCGATCGACGTGTACGAGCAACCGACCGTGTGGCCCGTCGTGCTCGAACATACTGATCTGATGGTCTTCTGGGGGGCCAATCCCGTGTCAACTAACCAGATCGGCTGGCTGGTGCCCGATCATGCTGCATATCCGGCGATGGAGGCGCTGCGCAGGAAGGGTACACGTGTGCTCTGCATCGATCCCGTGCGCAGCGAGACCTGCCGGTACTTCGATGCCGAATGGATCGCGCCGCGACCGCAAACGGATGTGGCGATGATGCTGGGCATCGCGCACACGCTCTATGTCGAAAACCGCCACGACAAGGCGTTCCTCGAACGCTACACGACGGGCTTCGACCGCTTCGAACCGTATCTCACGGGCAAATCGGATCGTGTGCCCAAGGATGCCGACTGGGCTTCGCGCATTTGCGGCGTGCCGGCCGAGACCATCCGGGCGCTGGCGCGCCGGTTCGCATCGAAGCGCACCATGCTTGCGGCGGGGTGGTCGATGCAACGGCAGCATCATGGCGAGCAGGCGCACTGGATGCTGGTCACGCTCGCGAGCATGCTCGGCCAGATCGGGCTACCGGGCGGCGGCTATGGCTTCACGTATCACTATGCGAACGGCGGCAGCCCGTCCGCGACGAGTCCGGTTCTGCCCGGCATCGATGCGGGCAGCGGCAAGGCCGTGTTCAAGGGCAGCGCCGCGCGAAGGATTCCCGTCTCGCGCGTGGTGGAGATGCTGAACAATCCCGGCAAGCCATTCGACTTCAACGGAACGCGCGCCACCTATCCCGACATTCACCTCGCCTATTGGGCCGGCGGCGATCCCTTCGCGCATCACCAGGACCGCAACGCGATGCTCAAGGCGTGGCGCAAGCTCGACACCTTCATCGTCCATGATTTCCAATGGACGCCGACCGCGCGTCACGCGGATATCGTGCTGCCTGCGACGACTTCCTACGAGCGCAACGACATCGAACAGATCGGCGACTATTCCGGCACGCACTTCCTGGCGATGCACAAGGTCGTCGAGCCGCTGTACGAAGCGCGAAGCGACTATGACATTTTCGCCGCGATCTGCGACCGGCTCGGCACCGGCGACGCATTTACCGAGGGCAGGGACGAGATGGGCTGGATACGCGTGTTCTACGAGGCCGCTCGCGTTCAGGCGCGCGGGATGTCAATGGAGATGCCCGTATTCGACGTGTTCTGGCGCAGCAACAAGGCGCTTGCGTTCCCGGTCCGCGAGGATGCGAAGCAATACGTCCGCCACAAGGCGTTTCGCGACGATCCGCTGCTCAACGCGCTCGGCACGCCTTCTGGAAAGATTGAGATCTACAGTTCGACCATCGCGAAGATGAAATACGACGACTGTCCGCCGCATCCGACATGGATGGAACCGATCGAGCGACTCGACGGGCCGAAGGCAAAGTTTCCGCTTCACGTCGTGAGCCCGCACCCGCACAGCCGGCTGCATTCGCAGCTGTGCGGCACCGTGCTGCGCAAGACCTATGCGATCCGGGACCGCGAACCGTGCCTGATGCACCCCGAGGATGCGGCGAAACGCGGGATCAACGACGGCGACGTGATCCGCGTCTTCAACGATCGCGGGCAGATTCTCGTCGGCGTCAGGGTGACCGACGCGATTCGGAAAGGATGCATCATGATTCATGAGGGCGGATGGTTCGATCCCATTTCGCCGGGACAGCCAGGCAGCCTGTGCCGATACGGTGACGTCAACAATCTGACTGTCGGCATCGGGACATCGCGGCTGGCGCAAGGCAACTGCGGACACACTGCCATCGCAGATGCGGAGAAGTTTCGCGGAAGGTTGCCGGTGATCGACGTGTTCGACGCGCCGAAAGGCGCGGCGTAGCGGGCTTCATCGTGATCGGCCTACTCATTGGGAAACTCGTGTTCGATACGCTCGAACACACGACCGTGCGTCGTCAGGGCGTGTTCACACCATCGCAGGCTTTCGACAATCAACGGGGCGACAACATGCCATATGGAAGTTCGATGTCCGAATCGATACTCTTTGAACATGCATCAATTGAGAAATGTGAAGTGCCGTTCGGCCCGAAAGGCGATGTTGCTTCCGCTGTCCGCCAAACAGATCCGGAATCTCTTGCTGAAGCATCATCTTGCAGTCGCGACGCTTGCCGCGCGTCGCGGCAATGGTGACTAGGTCGACGCGATCATCGGCGTGCTGTATCTCGCGTACTTTCTCCGACGAGCCGATTCGCCGGTATTCGAATGTGCGGAGGCGTCGATCGGGAGGTGCATATCGCGCGCCGAGCGCGGTCAGCCCTGGATGCTGACCGATGCGGAGCGCAAGGCAATCGCGCCACTGCTAATTCTTCACGACTCGCAACTCGACGAAGTGCCGGTCCGTCGGTATCTCGAAGCTTGCGAGAAAGTCGAACGGATGATCGAGCGCGCAGCGCCGTCTCTCATTTGTCCGCTCGAACGCTAGGTGCGCGCCGGAAAATCTGTCGACGTGCATCGTGTCAGGTTGCCCGCCGATTCCTGATCAGCAGCGTTTGTAGACCATCAACGGCCGGTGCGCGCCCGTCATATGTCGGCGCACGCAGCTAACGAATGAAAGGAATATCGAAACATGGCCAACCTGATCATCGCCGAGCATGACAACCTATCGCTCGCGTCGCCGACGTTGAGCACAATCGGTGGCGCGATTCGCATGCTTGTCGCTGGACACAATGCACGGGAAGCGGCCGTTCACGCCGCGTCCGTCGGAGGCGTGGAAAAGGCCTTGCTGGCGGATGCGCCGCAACTGACCAGCGGCAGCGGCCTAGCGGAGCACGTCGAAGCCACCGTGATGACGGTCTTTCGCGCACACTCGCATATCGTCGTTCCGGCATCCACATACGGAAAGAACATCGCGCCGCGCGTGGCGCGCCAGGCTCGACGTTGCACAGATCAGCGATGTCGTCACAGTCCGTGGCGACGACACGTTCGAGCGTCCGATCTACGGCAGACATCTGATCGCAACGGTGCAATCGAGTGATCCGGTCAAGGTCGGTACGGTACGGACGACAAGCTTTGATTCGGTGATTACGGGAAACGAAAGCGCAGCGATTTCGATAATCGAAGCGTCGGTCGGCCGGAATCTGTTCGCAGTCTTAAGCAGGACCGTCAAGGGCGCGGGCCGGGTGGCACTGTCGAGTTCAGACGTCATCGTGTCGGGTGGCAAGGGTCTTGGAAGCCGCGAGAACCAGTGGTGCCTCATTGAGTCAATGAGCCGGAATCGAAAAATAAACAAAAGGTGCCAACCAGAATGGGGGAGACGGAAAGTGGATTCGGCGTTTGCGAATCTCCTGAATAGTGGAATTATCGTCAATTAAATTTGAAAGGGTGTCCCTGATCATGCAGAAGACCATTACTTCACCTGCCACCCAATCGGGGGCTCCGGTCTGGACCAAACACGACACTGTCTGGATGCTCGGTCTCTACGGCACCGCCATCGGCGCCGGCACCCTGTTCCTTCCGATCAACGCGGGCGTCGGCGGCCTGTGGCCGCTGATCGTGATGGCCATCCTGGCCTTGCCGCTGACGTTCTTCGCCCACCGCGGCCTGACCCGCTTCGTGCTGTCGGGCAGCAAGCAAGGCGCGGACATTACCGAAGTCGTGGAAGAGCACTTCGGCCACAGCGCAGGCAAGCTCATCACGCTGCTGTACTTCTTCGCCATTTATCCGATTCTGCTCGTCTACAGCGTGGCGATCACCAATACCGTGCTGTCCTTCCTGAACAACCAGCTGCACATTTCGGTTGGCACCGGTATCGGGATTCGCGCCGTGTTCTCGCTCGTGTTGATCCTGGGCCTGATGTCCATCGTGCGTCTGGGCGGCAAGTTGATCGTCAAGTCGATGAGCATCCTGGTGTACCCGTTCGTTTGCGCCCTGATGGTCCTTGCTCTTTACTTGATCCCGCAATGGAACGGCGCCGCCATCGAACAAGCCGGAAGCCTGAGCCACGCGATCTCCAGCGGCGCCTTCTACAAAACGCTCTGGCTCGCGATTCCGGTCATGGTGTTCTCGTTCAACCACTCGCCGATCATCTCATCGTTCGCGGTCGACCAGCGCAAGCTGCATGGCACCGACGCCGAACCGGCTTCCAGCCGCGCACTGCTGCGCGCCCACGTAATGATGGTGCTGTCCGTGCTGTTCTTCGTGTTCAGTTGCGTGTTCAGCCTGTCACCGGCCGACCTCGCCGCCGCCAAGGCCCAGAACATCTCGATCCTGACCTACCTGGCCAACCACTTCCAGAACCCGGTGATCGAATGGACCGCGCCGATCATCGCCATGGTCGCCATCAGCAAATCGTTCCTCGGCCACTACCTCGGTGCGAAGGAAGGCTTCAACGGCCTCGTGATCAAGCAACTGCGGCAAAACGGCAAGACGATCGCCACATCCAAGCTCGACCGCTTCACGGCCGTGTTCATGATCGTGACCTGCTGGGCGGTCGCCACGTTCAACCCGTCCATCCTCGGCATGATCGAAACGTTCGGCGGCCCGGTGATCGCGCTGTTGCTGTTCTTGATGCCGATGTACGCGATCAAGAAGATCCCCGCGATGAAGAAATACGCCGGCAAGCCGAGCAACGTGTTCGTCGTGCTGATCGGCCTCATCGCCATCTCCGCGATCTTCTACAACCTGCTCGCCCTTTACACACCATCATAAGAGGTCACGCCATGTTCAGTATGACCGATATCTACAAGATCAGCATCGGCCCATCGAGTTCCCACACCGTCGGCCCGATGAAGGCCGGCCACAAGTTCCTGGGCGTGCTCAAGGAAACCGGCAAGTTCAATCAGGTCACCCGCGTGCAAGTGGATTGCTACGGATCGCTGGCGCTGACGGGCAAGGGGCACTGCACCGACCACGCCATCATCCTTGGCCTCGCCGGCAATCTGCCCGACTCCTTGGACTTGGAAGCCGCAGCCGGCCTGATCGCCGACGTCGAGCAGTCCGGCCATCTGACGCTCGGCCGCACCCAGCAGCGCGTGGCCTTCGAGATGGTTTTCCACACCGCCAACCTGCCGCTGCACGAAAACGGCATGCAGATCCACGCGTTCGCCGGTGATGCGTGCATGCTAACCAAGACCTACTACTCTATCGGCGGCGGCTTCATCGTCGATGAAGAACACTTCAATCAATCGAGTTGCAGCGACGTGCCGGTGCCGCATCACTTCGTCTCCGCGCAGCAGCTCATCGGCATGTGCGATAAAACCGGCTTGTCGATCTCGGCGCTCGTGATGGAAAACGAAATGGCGTTTCATGACGCCACCGACATCCGCGCACACTTCTCTCGCGTATGGGAAGCGATGAAGGGCGGCATGGCGCGCGGCATGCGCACGGAGGGCAATCTGCCTGGCGTGATCGGCATCCCGCGTCGTGCGCCGGCGCTGCACAGGATGCTGACCACCTCGCTGAAAGTAGCCAACGATCCGATGAGCGTGATGGACTGGGTCAACATGTACGCGATGGCGATGTCCGAAGAAAACGCCGCCGGTGGCCGCGTGGTGACCGCGCCGACCAACGGTGCATGCGGCGTGGTGCCGGCCGTGCTGGCCTACTACGACCACTTCATTCAGCCGCTCGACGAAAACACTTGCCTGCGCTTTTTCCTCTCGTCAGGTGCGATCGGATGTCTGTTCAAGCTGAACGCCTCGATCTCCGGCGCCGAAGTAGGCTGTCAGGGTGAGGTCGGTGTCGCCTGTTCGATGGCGGCTGCAGGCCTCACCGAACTGATGGGCGGCAGCCCGTCGCAAGTGTGCATGGCCGCCGAAATCGCCATGGAGCACAACCTGGGGCTGACCTGCGACCCCGTGGGCGGTCAGGTGCAGATCCCGTGCATCGAGCGCAACGCCATCGCAGCAGTGAAGGCGATCAACGCCACCCGCATGGCGATGCATCGCGTGAGTAGTCCCAAGGTATCGCTGGACGGAGTGATTGCCGCGATGTACGAAACGGGAAAGGATATGAACGCTAAGTACCGCGAAACGTCCTGCGGAGGTTTGGCGTTGCAGATTAAAGCGGAAGACAATTGCGTTTACAGTCATCCGGTCCATTGGGTGGACGACGCCGCAAAAGCCTGCTCGGCAAGCACCATGTGACAGTGAACTATCCCGCGTACCGGATGGCTGTCGGCGCGGAATCCAACATTGCTTTTATGGGTACAGCATTTTCACCCGATTCCTCCCGATCATGATAATTGCCCTTGGCTCGGTGATTGCCGCGTCCGTGATCCAGGCCATGGAATAGCTGCTGGGCGAACGCGCGAAGCTGGCGAGCTTATTGACTAAGATCAGCATAACTAATGAAAAGGTCTGAAGATCTGTACCCGATCTTTCGTAATTTACGGAGTTGAATAATGACCATGATGTCGAAAACTCAAGACGTTGAATTCTGGGCAGGTTTTGTTGAGGGGCGTTGGCAGACATCAGTCGATGTGCGCGGCTTCATCCAAGCCAACTATGTGCCGTATCAAGGCGACGACTCGTTCCTCGCCGGTCCGACCGAACGCACGAAGGCTGTCTGGGCGAAGCTGTCCGAGCGCCTGAAGGAAGAACGCAAAAAGGGCGTGCTCGACGTGTCCGCCGATCGCGCTTCGTCGATCACCGCGCACGACGCCGGCTATATCGATCAAGACATCGAGTTGATCGTCGGCCTGCAAACCGATGCGCCGCTCAAGCGCGCGATCATGCCGAACGGTGGCCTGCGCATGGTGGAAAACGGCCTCGAAGCATTCGGCTTCAAGCTCGATCCGGTCGTCCGTGAAATCTGGACGAAGTATCGCAAGAGCCACAATCAGGGCATCTTCGATGCGTATTCGCCGGAAATCCTGGCAGCGCGCAAGTCGGGCATCATCACGGGCCTGCCCGATGCCTACGGCCGCGGCCGCATCATCGGCGACTATCGACGCGTCGCGCTGTATGGCGTCGACTTCCTGATCGCGGAACGTCAGCGCGTGTTCCATGAGCTCGACAACAACGTCTTCGACGACGATACGCTGCGCCTACGCGAAGAGCTATCGGAGCAATATCGTGCTCTAGGCGAATTAAAGGAAATGGCGGCCAAGTACGGCTATGACATCTCGCGTCCGGCCGCCACCGCACGCGAAGCGATGCAGTGGACGTACTTCGGTTATCTGGCTGCCGTGAAGGAGCAAAACGGCGCCGCGATGTCGATCGGCCGCATTTCGACCTTCCTCGACATCTACATCCTGCGCGACCTCGAACGCGGTCTGCTCACCGAGCAACAAGCGCAAGAACTCTTCGACGACCTCGTCATCAAGCTGCGCATCGTGCGCTTCCTGCGCACGCCGGAATACGACCAACTGTTCTCGGGCGATCCGACCTGGGTGACCGAATCGATCGGCGGCATGGGCGAAGACGGCCGTACGCTCGTAACGAAATCGAGCTTCCGGATTCTGAACACGCTGTTCAACCTGGGCCCAGCGCCGGAACCCAACTTGACCGTGCTGTGGTCGGGCAAGCTGCCGGAAGGCTTCAAGGACTTCTGCGCGAAGGTGTCGATCGAGACGTCGTCGATCCAATACGAAAACGACGACATCATGCGTTCCCGCTGGGGCGACGACTATGGCATCGCCTGCTGTGTATCGGCGATGCGCATCGGCAAGCAGATGCAATTCTTCGGCGCCCGCGCGAATCTCGCGAAAGCGTTGCTGTACGCGATCAATGGCGGCGTCGACGAAAAGAGCGGTGTGAAGGTGGCCGAAGGCTTCGAGCCAATCAAGGGCGACGTGCTGAGCTACGAAGAAGTCATGGCCAAGCTCGACCCGATGATGGACTGGCTCGCGAAGACTTACGTCAAGGCGCTCAACGCGATCCACTACATGCATGACAAGTACGCGTACGAACGCATCGAGATGGCGCTGCACGACCGCGACATCCTGCGCACGATGGCGTGCGGCATCGCGGGCTTGTCGGTCGCCGCGGACAGCCTTTCGGCGATCAAGCACGCGAAGGTGCGCATCGTGCGCAATGCGGAAGGGCTGGCCGTCGACTACGCGATCAAGGGCGAATACCCGGCCTACGGCAACAACGACGACCGCGCCGACGGTATCGCTGTGTGGCTGACCGAGACGTTCATGAAGAAGGTTGCGTCGCAGCCGTACTTCTATCGCAATGCAATGCCGACACAATCTGTTCTCACGATTACATCAAACGTGGTCTACGGCAAGAAGACCGGCAACACGCCGGATGGCCGCCGAGCAGGCGAACCGTTCTCGCCGGGTGCGAACCCGATGAACGGCCGTGACAAGAGGGGCTTCGTCGCAGCGGGCGCATCGGTCGCGAAGCTGCCGTACGCGAGCGCGCTCGACGGCATTTCGTGGACTGCTTCGGCCACGCCTGACGCACTCGGCCGCATGGGCGGCGAGCGCGTGAGCAACCTGGCGAAGTGCCTCGACGCCTACACGGGCGCGGGCGGTCACCATGTGAACGTGAACGTGTTCAATCGCGAGACGCTCGTCGATGCGATGGAGCATCCGGAGAAGTACCCGCAACTGACGGTGCGTGTCTCCGGCTATGCGGTGAACTTCGTCAAGCTGACGCGCGAACAGCAACTCGACGTGATTTCGCGCACGTTCCACGCATCGCTGTAATCAGGTAGCAAAGGCGGCCGCCGGGCAGTTCCGGCGGTCGCCATAGATTTCGGAGTAGCAACAATCCAAGCGTAACTGGAAAGAGGAAACATCGTGACTGCCGCCTTCGAAACATCGTGCCAACATTGTGTGCCGGCCCGGAGCGTCAAAGGGGCCATCGGACCGATCGGCTATCTGCATTCGGTGGAAAGCGGCGCGGCAAGCGATGGCCCCGGCATGCGCTTCGTTTTCTTTGTGGCGGGCTGCCCGTTTCGGTGTGTGTATTGCCACAACCCTGATACTTGGAAGCGTACTTCGGGCCGCCTGGTGACGGTCAACGAAGCGATCGCCGAAATCAAGCCGTACATCCCGTTCCTGAAGATGGCGGGCGGCGTGACGGTGTCCGGCGGCGAGCCGCTGATGCAACCGGAGTTCGTGGGAGCCTTGCTTTCCCGCCTGCATGACGACTACGGTCTCCACACCGCACTCGACACGCAAGGCTATTTGGCTCGTAACGTCAACAGCAGTTGGTTCGACGCCGTCGATCTCGTGCTGCTCGACATCAAGCACATTGATCCCGTGAAGTATCGGCAGATCACGAACTGCGAGCTCGCGCCGACTCTCGATTTCGCGCAGCGCCTCGTGCGACTGTCCAAACCGATGTGGATTCGCTATGTGCTGGTTCCCGACCTGACCGACGACGCCGGCGATATCGCGCGCCTGGCCGATGTTCTTGCCGATCTCGGCCCTCTCGTTCAACGGGTCGACGTCCTGCCGTTTCACCAGATGGCCATTCACAAATGGGAGCAGCTTGATCGGGAGTACGCCTTGAAAGATGAGCCGACGCCCACACCCGAGCAGGTCGCCGCCGCCGTCGAAATTTTTCGCTCCCGCCAACTTCCGGCGGTGTGAGCCCAGGTCAACAAAATTGCTGAATCAAAAAGTATCATGCCCACTCCATTCGACCTTGTCCTAGTCATCAATTGCGGCTCCTCGTCGCTGAAATTCACCGTCCTTCCGGCCGGCGGCGGCGAGCCACTCGTTTCCGGCATTGCCGAATGCCTCGGTTTGTCGGATGCGCGGTTGATCATCAAGGAAAACGGTGAAAAAACTACGGTGCCGCTGTCCAGCGGCGCGCACTCGAAGGCGTTGGAAGTCCTGATGCACCGTTTCGACGACGCGGGCCTGCTCGATCGCGTGGCCGTCGTCGGCCATCGCGTCGTGCATGGCGGGGAGCGCTTCACCGAATCCGTGCTAATCACGTCTGAAGTGATTCGAGATATAGAGGTGGTGTCCGGCCTTGCGCCGCTGCACAATCCGGCGAACCTGCTCGGCATCCGCGCGTGCCTCGAAGAACTGCCGTTCGTGCCGCAAGTGGCCGTGTTCGACACCGCGTTCCACCAGACCATGCCGAAAGCCGCGTACTCGTATGCGGTGCCGCAGCGCTTCTACCGCGAGCGCGGCGTGCGTCGCTACGGCTTTCACGGCACGTCGCACCGCTATGTGTCGGGCGAAGCGGTGCGTTTGATCGGGCTCGATCCGAAGGATAGCGGCGTTGTCGTTGCCCATCTCGGCAATGGCGCTTCAGCGACTGCCGTCGTGAACGGCAAGAGCGTCGACACGTCGATGGGCATGACGCCGCTCGAAGGCCTCGTAATGGGTACGCGCTCGGGCGACCTCGACTTCAGCGCAGCGGCGAAGATGGCCAGCGTCGAAGGCGCCGACTTCGGCGAAATGGAGGCGATCCTCAACAGGAAGAGCGGCCTGCTCGGCCTCTCCGAACTGTCGAGCGACTGCCGTGATTTGGAAGCTGCAGCAGCTGGAGGACACGAAGGCGCGCAGCTCGCGCTCGACGTGTTCGTCCACCGCCTCGCCCGCTACATCGGCGCACTCGCCGCGTCGCTGCCGCGCTTCGACGCGCTGATCTTCACGGGCGGCATAGGCGAGAACTCGGTACGCATTCGCAAGATGACGCTCGAACACCTGAAGGTGTTCGGCTTCGTTCTCGACGAAGCCGCCAACAAGGCGGCCGTGGACAGAAAGAGCGGCCGCATCGATAACGGAAGCGGTCCGCAAGCCTGGGTCGTGCCGACCGACGAAGAAGGCACGATCGCCCGCGAAGCCACTGAGATCGCGCGCGCCATCCGCCAATCCGAAGGCGGCGTTTTCGACGCCGGCTCGAAGAAGTCCGCTCGTCGTCCGTCGCCCACGGAGCAACTGTCATGAACGTGACGAATCTACCTCGCACTTTTTATCTTGTTCCGGTATCGCATGACGCCGGCCTTACGTCGATGGCGCTCGGCCTGGTGCGGTCGCTGCAACTCGCCGGCGTGCGCGTCGGTTTCGTGAAGCCGATCGCGCAGCCCGAAGCGTCGACGCGCGATCGCGATCTGTCGAGCCACTTCGCACGCACGCTGTGCGGCACGACGACGCCCGAGCCGATCCCATTCGCCCACGCCGCCGAGATGGTACGCGAGGGGTGCCTTGCCGGTCTGATGGAAGAAGTCGTTGCGATCGTCGAGAGCGCGCGCGAAGGCAATCACGTGATGATCGTCGAGGGCTTGATTCCCTATGTCGACGCGATGATCTCCACACGCTTGAACATCGAGATGATCCGTTCGATGGGCGCCGATCTCGTGCCCGTGGTCACGGGCGGCACGCGCGGCGCGACGGAGCTGGCAGCCATTGCGGCCGGGGCGGCCGAACAGTACAGCAACGGCGGACGGCGTCCGCTCGCCGGCGTGCTGATCAACCGCTGCCGCGGGGCGAACGCATCCGCGCTCGGCAAATTGACGAGCCTCCATCTCGAACGATCGGCGCGCGAGGTGCCGATCCTCGCGGCGGTGCCGACCAATGTGCAGTTGACCGCGCCGCGCCTGATCGACGTCGCGGCCGGTCTCGACCTGACCGTGTTCCGGTCCGGCGATATCGAAACGGCGCGCGTGGAAAACTTCGTGGTTGCCGCGCGCTCGCCGGAAAAGCTGATTCCTCATTTCAAGAGCGGCACGCTCGTGGTCATGCCGGTGGATCGCTCCGACGCGATTCTCGCCGTGGCGTTCACCGCACTGCGCGGGATGCCGCTCGCGGGCCTGATCCTGACCTGCGGCGGCGAGCCGGATCCCGAAGCGATAAAGCTGCTCGAAGCGCCGCCGCTCGACCGCCTGCCGGTCCTGCTGTCGGACGAAGACACGTTCACGGTTGCTTCGCGCCTGACGGGCCTGTCGAGCCACGTGTTCGCCGACGACGCCGTGCGCATGGAGCGCGTGCTCGATTTCATCGCGGGCAACGTCCATGTGGAGCCACTCGTCGCGCGCCTGGACGCGCCGGTCGAAACGTTGATGCCGCCGCCCGTCTTCCGCCATCGCCTGGTCGGCAAGGCACGCTCGGCCGACCGCCGCATCGTGCTGCCTGAAGGCGACGAGCCGCGCACGATCCACGCCGCTGTGATTTGCGCGGAGAAGGGCATTGCCCGTCCGATGCTGCTCGGCGCGCCCGATACGATTCGCTCGGTCGCGGCTGGTCACGGCATTGAGCTGCCGAAGTCGGTCGAAATTCTCGATCCGGAAACGATCCGCGACGCCTATGTCGAGCCGATGGTCGAGCTGCGTAAATCAAAGGGGCTCACCGCGCTGCAAGCCGCGAAGCAGCTCGAAGACACGGTTGTGCTCGGCACGATGATGCTGGCGCGAGGCGATGTCGACGGCCTCGTCTCGGGTGCTGTCCACACGACGGCCAACACGGTTCGTCCCGCGTTGCAGTTGATCAGGGCCGCGCCGGGTAACAGCGTCGTATCAAGCGTGTTCTTCATGCTGATGCCCGACCAGGTGCTCGTCTATGGCGACTGCGCGATCAACCCCGATCCGAGCGCGGAGGAACTCGCAGAAATCGCGATCCAGTCGGCCGACAGTGCGAAAGCCTTCGGTATCGATCCGCGCGTCGCGATGATCTCGTACTCGACGGGCTCGTCGGGCTCGGGCGACGACGTCGAGAAGGTGCGCGCGGCGACTGCGCTCGTGCGCGAACGCCGGCCCGATCTCGTCATTGACGGCCCGATGCAGTACGACGCTGCCACCGTGGAGGCCATCGGCAAGCAAAAGGCGCCAGGCAGCCCCGTCGCCGGCCGCGCCAACGTCTGCATCTTCCCGGATCTCAACACGGGCAACACGACCTACAAGGCGGTGCAACGCTCCGCGAACGTGGTCTCGGTCGGCCCGATGCTGCAGGGCCTGCGCAAGCCGGTCAACGACTTGTCGCGTGGTGCGCTCGTCGACGATATCGTCTACACGATCGCCTTGACCGCTATTCAGGCCGCTGCTGGCGGCGGGAATCCGAATCGCGCGGTACCGCCGGCTCCAGCCGTTGCCGCATAACCAATGAATGTCATGAAACCCGTCACCGAAGTTTCCACGAAGGCCGCCGGTTCAACCGGCGCGGCTTCCAGGCAAGCGGTCGAAGTGCCGCTGTTCGATGCGCTCATGCCGCCCGCCATCGCGCGCGCCGCTGAAGACCTCGGCGTCAAGAAAGCTCACTACGACACCGCGACGCTCTTCGTGCTCGCCATTCTCGGCGGCGCGTTCATCTCATTCGGAGGCTTCTTCGCGATCGTTGCGATGTCGGACGCCGCCGGGCATATGTCGTTCGGCGTGACGCGCCTGATCGGCGGCATCGTGTTCTCGCTCGGCCTCGTGCTGATCATCTGCGGTGGCGCGCAGCTCTTCACGGGCGATTGCCTGATGGTGATGGCGTGGGCGAGCAAGCGTCTGCGGTTTCGCGAGCTGATCCGCGTGTGGGTGACGGTGTGGATCGGCAATGGCGTCGGCGCGGTGGCGACCGCTCTGATTCTGTTCCTGGCGGGTGCCTACAAGATCGGTCACGGCGCGTTCGGCGCGGTCGCGCTCTCGTTCGCGTTGGCCAAGGCGAGCGACGCGCCGATGGAAGCGTTCTTCCTCGCGATTCTCTGCAACGTAATGGTCTGCCTCGCGGTTTGGCTTTCACTGTCGGCGCGCTCGTTTACCGACAAGATGCTCTCCATCATGTTCCCGGTCGCGTTCTTTGTTGCCGCAGGCTTCGAACACTGTATCGCCGATATGTTCTTCGTGCCATTCGGCCTGATGATCGAGCAATGGGCACCGCAGTCGTTTTGGCTCGATCTAGGTCACGGAACCATCACGATTGAACCATTGATTCCGGTTCAGCACTTCCTAGGCAATCTCGCGGTGATCACCGCGGGAAACTGGATCGGTGGGGCGCTCTTGGTGGGCGCAGTTTACTGGTTCGTGTTCCGCTTCAGGCGCTCGCACTGATATCGCGAGGCTTCTCGGCGGCGGCGACTGAGCGTCCGGGCGATGCGCTGTCGGGGGCGTTCGTTTGAGCAGGCGAAGGCTGCCTCTGCCTCGATTCCACGTACAGCAAGAAGTTTGATAACTTTTTGACTGTATGGAGAAGCGGATGGCAGAAAAAGTGGTGCCGAGAAGGCAACGCACATAGGAATTCAAGCAAGAGGCCGTGCGCTTGTCGGAGAACGTTGGCCAGCATGAAACCACTCGTAGGCTGGGCGTGCCGGTGGCGACGCTGGGAAATGGGTGCCGTGTTCAGCGCAAAGGCAATGCGAAAGCGACAACGGGCGCGGCCAGTGCGCCGAGCACGGGTCGTCGACCGATCCGTGAACCGGAAGCGGAGAACAGCCGGCTGCGCAAGGAGCTCGCCAGTGCGAAGCTCGATATCGAGATATTTCAAAAAGCGACGGCATGCTTCGCGAAAGGGGCGCGGTGAGGTGCGCATGGATCGACGAACACCGCGACCAGTACAGCATCACCCGGCTATGCCAGATTCTGGGCGTTTCGCGTAGTGGATATTGCCAGTGGCGGGCTCGCTCGCCCAGCGTCAGAGCGCAGGCCAACGAGGCGCCGGACATCGAAGTGGCGGCCATCTACCGGGCGAGTCGCGGCAGCGATGGCCGTCCGCGCATCGTGCGGCAGTTGCGAGCTCAAAGCCGTCTTCGTGCGACACGATTCTGAATTGACCAGCCCCAATAATCAGGCTTGTTCAAGTGCATCCAGAACGAAGTCCGTGGTCATCGATGAACTAACACGCCAGCCGACAATGCGCCGAGCGAACACATCGATCACAAATGCGACATAGAGCCAGCCCTGCCACGGCTCGACGGTGCAACGTGCCACCGCAATACGCTCCCGGTTCAACTGCTTCCGCACTTTGTCCGCGCCATAAACCTGCATGTTGCCCGCATCACGCTTACGCTGTGCCGGCGTCGCGAAGTCCCGTATCGCCGAGCGCAGAGCGATCGTCAACCGGGATAGCCCCCATTTTAGACGCTGACGTCGCTTGGATGAACATTGGGATGCTGCCGGACAATCCGGTGTCGTTCGAGCGCGCGGGAACAGGGCTAACAGGCATGCCGCCGTTCAGGTGCTCCATGTCGCCAGGTTGAAGGTAGGCAACAATGAAATACGACATGGTTGTTTCAGTCACAGTGGACGGACCCACCCGCGGATTTTCCGGCCCATCAAGGCGTGACGGTCAAGCAAAGGCAGGCGTAGTACGATCGCAGGGCCGGAATGCACGAATCGAGCATGTGCACTTCAGCGGAATGCGCCAGCCTACATTCTCAACGAACTCGTATCGGGGTGCTGAATTTGTAGGACCAGTGAATGACGTCCGCGACATTGTGTGCGCCAAGCTTTTGCATCAGGCGCTGCCGGTAGCAGTCGACGGTTCTCGGACTGATGTTCAGCAGCGACGCAATCTCGCGCCTTCGCGCACCGTCGATGATCAGCTCCAGCACTTGTTTTTCTCGCCGCGTCAACTCGTCTGCGAATCCCGACGGCGCTCGGCTGTCGAGGATCGAAGAGATTTTCGCCTCGTCGAGAGAAGGGTCGATATAGATGCTGCCCGACAGCGCGCGCTCGACGGCGCGCACCATATCATCCGGTTGGCACCATTTCAACACGTAGCCCGACGCGCCATGGCGGATCGCATCTGCCGCGCGCGCTTCCGATTTCAGCGCGGTGAAGACGACGAATTTGACGTCCGGCAGTTCTCCCAAAATCCGCCTCATCTCTATCAGTGGGGCCGCTCCTGGCAGCATCAGGTCCATCAGCACGAGATCCGGCTTGGCGAGGCGGCAGCTATTGCCCGCCTTGGCCATATCCGATGTGCCGAGGACGTCAATGTTGGCAAACGCATTTCGGAGCACGATCTCGATGCCGTCTCGGGTAATCGGATGACTGTCCACGATGAGGGCTCTTTCACACTTTCTATTCACGACCATATTGAAATCCTGTAACTTCCGCAATCGAATCCTGTCACACGGATGCGCGTGCACCTCGCCACAACGCGACGCTCGATAGCGATTAAACGTTTACATCCCATCTCGGTTGGTCTGTCGACGGGATAAAGCACCACGCCCGCGCTTCCGGTGTCGAAATACAAGGTGCTGATGGGATACCTTTGGCATATTTCATCTCCGTTGCTCTGGAAGATCGCGGTCAGACTTTCTGCGCGGGGTGCGCGGTGCTTCGGTGCCTGGGCAATACGTCTAGGTACCGACTTGGACGGGCGAAGAGTATTTGATCAGCATGGCCACTCCCGCGCCGTTTCAAAATCCTGGCCGTCGCTACAGACTACGAACAGTTTCAACTCGAAAGACTGCGCCCGCTTTCAAAAATTCGCTGGCGCCCGGTCGGGATGCCCCTTCCTTTCGTGCAGGATCAAGATATCGGGCATCTTGCGGTTCGAGATCGTCAATTGTTTGCGACACCCAGGTGCATGCCAATCGCTCCTTCCAGCGTGTCAAACATTTCGGGATTCCGATCCATTTTTCAGCATCCTCTACGCATCACATTTCGTTTCGAGATCTTCGCGTCGCTCCGCTTCCCGTTGATGATGCCATGTGGGCGAGATCGGCCAGAATTATTTTCGTTTCAAGGTGGCCAGTTCGAATTTTCAATTGAAGCGCACAAAACGGGTATTGATGAATTCTGTCGTGCATATTCGTGTACGTCCAACTATCTCTTGTTGGCTGCCTTTTTTGTACTTTTCGAGAGGAAAACAGGTCAGCGCGATGTCTGCATTAGATCACCGATTGCGAATAGGAAAAATTCAAACAGGGAGGCTATTATCGGATATTTCGTCCAGCCAGGCGCGTATCGAATCGTGCTAAACAAGAAGATGAGATATATCGATGTGGTGAGGTGTTTGAGTAAGTCGAGTCTGGATGTGTCGGCGAACGCTGAACTGCCGCCCCAGTTTTTCGAAGCATGCGCTGGCGTGGACGTCGGCAGGAGCTACGTATCGCCATTTCAGATTCATTTCAATTATCAGCCATTTTCTCCAGATTTACTCAAATTCGACGACGTCGCCGTCATAAAAGAAAGTGTACCGTTGCAGGGCGTGAAAACGGATCTGACACTTTCTATTTGTGAAGGTGAGAATGCGCTCTCTGGTGTCTTTGGTTACTATGCTGGAATTTTTTGTGGGGAAGATGTAAGGATCCTGGCTTTCGATTATTTGAATATAATTGAAGAGATAATTTCCGACCCGGAAAAAATGGCGGTTGAATGAAGTTCTAGTGGCACATATAAGAGCGTGTAATTCTCGATAATGGTTAAGCCATCTGTAGGCTACGTGTCAGTCTAGGTCTTTGGGAGCTATGTCCTTTGTCAATCGGTAGAGCTGACTTGGGTTGGTAAGTGGTGCGGTCGCGCAGCAAGGCGAACAGGATGCCGCAGCGTCGTCGCGCCAGTACGATGAGTGCTTGGTTATGGCGCTTATCTTGCTGGATCTTGGGCGAGTAATAGACCCGTGAAACCGGATCTCGTAAGGCAGTGAAGGCAGAGAGGAAAGGCGCGCTTGATGCCGCGTCTGGATGGGGACGCGCCTCAGATAGACGAGCCTGAGCGTCGAGTGAACGAGGCAAGGCCGGCGTAGGCCGTCGGGTGTACAGCCGAAGCGAAGGCCAGTGGGCGGCTTCGGTCAGGAGTATGGTGGCGGTCCTGACGCCAACTGCCGGCATGCTGGTCTGGACCAGCCAACGAGGGGAGCAGTACCAGTCGCTCCACGTCCGATCTCGAAGCGGCGCTATGCAAGGTCGCAAGCTGTTGGACTAAGCGGGGCATGACGATGGTAGCTGCCTGCATGCCGGGCGCGATCGCGGTTTGTTCGCTCAGTGCCTGAATGGATCTGCGTAAGCAGGCCGTGAAAGTGGTTGCTGGTTTGAGTGACCTGAGCGGCGAGGTCGTCTTCGACGCTGCAGAGCATCGCGAGCGCCGCGAGTTGCTCGTCGGCTAATCGAAGTGATCGCAGGATATCCGGCGTCTCGGGCATCGGTCTTGATGTCGCCGGCGCGCAGATTAGCGATGCGGCGTCTGGCCAGTCGAGGCAGATAGGCGACGAGTATACCTTCGGCGCGGGCAACGGCTACAGGGAGTGCACCGATGGTCGATTGCTGACCGACGACGAACGGCGAGGCTCACGAACGGCTCAGCGGCCGCGCTGAGGGCCGTTTTTTTTAAACATTGTGCACGCGCTTAGATGAATTGAATTGTTCTATACAGTCTTCCTAGTATTGTCATTTTCTGATCGGCGAGAAGAGATATGTTCGGCGCGGGTTTGTAGCCGGCGAAAATGGTGTCGCGAGTATGATCGGCAAACGCTTCGGTGGTAGTATTGGCAAGTACACGTCAGTGTGGGGGGGGTCGTTGATGTTAGCGCCGCAGAGACGAGACGGTACCGGCCAAACGCAATCGGGAGGTGTTTTTAACCAACGATGGATTTGAGATTATTATTTAAATCGATATCTCCAGTAAGAACTGGATGATTGGGGCATGGTTATGAATGTTCGCGTGATCTCGAGTGGCTCGTTTAATCTAGGGTGGTTGATTCTTATTGGTCTCGTGACAGCGCTAGGCCCAATATCGACCGATATGTACCTCCCAGGATTTCCTGCTATTTCCATCGAGTTCGGCGTGCCGCATAGGCTCGTTCAGTACACCGTGACGGCCTTCTTGACCGGCGTGATCATCGGTCAATTGCTGCATGGGCCAGTAAGCGACCGGGTCGGAAGGAAAATTCCCCTGTGCACGGGTATTCTCCTTTATATCGTTGCCTCTATTGGATGCGGGCTGGCACAAAACATATGGATGCTAATTGCATGGCGATTCGTACAAGGCGTAGGGGGTTGTGCTGGAATCGTGATCGGGCGTGCGATGGTGCGGGACCGCTTCGGACCCAATGGGTCGGCCAGGGCATTCTCGTTGATGGTTACGGTCGTCGCCGTGGCACCGATGATTGCGCCGTTGATTGGTGGGTGGATGGCGGGGGCGGGCTGGCGAGTTATATTCGCTATCTTGGCTTTGTTTGCGAGTCTGCTTTTGATTGGGGTCTTTTTTACAATCAATGAAACGCTCCCGGCAGAACGCAGAGTTCGTGAAGATAATTTATCTATTTTTGGGCAGTATCGAGCACTATTGAGTTGTTCTCAATTGCTCGCATATACTGTCGTGTCCGGATTGATGCAGTCGGCACTATTCGCCTACGTCGTCAGTGCACCATTTGTTCTGATGGAGGTGTATGGCATTCCCGCGCAATACTTCGGAATGGTTTTTTTTGCTAATACTGCTGGTCTTATATTTGCCTCCCAGGTCAATGCGGCGATTGTTGAGCGATTTCCACCAGATCGGATACTCGGCGTTGCGCTGTTGTGTCCCGCAGTGTTGTCGATCATGCTGATCACGGCTCTTTACTTTGGATTTTCGTCGCTATTTGCAGTGCTCGCCGTGCTGTTCGGATTTCTCGTAGGACACGGTTTCATTAGCCCTAACGCTTCCGCGTTAGGGCTAATGAAACATGGGAAGCACGCCGGAACGGCGTCTGCGGTCATGGGCGCTGTTCAAAACGGCTTGGGCGTCGCGACGATATTCATGACGAGCCTCTTTAAGATCACTTCCGCGCTTCCTTTAGCGCTGGTAATGGGAAGTTGCAGTATTCTGGCGATCGCCTGTCATCGGCTGATTGCGCGCCCGGCACTGAAGTAAGCACGATTCTGGAGGAGCGTGAGCGGGCCGCTCGCACAAGGCTGATATTAGTCACGACCGACTGGCGACGGCGGCACGATCTGGATGTGAAGATCCGTCAGTTGTCTGGCGGCCACGGTGCTAGGAGCACCCATCATGAGATCCTCGCCCTGTTGGTTCATTGGGAACATGACGACGTCCCGCAGGTTGCTGGCACCCGCCAACAGCATCACTATGCGGTCGATGCCCGGAGCAATACCGCCGTGCGGAGGCGCACCGAACTGCAGCGCGCGTAACATGCCACCGAACTTGTCCTCAAGATCGGCAGGCCGGTAGCCGGCGATTTCAAAAGCCTTGTACATGATCTCCGGGACGTGGTTTCTAACTGCTCCTGACGACAACTCGATGCCATTACAGACAATGTCGTACTGATAGGCTTTTAGCGCGAGTTGCTGCTCGACGGTGACGGCGGCTTCAAGAGCTTCGAACCCACCTTGAGGAAGCGAGAATGGATTGTGGCAAAAATCGATGCGCTGTTCCTTCTCAGCCCATTCATACATTGGAAAGTCGGTGATCCAGCAGAACTCGAAGCGTTGCTTAGCGATTAAGTCCAACTTCGTTGCCAGATGTTGGCGCAGTTCGCCTGCGAATTTGTAAAAATCGCGAGGTACGCCTGCGATAAAGAACAGACTGTCGCCCGTTACACTCTCCAACTCTGAGGCAATGCTTGAAATGGTGTCGCTGGACAACGCTTTGGCTATCGGCCCAGAGAATCCGGAGGGTCCGTCGATAACATATGCTACACCGGGTTTGCCCTGTTCGCGCGCCCATTGGTTGACCTGCTCGCAGAGCGTGAGCGCGCGGCACCGGTCGCTATATCATTTCGTTTCAAAGTCGAAATGGTTTGACGCCACGCTGCTCGAGCAGGTGTGTCGTTGGGTGTTGCCGCAGATTGATCCGGCAACGGGCCTGTACTGGATTATTGATGACACGAGCTTCCCGAAAAAGGGCAAGCATTCAGTCGGTGTCGCGCGGCAATACTGCGGGCAGCTCGGCAAGCAGGATAACTGTCAGGTTGCCGTGAGCCTGTCTGTGGCCACTGAGGAGGCGAGCCTGCCCGTGGTTTACGCTTTATCCGCCACGGGAATGGAGCGACGATCTGGCCAGGCGACTGCAGGTGGGCGTGCCAAGCAAGATTGAATTTGCGACCAAGCCGCAGCTCGCGATCACTGGACTTGCCCCTGCATGACCGGACACGCGGTCACGCTTAGGTTGGAGAATTTGCTTGCTGGCGAAACTCGCGCGGCGAGCAGTATTTCAAGGCGCTGTGCGGATGCGACTCGTTGTAGTGGTCGAACGCAATGGCCAGGTTCTGCAGCGCCGTTCGGGCGTCGGGCTTGGGCATCCACGAAACGTAATCGCGCTTCATCGTTTTGACGAAGCTCTCGGCCATCCCGTTGCTCTGCGGACTTCTGACGGGTGTCGTGACCGGCTTCAGGCCGATTTCACGCGAGAACGTCATTGTCTCGTCGGCAATGTAGCAGGAACCGTTGTCGCTCAACCACTCGATTTCGCTGTCAGCCTTCAACGCACCGGCGAAACGGTTTTCGACCGCCTGAAGCATCACGTCGCGCACCATGTCACCGGTGTAACCACCGGTGGTCGCAGCCCAGCTCATGGCTTCCCGGTCGCAGCAGTCCAGTGCGAAGACGACGCGCAAAGGGGCACCGTCGTCGCAGCGGAATTCGAAACCGTCCGAGCACCAGCGCACGTTGCTTCTGTCCACCGCGACCTTGCCATCGTGCCGACGCGTCGATGGGACATGACGAGGTCGGCGTTCGAGCAGCAGGCCGTGGCGACGCATGACGCGATACACCCGCTTTGCATTGACGCGAGGTTGGCCCAGCGCGTCCCGGCTTCGCCTCAGCAGCGCCCATGCGCGCCGGTAGCCGTACGTGGGCAGGTCGGCAACCAGCTCTCGCAGTTCGGTGACGAGCGGCATGTCATCCAGAACGGGCGTCTTGCGCCGGTCGACCCACTCAGCAGGACGCTTCGACTTGACCGCGAGATTCGCGCGCGACACACCCAGGACTTCACAGACCGTCTTCAACGGTCGTCCCCCGGCAGCAATGGTGAGCGCGCAATCAACTTTTTTGCTCGACCGTACTCCACTGCTTCGCGGAGAATTTCCACTTCCATCGTTTTTTTGCCCAACAGCCGCTGAAGTTCGCGAATCTGCTTCATCGCTTCGGCCAGGTCCGATGCCGGAACCACCTGTTCGCCAGCACTGACGGCCGACAGGCTTCCATCCTGATAGAGCTTGCGCCAGGCGAAGACCTGGTTGGCATTCACCTGATGGCGACGGGCAACACCGGAAACTGTCGCGCCGGGCTCGAACGTCTCGCGCACTATCGCGAGCTTCTCCTCGACAGAACGCCGGCGGCGCTGCTCCGGCTGGGTCAGAACTTCGACCGGTTCTACGTTGTGGTTAGGCTTAAACATAGGCAGAAGACTACCTCATAATTTAAGCGTTACCACGTGTCCGGTTTTCGCGGGGGCTGCTCCAATCACGCAGCTGCGTGGCGCGCGGCAAAGCGGTGCATCGGATGGTGTCGTGCTGGCCGATGGGGATTATGGGATCGACACCGCGTTTCGCGATGCTGTCATCGAGCTTGGTTTCCAATATGCGGCGGGCATCCAATCGAGCGCGCGTGTATGGCCGCCAGGCCGCGCACCGGTGGGGGCTGAGCCCTCCAAGAGCAAAGGCGGTCGATTGCGAAGCTTGCAGCGCCGGGTAGCGGGACATGAGTCAATTAACGCTGGCGCTCGAATCATCCTGCTATCGGACGATATCGTGGCGTGAAGGTACGCGCGCCGCACTGAGCTCGCGATTTGCGGCGGTGCGCGGGCGCGTCTCACACCGCGATTACTGGCGTTCCACTCCGCGCGACGAGTCGTGGCTGCCGATTGAGTGGCCAGTTGACGAAACCGAGCCGGCCAAGTACTGGCTCTCAACGTCGCCCGCAGAGGCGCCTGTGGAATGACTCATTCAGGTTGCCAAGAAGCGTTGGCGCGTTGAACGCGACTACCAGGATCTCAAGCAGGAGTTTGGTCTTGGGCACTTCGAGGGGCGCGGCTGGCGCGGGTTTCATTACCATGCGACGCGATGCATTGCCGCTTACGGGTTTCTTGTCGCGCGACGCCTCATTCAAGAGGGCAGCAAAAAAACGCTGAAATTGGCCCCCACTGACCTTACCCCCGGACTACGTATCTCGTGGCTCCCCGGCGCGCGCAGCGCCACATGGCTGACTCCATCGCGACGCGCAGCCTATATCGCGCGCCGGCTCCACCAATGCCCATTTTGCTCCGCGTCTTTGGTTACTTTATTGATACAGTAGTACTAGCGGCAGCTCAATAACGAGGTTCTCATTTTTCCGCATTGTAGTGGATGATATGAGTGGAATTCGCATCGCCAATGCGTTCTTCAGGCCGATTCGGACCATTCAGGTAAGATGGAATTTCCGGCATCGACTGAGATATAAATTTGCCTAGCCTTGGTAATTTTTTGGTCGAAGCACTACAATTCCAGGGGTATTTCTAATGTATTCGACGAACGGAGAGTCAATGACCTTCATATACTTTTTCTTTGAGGATGCGTTGCGAAATATCGGCCCAAAATTTGTTTTGATGAAGATGCCAACATGTGTTACATCCAAGCCATCGGCTCGAGAATAAATTCCAATAAAATCCCCGGTTTGCAATTGACTAATAACGAAATCGTCCACAAAATTGCTCGGAATATAGGTGACGCTCCGCTGTACGACAGGCAAGCCTGGCAAATATAGCGTTGCATCTGATTTATAGTTGAGTGCTTTTTTTGTTGTCACGGCATTGGCGCTCAAGGTTGAGGTAATATCGTCGGCAAGCACCTTGGGTCTATATGCCCAGTCTGTAAAGAAGTGACGCCGATTAATAAAGTTTACATCGCCGTTTACATAGCGAGTCTCAATAAGATGATTCAAGAAATCCGTTTTATGAATTGAGTGTCTTGCGGCTTCAACATAATCCAAGAAAGTGAAGCAATCCAATCCACGGAAATCAATAACCAATTTCTCTGGAACTGTATTCGAACCTATGAGTAGTTTTCCGCGATATGGGGTTTGCAGAAATGCCGCTGACAAGATGTCGATAATTTTTCCGGTGCTTTCTTCCTGATTCTTCGCGCGCAATGCCAGCAATTCATCGAGTTTTTGGGACGTTTCTTCATCCATATTCGCTATAGCTGTCGATGCCGGTGCCGCTTTTTCGATCGGCTTTAGCGGCGACGAAACTGAGGGTCCGCTGCACGCAGATAGCGCAAGCATGGTAAGAGTGGAAAAAATATGGAAGATTGATTTGATAGACATTGATTTGAATAAATTTATATATAACTAATGCCGATGTAATTTAAGATCGTTAATTTTTTAGGCTTTTACGTCTTCGATTCGCAGTCGTTAGCTATCAATATAATTTATGAAGCGTCCGATCCATCATGACTTATGCCATTAACCCGGGCCCAGTCGATTCCAATCGATAAGATCGGCCAAGCCCACTAGCGGATGCTTCAAGTTGAACTGTTTGCGCAGCGAATGCCGGAAAAAATTTCACCCCGTCTCAGGCGCCTTCGGCACCATCCAGACCTCATCGAAATTTGCAGGATTCACGCCTCAATATGCCTGGACCCTGCAATTCTCACGACACCGCCTGCCCTTGAGAACCATGCCACGTAAGGCGCTCACGATTTTAGGGCTTGCTATTTAGGTGGGCACATTTCTCTGATGTCTCAATAGTTGTTGGCAGAGTGCCGTTGATCGAGCGCTTACGCCCCGCGAAATAAATACATCATTGCAAATCACTTGCAGACAGACAGCGCCTTTACCACGGCAGCTGTTGAAACCGATGCATCATCAGATGCAAAAACGGCAAAACCATTTACCGATTTTCCTGGGCTCAGCAGCCCCTTGGCTAGCTTCTCATCAATAGTATCAAGCTTGAACTCTTTTCCATCTTTGGAAAACGCTCTTAGACAAATTTTATTTAAATCGATGGGCTTATTTGAGATATTTGCAATACTTATCTTGAAATCCTTTGTGAAAAAAGATTTTTCGCCTAAAGACACGGATCCTTGATTATTCTGAGTAGAGTAAACTGCAATGGAATCAGTTATATCGGCAAATGCAGAAAAGCTAACACTGCAGGAAACGGCGGCAACGAACAGCTTAAGGTTCATCTAGAATCCTCGTGTATCATATTTTAAAGATTAACCACAACGTTACCTATCGGCCAAAAACACGCGTGTCTGCCGGCAGGCTGATTAAGACAGCAAGCTACTGGGCACAGTACGCGGTGTTTCGGCATCCAGTACGTCATTAACCCACGCGACCGATCGCACAAATCGGATCTCGATCGCGCTTACCGGTGCGGCAGGTTTCTCTGCGAGAGGCATAGTCGCCGCTGGCAGTAAGGTCGGCATCGGTGTTGTATCGCATGACACGACGGAAACCGGCAATAACATGGCCACTTCGTACTGCTGCTGCCGGTGCCATCATCGCCGCGGGTTTAAGGGCGATATTTCTTATTTAACGCGAACAAGATGGCGGCAGTTTCATCATCCATTTCCCCTGAGTAACTGCTTTGCCGGAAATGCATCTGGAAGGCCCGCACCAAGGCCCGGTAGTTGGAGTCGGTCATGTCGGCTGTCACTGCATAGCCATATTTTCTAAATTGCGAAATCATGTCCGTTTTGGCTGTAGAGAGTCGGCCATTTTTAATTTCCTCTCGAAATTGCGAAACCGACTCAAGTTCATACCAGGCTCCGACGCCGTACTGATAGAGTAGCTGCCAGGGAAATTTCGGGCCGGGATCGCTCTTGCGAGAGTAGGCAATATCAGAGTGCCCTAACACGCGAGTTGGCGTGATGTCTGGATAGCGCGCCACGATGTTGGCAGCTAGCTGGGCAATCGCGACTTGCTGGCGCTCTTCATATGGAGGGAAATAAAACTGCCCTTGATTATCGACGGCGAGGTTTACAGTTTCAATACCGATAGCGCAGTCATTGAGATTTGTCCTATCTTCCCATGCACTGACGCCGGCGTGCCAAGCGCGGTCTTTTTCGTCGACCAGATTGAATATTTGAAGATCCTTAAAGCCGGCATCTCGGTATGTTTTGTCAGTTGGATCCGGGACAAGGTAATGAGCGCTTACGCCTGCTCCGGTCAATGCCCTGATTGATTCGGAAAAATCAAGCGCAGTGTAATGCAGGATCAGGAAGCGAACACGCGAGTTGTAGCTTCGTACACTCCGGTATCTATTGTTGTTAACTCGACATAATGCGGAATCGTTCATGCTCATCTCGTTGGTGTAATGGTAATATTTACTTAAATTTCGATATTTAAGTTGACCATTGTGGTGGGGTATTGTAATTTCGTTAATGCTGTTTAAGTTATAAAAAATTCCTCATTCCTCATTCCTCATTCCTCATTCCTCATTCCTCATTCCTCATTGTTCCGCATTGCGCCTCTATTCGGAGACGCTGTTCTTCCGCTCACCGATGTGCAGAATTCGGGAGGGGCAGTCCAGATGGGGCCGTCGAGCATCGCTATGGTTAGCGTCCGATCGCCGGCAGGCCGTGGCCCGCTACAACGAAAAACTGCAAACCATTCATGTGATTTGCTGCCGCTGAGTCCAGACTCATGAAGCCATATCGAATTTGTTTGTGACTTGTCAGCCTTCATCACCGTCGCTGCCATCGCCAATCGAAATGAAGGAGAATTGGATATGTGAAGCAGTACTTAGGCACGCCAGCGCAACCAAGAAATTGAAGAAAAATCATTTATTATTTTCGCCTGCATCCATTTATTTTGGGTTAAATAAGGAAGTGAAATTGTCCCATGCTATTCGATCGGATGATGTGGAGATTTGATGAAATATAAGGGGTGTGTTTTGTGTTGATATTTTAATTTGTTTAAATTTGTTGAAATTTGTTTGCATCGTAATCACTCGATCCGGGACGTCTGTTCATGAGGGGGCGGCGGAGATAATCTGATGTCCATTGTCGCTGTCACGGAGGAGCATTCGCGAGGGCGCGGTAACGTTGGTAAATTCGTGTGATTCCCGTCAGATGTAATGGGAATCAGATTGACGAAGTCAGCGGCGCACGGACGATAACCGGGATCGAGAAATTACACGAAGGAGTTTCGGGACGCGGTGGCCGCCAAAGCGAACGATCCAAATCGCTCGATTGCCGAGGTGGCCCGTGGGCATGATTTGGGCGCCAATATGGTTGCGCAGTGGCGGCGAAGCTCACTGGAAGCGCAACGTGCACTTCGGCACCAGGTGTCGCGTTGCTGCCCGTTGATGTGGTCGATCTACGTGCAGAAGACACCCCGAACAGAGGTTGCCGCGCAAATTCGGACAGTCGGATAAGGCAGTATGACTTTCCGAGTACGATTCCTAGAGTTGCGCAAAAATAATGCCTCGACTGGAGGACCGCCATGACGAACGTTGCGTCCACGCCGGCTGAGCACGCCGCGCAGTGTCCGTTTCATTCCGCTTCGCCCGCCGCTGCGCCGCATCCCGCCGGGTGCCCGGCGAGCGCCGGCGCGGCCGCGTTCGATCCGTTCGACGACGCGTATCAGCAGGATCCGCCCGAATACGTGCGCTGGGCGCGCGAGCAGGAGCCGGTGTTCTACAGCCCGAAGCTCGGCTACTGGGTCGTCGCGCGCTACGACGACATCAAGGCGATCTTCCGCGACAACCGGACCTTCAGCCCGTCGATCGCGCTCGAGAAGATCACGCCGGCCGGACCGGAAGCGAATGCGGCGCTCGCATCGTACGGCTATGCGATGAATCACACGCTCGTCAACGAGGACGAGCCCGCGCACATGGCGCGGCGGCGCTTGCTGATCGAGCCGTTCACGCCCGACGCGCTGCGCGCCCACGAGCCGATGGTGCGGCGGCTCGCGCGCGAATACGTCGACCGCTTCATCGACGACGGGCGTGCGGATCTCGTCGACCAGATGCTGTGGGAGGTGCCGCTCACGGTCGCGCTGCATTTCCTCGGTGTTCCCGAAGAGGACATGGATGCGCTGCGCAAATACTCGATCGCGCACACCGTCAACACGTGGGGCCGGCCGCGGCCGGAAGAGCAGGTCGCGGTCGCGCATGCGGTCGGGCAGTTCTGGCAGTACGCAGGCAAGGTGCTCGACAGGATGCGCGACGATCCGTCGGGGCCCGGCTGGATGCAGTTCGGCATCCGCATGCAGCGCGAGCATCCGGACGTCGTCACCGATTCGTATCTGCATTCGATGATGATGGCGGGCATCGTCGCCGCGCACGAAACCACCGCGAACGCGACCGCGAACGCGCTGAAGCTGTTGCTGCAGCACCCGCACGCATGGCGCGAGCTCTGCGAAGATGCGTCGCTGATTCCGAATGCGGTCGACGAATGCCTGCGTCACAACGGTTCGATCGCCGCGTGGCGACGGCTCGCGACCTGCGATACGACGGTCGGCGGCGTCGCGATTCCGGCGGGCGCGAAGCTGCTGATCGTCACGTCGTCGGCCAATCGCGACGAACGCCGCTTCGACGATCCGGACCTGTTCGACATCCATCGCGACAACCCGGCCGATCACCTGACGTTCGGCTATGGCTCGCACCAGTGCATGGGCAAGCATCTCGCGCGCATGGAGATGCAGATCTTCATCGACGAATTGACGCGCCGCCTGCCGCACATGCGGCTCGCCGAGCAACGCTTCACGTACGTGCCGAACACGTCGTTTCGCGGTCCGGAGCATCTTTGGGTCGAATGGGACCCGGCCGCGAATCCGGAGCGGCTGCGCGCGGATGCCCGGCGTTCCGTGCTGACCGTGCGGATCGGCGAATCGAACGCGCGCAGCGCGGGGCGCGCGTTGCGCGTCGACCGCGCGACGCCCGTGGCCGAGCGCATTCTGCGCGTGCGTCTCGTCGCGCCGGACGATGCGCCGTTGCCGCGCTGGAGCGCGGGCGCGCACATCGACGTCGAATGCGGCGATACCGGCCTTTCCCGGCAGTATTCGCTGTGCGGCGATCCGGCCGAGCGCGGCGCGTACGAGATCGCCGTGCTGCGCGAGCCGGCGAGCCGCGGCGGCTCCGCATGGATGCACGAACGGTTGCGGCCCGGCATGCGCGTGAAGGTTCGCGGGCCGCGCAACCATTTCCCGCTCGACGAACGCGCGAGCCGCGTGATCCTGATCGCGGGCGGCATCGGCATCACGCCGATCGGCGCGATCGCGCGGGAAGCGCGCGCGCGCGGCGTCGATTACGCGCTGCATTACAGCGGACGCAGCCGCCGCACGATGGCGTTCGTCGACGAGCTCGCCGCGCTGCACGGCGATCGGCTGCATCTGCACGTATCGGACGAATGCACGCGCCACGATTTCGCCGCGCTCGACGTCGCGGCCGGCACGCAGGTCTACGCATGCGGGCCGGCGCGGATGCTCGATGCGCTCGCCGCGTGCGCGCCGCGCTGGCCGGCGGATGCGCTGCGCGTCGAGCATTTCGCGGCCGGCGCGCCGCGCTTCGATCCGGCCGCCGAGCGGCCGTTCGAAGTCGAGCTGAAGGATTCGGGCGTCACGCTGACGGTGCCTGCGAACCGGACGCTGCTCGCGACGCTGCGCGCGGCGAACGTCGACGTGCAGAGCGATTGCGAGGAAGGACTGTGCGGCTCGTGCGAAGTGCGCGTGCTGGCAGGCGAAGTCGATCATCGCGACAGCGTGCTGAGCGCGGGCGAGCGCGCGGCGAGCACGCGGATGATGGCGTGCTGCTCGCGCGCGAAGCGCGGGCGGCTCGTGCTCGAGCTGTAGCGTCTATCCGCCCTCCGACACCGGGCGGACAACGACCGCGACAAAGACGAGGAGACGACGGATGCGTACGCGAGTGGACGTGTGGGAGATGCTCGACAACAGCCGCTTCGGCGCGCATCAATGGGCGATCGTCGCGCTGTGCGCGGCGCGCCTCGTGATGGACGGATTCGACGTGCAGGCGATGGGATACGTCGCGCCGGTCGCGATCCGGGAATGGGGGATCGCGAAGGAGACGTTGTCGCCCGGGTTCGGCGCCGGATTGTTCGGGATGCTGATCGGGTCGCTCGTGTTCAGCGCACTCGCCGACAAGATCGGCCGGCGTCCGGTGCTGATCGGCGCGACGCTGTTCTTTTCCGTCTGCGTGATCGCGGCCGGCTTCGCGCAGTCGATCGCTCAACGGATCGGCGGGCGCTTCGCGGCCGGCCTCGGGCTCGGCTGCATCATGCCGAATGCGATGGCGCTCGCCGGAGAATACGGCCCGCGGCGCATTCGCGTGTCGTTGATGAGGATCGTGTCGTGCGGTCGCGAGCGACTGACGCGGAGCCTGCGGCAGGTGTCGCGAAGACCCGGTCACGGGGCTGGCCGGGGTTGCGATGTCGATGCGCTCGCGGGGCGCGAACGGCTCGCGACGAACGGCGGGCGCGATGGCCGCACGTCGCGGTGAATTCCGGCCGGCCGATCGTGCGTGCGTCGTCGGAGCGCGACGCGCGCAAGCGCATGCAGGTTTGTTGCATCCCGGCCTGGCCAAAGCGGCTCGCACGTCCTAATTTAAAAGTGCGCATCGAATCGCCGCGCGGCGCGACGTTCATCGCTGTCGGAACGGGATGCGGAAAGCCGCGACGTAAGCAGCCGGAAGACGCGGTGACCGGTTGCCGAGATCGCGTGCGGACGGGCCGGCTTCGCATGACCGGGTGCGAAGGCATCGTTGCGGAGAAATCGAAAGCGACGGGCGAATCCGACGGGAATGCCGAACCGAATTGATGCTGCGATGGAAACAGACAGGTGACTTCGGACGCGGCGCGCGACGCGCTCGACGCGAGAATCCGGAGCCGACATCACATTTGATCCACCCACGGATGCACCAAGCGACAAAGCGTCTTTCCGACAGAACGCTCGCATCCGTATAACCAGCCGAGGAGAACCGCGATGGCCTTCAAGATTCTCAGTTGCGACGGTGGCGGCATCAGGGGGTTGATCACCGCGTTGCTCATCCAGGATCTCGATCGGCGCAGCGGGATCATCGCGAAGGCGGACGGCTTCGCCGGCACGTCGACGGGAGGCTTGCTGTCGCTGGCGCTCGCGCGCGGCGTGCCGATTTCGCAAGTCGTCGACATCTACAGGAATCGTGGCGCGGAGATATTTCGGGAAAACCGGGTGTGGCTCGAGCAGAAGGCCGTAATCGAAACGGGCACCGCGACCTTCGCCGCGTTGGCCGGGCCGGGCTTCTTGGCGTGCCAGTACGTCAACACGGGGCTCAAGCGCATCGCGCAGGAACTGCTCGGCGGCGGCGATCTGACCGAGCTGCGTCGGCTGATCGTCGTCAATTCGGCGCGCTTGTGGGATCCGGACATGCAAAGCTGGTCCGCTTGCACGTTCTCGAACGCGAGCGGCAATGCGTATCGCCATGTCGGTCTCGTCGACGCGGCGCTCGCGACGTCGGCCGCGCCGTCCTATTTCCCGCCGTACGAAGTGCCTTCGCTCGGCTACTTCGCGGACGGCGGCGTGTTCGCGAACAATCCGTCGATGACCGCCGTCTCCGAGGCGCTGGCGAGCGGCCTCGGAGGCAATCTCGGAAACATGCGGGTGCTGTCGCTCGGCACCGGCGTCAGCCGGGCGGGCATCCGTCCGGACGCAGTCGGCGATCCGCTCGGATGGGGCGTGACGACCTGGTTCTGGCCGTTCGAGCGCAATGACGTGCCGGCCTCCGCGTTGCTCGGATTGACGTTCGACGCGACAGCGATGCTGGCGACGCAGCAAGCACAGCAATTGCTGGGCGGATGCTACCAGCGCGGCAATTTCGTGCTCGGCGAAACTGTCGAGCTCGACGACTGGCGCAAGGCGCCCTTGCTGGAGAGCGAAACCGTCGCGTACATGAACACCCCCGAATGGGAGAGCATTCGCCAGTGGGTGGACGCGAATTGGCGCTGACGGCATGCGTGGCACGCGGCTTCGATCGCCGATTGCCCGCATCGTCGGCGGACGTGGTTTTCCGCCGCCGATCCGGCAAGCCGAAGGAACGGCGGGGCGCGCGCTGCCGCCGCGTTGCCCGACCGCGCTCGGACGAAGCGGCCGTCGCCCGACTGTCGCCCGGCCGGGCCGCAAGACCGACCGGCATGCGCCGCATGCTTGCGTTGAAGGCGGATGCGGCGACGGTCGCGCGCAATCCGCTCGCTGTCCGCGTCATGTGACGGGAGCCGAGCCGCGCAAACTCGCCGTCAAGCCTTGCTCAGCAGCGCCGCGACCGTCTCGGGGGAGGGCAGCTCGTAAGTCCGCCAGACCAGCGCGCCGCGCCGATCGATCACCTGCGCCTGCGTGCCGTGATTGTCGAGCCCGGTGCGGCCGCCGCCGAAGAACGCCTGCAGCGCATCGACGTCCTTCAGCTCGGGCGCGGCGGCGACCCAGCCCGGACGTGCGTCGAAGCGGGCGAGCCACGCGCGCATCCGCTGCGGCGTGTCCTCGAGCGGGCTGATGCTGAGCGACAGCAACTGGACGTCCGGCTTCGGGTGCGGGCCGAGCAGCGCCTGCACGCGCCGGAATACGACGCCCTGGATCGGACACGTCGACGAGCAGCCCGTGTAGAACAATTGCAGCGCCGTGACGCGGCCGTCGAGCAGCGCGCGCAGACGGGTCGTGCGACCGTCCGCGGTGCGCACCGGCACGTCCGGCACCGGCGCGGGCGGCGTGATCAGGCCGCCGTGATAGCCGCCCGGCGCGGCCGGGGCCTGCGCGCGCTGGGCCGCGGCCAGGGCCGGTAGCGCCGACAGCGCGGGCAGCGCCGCTGCGCCGAGCGCGGCGGCCAGCAGCACGCGCCGCCGTGTGCGAATCTCATTTCCGCCCATGCGGATCCTCGTTCAGAAAGCGCCAAAGCGCGGAGCAATCGCGCTCGCTCAAGCGGTAACGCGGCATTTCGACATTGATCATCACGTAGGTCGGATCGAGCCCGGTGCGCAGCAGCGCGCAGAACGCGTCCCGGTCGTAGCGGCTCGGCGGACCGCCGCGCCGGCTCTGCAGATCGGCGAGCCACGTGCGCGTGAGGCGCGGCGCGGTCGAATTCGGCACCGTGGCGCCCGCGCCCGCCGCGTGACAATTCGCGCAGCGCACGACCGGCGCGGGCAGCTCGCCGGGATGCGTCGGCAAGCGTCCGTGCAACGGCGCGGCGCCCGTGAACAGCGCGAGGCCGCGCGCCGCGCCGTCGTCCGCGCGCGCCGCGTGGCCCGGCCGAACGAGCGCGAGCGCCAGTGCCAGTGCCAGCGTCAGCCCGGCGAGCGATGCGCGGCGCATGGCGCATGCGCGTCGCATCGTCATGAGATCCGAATCGATGTCGACACGCTCGGCACGCCCTGCGCGTTCAGCGCGAACAGCATGTAGTAGCCGGGCAGGACGACGCCCGCATCGGCGGGAATCGCGAGCCGGTAATCCGTGCCGCCGGACGACGTCATCGCGAGCGGTATGCGTCGCTGGTCGTTGTTCGTCGTATGCGTGACGGATGCGAGGCGCATCAGCACGAACGACGTCACCGGCCCCTGCGTCGACACGCCGATCGACGCGCCGCGGGCCGCCGACGCCGGCGCGGACACGATCACGGGACGCTGCGCCGGCGCGCCGTCCGCGTTGAGCAGGTACGGCGGCGTCAGGATCTCCGCGTTCAGGTGATTCATCGCGCAACCGGCGCCGCACTGACCGCCGCCGCCCGCGAATACGCGGCCGTCCGGCATCAGGATCGCCGTGCTGTGATAGGTGCGCGGCGTCTGCATCGGCTTCAGCAGATTGAAGCGCTGCGTCGTCGGATCCCAGATTTCCGGGACCATGATCGCGGTCGTGTCGGTGAAGGGCATGGGCACGCTCTGGCCGCCGATCAACACGACGCTGCCGTTCGGCAAGATCACGCTGTTCGCGAACGCACGCTGATAGGTCATGCCGTTCAGGCGCTGCACCGACACCGGCTGATTCGGCCCGCGCGTGATGTCGATCTGGTAGACCGAGTTCGACGCGTAGGTCGTGATGCTGCCGTTCTGCTGATACGACTTCGCGCCGCCCGCCTTCAGGATCTTGCCGACGTCGTACAGCGACGCGGTGCCGTTGATGCTGAAGGGATCGACGCCGCGCGTGCCGGCCGACTGGATCGAGCCGCCGCCCGCCGTCGAGATCCAGTTCATCTGCGAGCTCGGCCCCGCATGGAACACCGCGCCGTTGCCTTGCGCGAACAGCCACAGGTGGTTGTCGCCGCGATAGATCCCCTGCGGATCCGGGCCGACGACGTTCGTCTCGGGCACGCCGGGCAGCACCGTCCACGCGCCGCCGTTCGTCCACACCTCGGCGCTCTTGCCGCCCTGGCCGCCGCTCCACGAGCCGCCGAGCGTCAGCACCGAGCCGTTCGACAGCAGCGTGTCGCCTTGATAGCCGCGCGGAATGTTCATCGCCGCCGCCGCGCTCCACGTGTTGCTCGTCCAGTCGTAGAGCGTCGTCTTCGGGCTGCTGTCGCCGCCGTTCACGAGCAGCCGGCCGTCGGGCAGCATCGCGGTGCCGGGGCAGAACATGTCCGAGCCGGCCGATGTCTCGACATATTGCGTCGCCTGATTCGTCGCCGGATCGAACACGGCGGTCAGCGTCTGCGTCGTCTTGCCGCCGACGTCGTTCTGGAAGCTGAACTGCTGATCCGCGGACCACATCACGAGCTTGCCGTTCGGCGTGTTCGCGATGCCGATCGGATTGACGGGCAGCGGAATCACCGGGCTCCACGCGGACGGCAGCGTGACCGGGAACGACCGCGGCAGGCTGAGCGAGAACTGGTCGTTGAGCGCGTTCGCGTCCTGGCACGGATACTGGATGAGCTGCGCGCCCGGCGACAGCGAGCCGCCGCTCACGTTCAGGCACATGCCGCTTGCGACCGAGACGAGGCGGTACTTCGAGCCGACCGGAACGATCGTCCATTGGTCGTTGGTCTGCGTGTCGCCCTGGCACGGGTACTGGATGATCGGCGCGCCGCTCGTACGGCTTGCGCCGGACACGTTCAGGCATTGCCCGGTGCTTTGCGACACGACGTGATAGCCGCTGCCCGCCGGCAGCAGCGACCAGCTCGTGCCGCCCTGATTCGAGCACGTGCCCTGCACGATCGATGCGGCGACGGCCGTCGAATTGCCGCTGACGGTCACGCAGAGATTGCTGTTCGCCGCCGCGACGTTGGTGAACGTCACGACCGGCAGGTACAGGTTGAATTGATCGTTGAGCGTGCCGGCGCCCTGGCATGGGTACTGGATCAGCGCCGCGCCGCCCGTGCGGGATGCGCCGCTGACGTTCGCGCACATGCCGCTCGACGCGGACACGATCCGATAGCTCGAGCCGGCCGCGACGATCGTCCATTGATCGTTGGTCAGGCTGCTGTCCTGGCAAGCGTACTGGATCAGCTGCGTGCCGCTTGCGAGCGAGCCGCCGGGCACGTTCAGGCACAGGCCGCTGCCTTGCAGCACGATGTGATAGCGGTTGCCGACGGGGACGAACGACCATGTCGTATTGCTTTGGCCGGAACACGACGTCTGAACGACACCCGCGCCCGACGCGGTCGAGTTGCCGGCGGTCGACACGCACAGCCCGCTGTCCGCGCCGACGATGTCCGAATAGGAGGCCGTGACGGCCGCCGCCGCGCCCTGCGGCAGCAATGCGCCGGCGAGCAAAATGCCAAGCCAGCATTGCGCGTGCCGCCACGCGAATCGAAAAAAAAGCATCTCCAGCCTCGATATCGATATATGGTTTTTCCAAGCGCCCGTATTAATAAGCGGCTCAATTGAAATCGACTGTTCGGAACATGACCGAATTGCAGGCGGTTTCGGCCGGCCGCCGCTCGGGTTTGGCGAGATCGTTCTCGATGCGGCGGCTGTCGGTTCGGACGTGGAGCGGGCAGTCTTCCGGCTTCATCGCCGAGGGCTGCCGGGCCGGGAGCCACGGGCGGGCGCGCGTGTGGCGAGCCGGCCGAGATCGGCTGGCGAAGAGCGGCGGGTCTCATTCGAATCGATGCGGATCGATGCGGATCGGGATCGGCGAATCCAGGCGTTAAATACTTATTTAAGAAATTCCGCTGAAATCGGAGATGTTCGATATCGGTGATTGGGCGTGGCTTCGAGTTTTTGATGCTTCCCGCGTTTTCCCTACTATGCGAACGGCTCGCTTCGCCGATATCCAGGAAAAAAGAGCGATCGGGAGTGAGGGCACCATGAACGAGCGAGCGAAAGCAGGCAATCCTTCGATATCGACAGAGCGCAGCGAGCCCGCCGGGGAGGACGAGGCACGACCGACGCAAGCGGCGAGCGGCGCGCACGCCGACGCGCCGGTCGTGCTGCTCGTCGACGACGAGCCGAGCGTGTTGTCGTCGCTGAAGCGGCTGCTTCGGCCGAAGCGCTATCGCGTGCTGACCGCCGAAAGCGGCGAAGCCGCCCTTGACGTGCTGGCGGCGAACGCGGTCGATCTGATCGTCTCCGACATGCGGATGCCGAGCATGAGCGGCGCGGAATTGCTCGCGCGGGCGCGCGAGCGTCGTCCCGACACGATGCGCATCCTGCTGACCGGCTATTCGGAAATCGATTCGGCGGTGCGCGCGATCAACGAAGCCGCGATCTATCGCTACCTGACGAAGCCCTGGGACGATCACGATCTGCTGCTGACCGTCGAGCAGGCGATCGAGCAGCAGCATCTGCGCGGGGAAGCCGCGCGGCTCGACGCGCTTTTGCGCGCGCAGAACGACGCATTGCGCGCGTTCAATGCGGGGCTCGAAGCGCAGGTGCAGGCGCGCACCGAAGAAGTCCGCCAGACGATGCTGTTCCTCGAAGACGCGCAACGCGACCTGAAGCACGACTTCGCCGCGATGGCTCAGGTGTGCGCGAACATGATCGAGCTGCGCTGCGGCGCGCTCGGCGGCGAATCGCGGCGCGTCGGCGAAGCCGCGCGCAACCTGGCGCTCGCGCTCGACATGAGCGGCTGGCAGGCGCAGGAGCTGTTCTTCGCGGGCCTGCTGCACGGAATCGGCAAGCTGTCGCTGCCGGACGAACTGCTGCGCAAGCCGCTCGACCGGATGACGCCGGAAGAAAGCCGAACCCATTTCGAGCATCCGCTGCGCGCGCAGATGGTGCTCATGCCGGTCCAGCAACTGAGCCGCGTCGCGCACGTGATCCATCATCAATACGAGCGGTTCGACGGCCGCGGCACGCCCGACGGACTCGCGGGCAACGAGATTCCGCTCGGCTCGCGCATCCTCGCCGTCGCGCGCGACTTCGAGGCGCTGTGCAGCGGCGGCATGTTCAAGCGGCCTTACACCGTGCAACAGGCGACGGCGGTGCTGGTCTCGCAGGCCGGTCTGCGCTACGACGCGCGGATCGTCGACCGGTTCGTCGCGCTGTCGAAGGAGCCGCCGGCGCTCGACCGGCAGGCGAGCGTGTCGCGGATCAGCGCGTCGCAGTTGAGGGAAGGAATGCGGCTCGCCGACGATCTTCGCAACAGCCGCGGCATCCTGCTGATGACCAAGGGAAGCGTCGTGTCTTCTCATCAGGCCGCGCAGGTGCGGCGTTTCGAAGCCGCCGAAACGGCGCCGTTCGCGATTCTCGTTCATGCGGCCGGCGGCGCGGAACGGTCGTGCGGCATGTTCGGTTGACGCATCGCAGCCGCGCGCCGCGGCGATCGACGCAGGCGCGCGGCCACGGAGACATCGGTTCGTTCGAGGCCGTTTGACGAAGAGGAGACCTGTCGTGACCTTGTTGCCATCCGCGATTCCCGCGGTGCATTCGACGCAGGCGGACGCGCGCGCCGCCGTGCGGGAAATTCATGCGGCGCTCGAAAGCTGCGACGCCGAACTGGTGTTGTTCTTCTGCTCGAGCCATTTCGATCTCGATGCGCTCGCGGACGAAATGCGCGAGCGGTTTCGCGACACGCGCGTGATCGGCTGCACGACCGCGGGCGAAATCGGACCGGCGGGCTACTGCAACGACAGCCTCGTCGCAGTCGCGCTGCCGCGCGCGTCGTTCACCGTCGAGACCGCGCTGCTCGAGCATCTGCAGGCGTTCACGATCGCGCACGGTCAGGCCTGCGCGCTCGACGCGCTGCACGATCTGGAGCGACGCGCGCCGCGCGCGAACGGCGCGAATCCGTTCGCATTGCTGTTGATCGACGGGCTGTCGGTGCGCGAGGAGCCCGTCACGCGCACGCTGCAAAGCGCGCTCGGCGACATACCGCTCGTCGGCGGCTCGGCGGCCGACGATCTGCGCTTCGAGCGAACCGCGATCTTCTACGAAGGGCGCTTTCGTGACGATTGCGCGGCGCTGATCGTCGCATCGACCATGCTGCCGTTCCGCACGTTCAAGACCCAGCATTTCCGCTGTGGCGACGAGCGGCTCGTCGTCACGCAAGCGGATGCGGAGCGCCGCACCGTCAGCGAGATCAACGGGTTGCCCGCCGCCGACGAATACGCGCGGCTGATCGGCGCGCGCGTCGAAGACCTCAGTCCCGGCCATTTCGCGGCGGCGCCCGTCGTCGTGCTGATCGACGGCACCGATTACGTGCGCTCGATCCAGAAGCTCAATCCCGACGGCAGCCTGACGTTCTACTGCGCGATCGAAGAGGGCCTCGTGCTGCGCGTCGCGCGCGGGCTCGACCTCGTCGACAATCTGCAGGCGACGTTCCGCGGCCTGCGCGATGCGCTCGGCGAGCCGCAGCTCGTGCTCGCGTGGGATTGCATCCTGCGTCATCTCGAAATGATGCAGCAGGGCACGCGCGACACCGCCGCCCGGTTGCTGAAGGCGAATCGCGCGGTCGGCTTCAGCACCTATGGCGAACAGTACGGCGGCGTTCACGTGAACCAGACGCTGACGGGCATCGTCTTCAGTCATCCGCCGGAGTCCGAACGTGCCTGAGTCGCGCCTCGTCGACGATGAATCGGCCGACATTCCGTCGCTGAAGAAGGAGATCGTGCGGCTGAACAAGATCGTGCGCTCGCTGATGGATCGGGCCGAGCGCAGCACGATCGTCTGCGGATCGGATTTCAGCCTGTTCCAGATGGCGGTCACGCTGGAGGACCAGGTGCGGCATCGCACGCGCGAGCTGGAAGCGGCGCTGCACGAGAACCAGAAGATCATGCATGCGCTGCAGCGCACGCAGACGCTGATGAAGCAGGAGATCGACGAACGGCGAAGGACGCAGGCGGAGCTCGAGACCGAACGCGAAGCGCAGCGTCATTTGATCGAGCAGCTTGCGCAGGCGCACGGGAAACTGCTGCAATCCGAGAAGCTCGCGTCGATCGGCCAGCTCGCGGCGGGCGTCGCGCACGAGATCAACAATCCGATCGGCTTCGTCGATTCGAATCTGCGCATGCTGAAGACGTGGGTGAGACAGTTGCTCGACGTGATGGCGCTGCAGGACACGATGTTCGGCGAGCTCGGCGGCGACGCGCGGGCCCGCCTGCGCGCGGCGCACGAAGCGGCCGATCTGGATTATCTGCGCGGCGACATCGGGACGCTGATCGACGAATCGATCGAGGGCGCGTCGCGCGTGCGGCGGATCGTGCAGGACCTGCGCGACTTCTCGCGTGCGGGCAGCGAGGAATGGAGCTTCGCCGACATCCACAAGGGCCTGGAGGCGACGCTGAACGTGGCGCGCAACGAGCTGAAGTACAAGGCGGACGTGGTCAAGGATTACGGCGAGCTGCCGCCCGTCGAATGCATGCCGTCGCAGTTGAACCAGGTCGTCATGAATCTGCTGATGAACGCGGTGCAGGCGATTCCCGAACGCGGCACCATCACGATCCGAACGCGCCGGGAGGGCGACGGCGTGACGATCGCGGTCGAGGATACCGGCGTCGGCATGCCGGCCGACAGGCTCGCGAAGATCTTCGATCCGTTCTTTACGACGAAGCCCGTCGGCAAGGGAACCGGGCTTGGGCTATCGGTTTCGTACGGAATCGTCGAAAAGCACGGCGGCAGGATCGCGGTCGACACCGAGCCGGGCAAAGGGTCGTGCTTCACGATCTGGCTGCCGATCGTTCGTCAGCGGACCGAGCCGGCCGCTTCGGCGGGATAGCGTCGGTCTTCTTTCGGCGGCGGTTGCGTCGTTCGACGCGTGCCGACGATGCCGAATGCGTCGGCGGCGCCGAGAGGGCCGTGCCTTGTCGAGCGACGGGCTTGAATCGAATCGCCGTCGCCCGGCTTCGCATCATCTTTCCGAGACCGGCGTTTCATGCAGATGGCGCCAGACGATTCGCGACGATGAGTCGTATTCGAACACGGCGGTCGACCGTCTCGCAATCGAACGCCCTTCGCCGTCGGTCTGGGTTTCCCGATAGCCGATGACGGCGCCGCCGCGCCACGCGCAAATCTGTCGCAACTCGTCGATCTCGATGCGCAGCCCCGGACGTTTGCCGTGTCCTTGCGAGAACAGCGCATTCAGCCCGGTGCGGTCGAGCAATGCGCCAGGCAAGGCGATCATCGAGAAATGCGGGGAAAAGCGGCTCAGCAATGCACCGAGCCGGTCGAATTCGGCTTGTCCCGACAGCCATCGTTCGATGTCGACGTGCGCGTCGATGACTTCGCGAAAGTACGGGTTCGTTTCATTCATGATCGATTTGAGGGGGAGTCGATGGGAAGAGCATGACCGGCCGTCGCGCGGCGCGAGCCGAGCCGTGCGACGAGCGGCAGCGGCAACAGCGTCAGCAGCGCGCCGAGCGCGAAGCACTGTCGATACGGCAGCAGCGCCGGGCCATTCGCGCCGAACGACAGCAGGAAATTGAGCACGCTTCCGAGCACGGCGACACCCAGGCAAAAGCTCAACTGCCGATTGATGTTCCATAGCGCGCTCGCTTCGCCCATCCGGCCGGCCGGCACGTCGAGGAACGCGGCGCTTTGCGATGCGCTCGTGCAGAGGCTCGCGCCGAAGCCCATCGCGCCGAAGGCCAGTACGCGGCCTGCATCGTGCGCCGCGAGCGGCGTCGCGAGCAGCACGATGCCGATGCAGTCGATTGCGATCCCGCAGACGAACAGCGGCTTCGCGCCGATCGACGGGAAGGCGCGGCGCGTCGTCGCGATCGCGGCGAACGACGCGGCGGCCCACGGCACCATCAGCGCGCCGGTTTGCGTCGCGCTCAAACCCAGTTCGTTCTGCAGATAGAGCGACGCAATCAGGTTCACGCCGGTGAAGACGCCGGGTACGCACAGATAGATCACGATCCCGGCGCGCAGCAGCGGCTGCGCGAGCAGCGCAAGATCGAGCAGCGGCGCAGCCGAGCGGCGCGCGTGACGGACGTATGCGAAGCCGGCGACGCCCGCGATGGCGAGCGAAACGATCGCCCAGACCTCCGAGCCGCGCTGGCCCGCGAACGTCAGACCGAGCAGCAACGAGACGAGCGCGGCCGCGCTGACGCCGAGCCCCGCCACGTCGAGCGCGGGCGGTCCGCCGTGCTCGGCGTCGGCGGGCAGCCACGCAAGCGCGAGCGCGCACGACATCGCGGCGAGCGCCAGCATGCCGGCGAATATCCCGCGCCACGACGCATGATCGACGATCACGCCGCCGAGCGCGGGCGACAGCGCGGGAACGAGCAGCGCGACCATCATCACGATCGACGTCAGATGTGCGCGCGCTTCGCGCGGATACGCGCGATAGGTCATCGCCTGGCCGACGGGAATCAGCAGGCCGCCGCCGAGCCCCTGAACGAGCCGCGACGCCAGCAGCGCGCCGATCGACTGCGCGCTTGCCGCGCCGGCGCTGCCGAGCCCGAACGTCAGCAGCGATGCCGCGAGCACCCGCCGTTCGCCGAAGCGGCGCGCGAGCCAGGTGCCGAGCGGGATCACGACGGTGAGCCCGAGCATATAGAGGTTGCCGATCCACGCGAGCTGCGCGACCGATGCGCGCAGCTCGCGCTGCAGCGCCGGATAGGCGGCGTTGATCGCGAACATGTTCGCGAGGTCGATCGAGAAGCCGAGCAGATAGACGACGGCGATGCGTGAGCGAGCGGACATGGGAACGGCCGATGAGATCAGGCGGCGTAGTGTAAAGTCCGCGATCCGCGGCAGTCAGTCCGATTGCCCGGATAAACTGATCGAAAAATTTTGACAATCGAGGGCGCCATGGTGAGCTTGGATCGTTTCGACGTGTTCCGCGCGGTCGTGGAGGCCGGCTCGTTCACGGGCGCGGCGAACGTGCTGAATCAGGCGCGGGCGGCCGTCAGCTTCAACGTCAAGCAGCTGGAGGCCGAGCTCGGCGTGACGCTGCTCACGCGAACGACGCGGCGCGTCGCGTTGACGGAGGCGGGCGAGCGCTTCTACAAGCGCTGCTTGCGCGTGCTCGCGGAAGCCGAAGAGGCGATCGACGAGGCGCGCGGCGAGCACGGCGGCATGCGGGGCAGCTTGCGCGTGACGTCGACGGTCGAATATGCGCTGAAGGTCGTCGCGCCGGCGCTGCGCGAGTTTACGAGCCAGCATCCGGCGCTGCGGGTGCGGCTCGAGACGCACACGTCGCAGGCGGATCTCGTGCGCGACCGCTTCGACGTCGCGATCCGGCTCGGCCGCTTCGAGCAGTTCCAGGATTTGCCGTACCGGGGCGTATGTCTCGACACGTATGACGTGCGACCGGTGGTGTCGCCCGCGCTGCTGGCCGAGCGCGGCGTCGTGCGAATCGAGTCGCCGGACGCGCTCGCGCGCTTGCCGCAGCTCGGACACAGCCGCTTGTCGCAGGTCGCGTCCTGGCTGCTGCGCGACCGAGAAGGCCGCGAGCACGTGTTTCGGCCTGCCGCGAAACCGCAGATGGTCGCGGACAATGCGTCGGTGCTGCGCGCGTTCGCGCAACAGGGGAGCGGCGTCGCGCTGCTGCCGGAATGGCTGGTGCGCGACGATCTGGACAACGGAACGTTGATCGACGCGCTGCCGGATTACCGGTTTCCGCCACAGAGCGTGTACGCGCTCTATCCGTCGACGCGGCACGTGCCGCAGAAGATTCGCGCGTGGATCGATTTCATGAAGCGCTACGTTCGGCGGCGTGCGGAAGGCTGACGCGTCGCGCGCCGGATCGGGATGCAATCCCCGTCGCGCGGCCGGTCGAGTCATGCGGCGCGCGCGGCGGCCGCGGCCGGCTTTGACCGCAGCACGATGTTTGCGGCACGGCGTGATCGAGCGCCGCGCTGTTTCGCATACGTCCGTCGTGCCGATTGTGAAAACGCCCGGCGTCGTTCACAATGCCCGACAGTCGAGGCCAGCCTTCGACACATCCGTAGGCTCGCCGATCCGGGAGGGCGCATGCGTTTCGACATCACCGATCTGCGTCTGTTCGTGGCCGTCGTCGAGGCCGGCAGCATCACGCACGGCGCGGGCCGGGTCAATCTCGCGCTGGGCTCCGCGAGCGGGCGCATCAAGCAAATGGAGGAGACGGCCGGCGTGCCGCTTCTCGTGCGCGAGCGGCTCGGCGTGAAGCCGACCGAAGCGGGCCATACGCTGCTGCGCCACGCGCGCGCGACGCTCGCGTCGATGCAGCGGCTGACCGACGATCTCGGCGAATTCGCGAACGGATTGCGCGGCACGGTGCGCCTCCTGACCAACACCAATGCGTTGACCGAGTTCCTGCCCGGTCCCGTCGCGCGTTTTCTTGCACAGCATCGCAACGTGAGCATCGAGCTCGACGAGAAGCTCAGCCACGAGATCGTCGAAGCGCTCGTCGAAGGCGTCGCGGACATCGGCATCGTCGCGGCGGGCGAGGACGTCGGCGGGCTGCAGAGCTTTCCGTTCGCGACCGATCGCCTGTGCGCGGTCGTGCCCGCGTCGCAGCCCGAATTCGCGAGCGCGCGCGACGTGTCGTTCGAGACGCTGCTCGACTACGATTTCGTCGGCTACGCGGCGGGCGCGGCGATCCAGACCTATCTCGAAGCGCATGCCCGCGAGCTGCACCGGCGGCTCACGCCGCGCATCCATCTGCGCAGCTTCGATGCGATCTGCCGTCTCGTCGAGAACGGCGTCGGCGTGTCCGTCGTGCCCGAGTCGGCAGCGCGGCGCTGCAGGCGGACGATGTCGATCAAGGCGCTCGAGCTGCGCGACGACTGGGCGCTGCGCGAAATGAAGGTGTGCGTCGCCGACGCCGACGCGCTGCCCACGTACGCGCGGCAATTGCTCGGCCATCTCGTCGAAAGCGGCAGGGCGTTCGGGCGGCGGCGATAGCCTTCCGATTTTTCGAAGGCTGCCCCCGAAAATGCCGCATTGTCCGGCGCGAATCGGGTGGCGACAATGAGCTCGTCGTTCCACTCAACGAGGCGTATCGAACCATGTCAATCTCCCACGACGCGGCCGCACTCGACGCCGATCTCGCGTTCGCCGTGCGCAACGGCTTTCGCGGCAAAGCGGCGATTCATCCGTCTCACGTCGCGCCGATCAACGCGGCGTTCACGCCTTCGCCGCAGCGAATCGCGTGGGCGCGCCGCGTGATCGACGCGGCTTCGCAAGGTGCGGCCGTCGTCGACGGCCGCATGGTCGACGAAGCCGTCGCGCGCGAGGCCCGGGACGTCCTGGCCGTCGCGCGTTGAAGGCAACCCCCCCGTTCTTTCTTGGACAAGGAGACGAGCATGAGCACGACGATTCCCGCCTATCGACAAATCGGCGACAAGCGTTTTCGCGAGATATCCGGCCTGTATTTCGAGGATTTCGAACCGGGCAACGTCTACGAGCACCGTCCGGGCCGCACGATCACGGACGTCGACAACATCTGGATGACGCTCTTGACGATGAACACGCAGCAGGTGCATTTCGACGCCGAATATGCGGCGAAGACCGAGTGGAAGAAGCTGCTGGTCGACAGCACGTTCACGCTCGCGCTGCTGACCGGCATGAGCGTGCGCACGGTCAGCGCGAAGGTGGTCGCGAATCTCGGCTGGGACAAGGTGAGAGCGACCGCGCCCGTGTTCGCGGGCGACACGCTGTACGCGGAATCGACGGTGCTCTCGCGCCGCGAATCGAAGAGCCGGCCGACGCAAGGGATCGTCACCGTCGAGACGAAGGGCGTCAATCAGCACGGTGTCATCGTGATGTCGTTCGAGCGCACGATGCTGATCTACAAGCGCGGCCATTCGCCGGAAGCCGACGCCAACTATTGAACGTGAACGTCAAGGAGATTCGGGATGCAGAGGAATCAGGACGCGAGGGCCGTCTATGCGGGCAAGCTGACGTCGCCGGACGACGCGGTATCGGCGGTGCGCAGCGGCTCGGCGATCGCGCTCGGCATGGCGATGTCGCAGCCGCCGGCGCTGCTCGCCGCGCTCGCCGCGCGTGCGGAAGCGGGCGACGTCGACGAGCTGCGCGTGTACTACTTCCATGCGGAGGCGTTTCTGCGCGAGACGCTGCTGCGCTATTCGCTGATGGGACGGATCCTGCCGCACTGCATGTTCATGGGGCAGCCCGAGCGCGAGCTCGTGCAGCTCGGCGAGCAGGACGGCGGACGCAAGGTCGTGTTCTTCGTGCCGAATTCGTTCAGCCAGTCGCCGCGGCTCTTCGCGGATCACATCGACGTCGACACGATGCTCGTGATGGTGTCGCCGATGGACCGCAACGGCTATTTCACGTTCGGCACGAACAACGATTACACGAGTTCGGTCGCGCGCGCCGCGCGCCGGCTGATCGTCGAGGTCAATCCGAACATGCCGCGCGTGTTCGGCAACTCGCTGCTGCACGTGTCGGAAGTGGACGCGATCGTCGAATCGAACCAGCCGCTGCCGGAACTGACCCCGAAGCCGAGCGGCAAGCTCGATCGCGTGATCGGCGAGCAGATCGCGGAACTCGTGACGGAAGGCGCGTGTCTGCAGATGGGGATCGGCGCGCTGCCGAACGCGGTATGCGGCGCGCTCGCCGGCCATCGGCATCTCGGCATCCACACCGAGCTGCTGACGCCGGGGCTCGTCGAGCTAATCCGGCGCGGCGTCGTCGACGACAGCCGCAAGACGCTCAACCGGGGAAAATCGGTGTTTACGTTCGCGATGGGCGACCGGGCGATGTACGACTTCATCCACGACAATCCGGCGATCGAAAGTCATCCTGTCGATTACGTGAACGATCCGTGCAACATCGCACGCAACGACAACATGATTTCCGTGAATTCGACGATCGAGATGGACCTGACGGGCGCGTGCAATTCCGAGCACGTCAACGGGCATCAGTTCAGCGCGTCGGGCGGGCAGCTCGATTTCGTGCGCGGCGCATACGCGTCGCGCGGCGGCAAGTCGATCCTCGCATTTCATTCGACCGCGGCGGGCGGGACGATCTCGAAGATCGTCGCGCGGCTGACGGGACCCGTCACGACGCCGCGCACCGACACGCATCTCGTCGTGACCGAATACGGCGTCGCGAATCTGAAGGGCTTGTCGTCGACCGAGCGGGCGCACGCGCTGATCCGGCTCGCGCATCCCGATTTTCGCGACGGCCTGACCGTGCAGGCGCGTCGGCTGCACTTGATTTGAACGGAGGAACGTATGGCAAGCACGATTGCGGATTACCTCGCGCAGACGCTGGCCGCCGCCGGCGTCACGAAGATCTGGGGCGTGACGGGCGACAGCCTGAACGGATTGTCCGACAGCCTGCGCCGCCATGGCGGCATCCGCTGGATGCATACGCGCCACGAGGAGGCGGCGGCCTTCGCGGCGGGCGCCGAGGCGGCGGAGACCGGCCGGCTCGCCGTGTGCGCGGGCAGTTGCGGGCCCGGCAATCTGCATCTGATCAACGGCCTGTTCGATTGCCATCGCAATCACGTGCCGGTGCTCGCGGTCGCCGCGCAGATCCCGTCGACCGAGATCGGGCTCGGCTATTTTCAGGAAACGCATCCGCAGGCGCTGTTCAAGGAGTGCAGCCACTACGTCGAGCTCGTGACGAACGCGTCGCAGTTCCCGCGCGTGCTCGACCGTGCGATGCGCACCGCGATCGGCGAGCGCGGCGTCGCGGTGATCGTGCTGCCGGGCGACGTCGCATTGAGCGCGGCGCCCGCCGAGAAGCCGTCGTGGTCCGAGTTCTCGGCGCCGGCCGCGACGCCCGGCACCGCCGATCTCGACCGGCTCGCCGATCTGCTCAACGGCTCCGACGCGGTCACGCTCCTGTGCGGCAGCGGCTGCGCGGGCGCGCACGACGAGGTCGTCGCGCTGGCCGACGCGCTCGCGGCGCCCGTCGTGCACGCGCTGCGCGGCAAGCAGCACATCGAGTACGACAACCCGTACAGCGTCGGCATGACGGGGCTGATCGGCTTCAGCTCCGGCTATCACGCGATGCATGCGTGCGACACGCTGCTGATGCTCGGCACGGATTTCCCGTATCGCAACTTCTATCCGGCGCAGGCGCGGATCGCGCAGGTCGATCGGCGTGCGTCGGCGCTCGGCCGACGCGCGCCGCTCGACATCGGCGTCGTCGGGGATGTCCGCGCGACGCTCGCCGCGCTGCTGCCGCGCATCGGGCGCAAGACCCGGCGCGATTTCCTCGCGCGCGCGCTCGAGCACTACGCGTCCGCGCGCAAGGGGCTCGACGAGCTGGCAAGACCGTCGCCGGCCGGGCGGCCGATCCATCCGCAATATCTGACGAGCGTCGTCGACGAGCTCGCCGACGCCGATGCGATCTTCGCGGCCGACGTCGGCACGCCGACGCTGTGGGCGGCGCGCTATCTGACGATGAACGGCCGCCGCCGGCTGCACGGGTCGTTCAATCACGGCTCGATGGCGAACGCGCTGCCGCAGGCGCTCGGCGCGCAGGCCGCGCATCCGGATCGGCAGGTCGTGTCGCTGTCGGGCGACGGCGGATTGTCGATGCTGCTCGGCGATCTGCTGAGCGCGCGGCAGCTCGATCTGCCGATCAAGGTGATCGTCTACAACAACAGCTCGCTCGGCTTCGTCGCGATGGAGATGAAGGCGGGCGGCTATCTGGATACCGGCACGGATCTGCAAGAGACCGACTTCGCGGCGATCGCGAAGGGCGCGGGCATATATGGGCTGCGCGTGACCGAGTCGGCGGCGCTGCCCGACGCGATCGGCAAGCTGCTCGCGCATCCGGGGCCCGCGTTGCTCGACGTCGTCACGGACAAGCGCGAGCTCGCGATGCCGCCGAAGATCGAATGGGCGCACGCGAAGGGATTCAGCCTGTACATGCTGCGCGCGGTGCTGAGCGGGCGCGGCGACGAAGTGCTCGAACTCGCGCAGACGAACCTGCGGTGACTGGGAGGGACGGCTTCGCGCGGAGCCGCGTCGTCGATGAATGCGCGACGGCGTGTCCGCGCATCGATGCCGCGTCGGTCTGCCGAGCCCGACGGCGGAATCCGCCGTGCGAGCGATCGCGAGATCGCGATGCGCGATTCGCGGGCGACTGTGCCTGCCGAATGCCGGCATGAAAAATCGTTATCGGTCGACAAAGAAAATTCAAAAAGGCCGATTCGATCGAAAAATACGTGACGGCGTGATTCCGTTCAAATCGCGTCCGGCGTGATGGCCGATTCACTCCGCACTCATTCGGGTTGTCATTTCAAATTCGTCAACTATCCGGACCCATGTTCGGCAAGCCGTGCATTGCGGAAAAATATGCCGCCGCACGATGCAATCCGGAATATTTACATTCCTGACAAAGCTAACAGTTCTATTTCAATCGAATGAATCGTTAAATTCGGGACGCAACAAAAATTTCATTTCGATTACTTGTTAGTCAGGAGGGGATGTGAACCATCGAACCCGGTTGGGCCGGCTGTTCGCCGGCGCGGTTTTGTGCGCGGTTGCAATGCAGGCGCACGCCGAAAGCGCCACCGACGTGTCGCCGATCTGTACGACCGTCGCTCACGAAACGACGACGAACGCGTTGCTGAGCCGCGGCGCTTACTGCCAGAAATCCGATTCGTTCGAATACGTGGTGCGCGGCGATCAGAACAACGAGGTCGGCCGCGTGGGCATCGAAGCGTATGCGTATTCCGACAATCCGTCGAACCAGCTCGCATGGACGCTCAAGTTCCGGTTTCGCGCGCGCGCGATCTCCGGCAATCCGGGCGGCGTGATGATCAAGCCCGTCGTCGAATGCGGCTCGGCGTGCACGGTCGCGCCGAACGCGGGCGTGCCGCTCGCGATGGGCGGCCTGTCCGGCGAAGTGTCGGTGACGATCACGCCAAACATGGGCACCGACAATCCGTTGTTGATCCGGCCTTCGATCGAGTATCGGGTCGTCAAGACGGGGGATTCGTTTGAGAACGGCCCGAGCATGGATTGGTACGGCGGCATGGGCTACATTCCGAACATCCGTTGTGACGTCGGGCTCGCGAAGAGCAGTACGCAGGGCTGCGTCTATCCTGACGCGCCCGCCGTGTTGCGCACCATCACGACCACGAACCCGGACGTCGACGAATCCGCGATCCATATCCTCGAGGCGCAAGCGGCCGGTCGCCCGGGCAAGTTCGTCCTGCTGGGGGACGGCACGATTTTCCCGGACAAGTCGAAATCACGCCCGCTGACGCGTACGCGCGATGCCGATTGGCGACGTCGTAACCGCAGCACGTCGAAGGATCAGTGCATTGCACAGTACGGATCGGTAAAGGGCCAATGCACGTTCACTGGCGATCCGGACGAAACGCCTGCCGACTGCGACTGCGATGAATACCCGTTCGCCTCGACGCAAGAAGGCGCGCGGGACAACGAGGTGTCGGTCAAGCGCATCGACGCGAGCGACAATCGACGCGCGGGCGCATTCCTCGGCAACTTCTATTTGAACCAGCGCGTGCTCGATAATGAAGAGTTCTACCTCGACGTAGATTCTCAGGCCGCGCTCAAGCGGTAACTCACGCAAGGAAATTGGCACCGACGATGTCGCGGTTCGCAGATATGCATGCGAATCGCGGCATCGTAGATGAAGGACCCTCATGAGCGAACACGCGAATTTTCCTGCCTGGCTCGATCAAGCCTACGACCAATGTCGATGGGCCGTCCCCGGCGCGATACAAAGCGAGACGGTGTTGATCGAGGACGCATTGCTGCGCGTCGCCGCGATCGACGTGATCGCCCCCGACGATGTGCCGCCTGTTGCGCTCGCCGCATCCGAGGGCTATGCGCTGCGCGCGGCCGACACGGCGGACGCATCTGGTCGCAATCCCGTCGAGCTCGACGTCGGATCCACCCTGCGCATGCTGACGTCGCGCGCGGGCAGTCCAGCCGCGCGCGCTATCGGCGCACACCAAGCGGCCGAGACACCCGCATATTTCCCATTGCCGGAGAACGCGGATGCCATTGCGCCGCGGTCCGGACATCAGATCGCGTATCGGGACGACAGGCCATGCCTGCGCCTGCAGGGCCCGCTGTCGGCGGGCCATCACGTGATCATGCCGGGCAGCGAATGCCGGAAGGGGGACGTGCTGCTCCCGAAGGGCGAGCGGATCACCGTCGGGCGGCAGGCCATGCTGATCGCAGCGGGCGTGCGCGAAATCGTCGTCGCGAAGCGGCCGCGCGTCGGCGTCGTGATCGCCGGGTACGATCAGGTGCCGCCAAGCGACGTCCGCGAGCCATGGCAACGGCCGGACACGAGCGGTCCGTATATCCGCGCGACGCTGCGGCGATGGGGATACGACGTGCCGCCCGTCGAATATCTCACGCCGCCCGACATGACGCGGCCGTCGATCGACGTGCAGCAGGACGAATACGCATTCAAGGTGAAGCTGGTCGAACTCGCGCAGCGCTACGACCTGATCGTCGGCGCGGGATTGCCGGCGGTGCCGCCGTTTCGGAACCGGGGCCTGAATGCGCAGATGATGTATTCGACGGAGCGGACGCTCGTTGAAATCAAGCAAACGCCCGCCGGGCGCTTCAATTTTGGTCGGAGCGACGATCGCTCGCCGCCGAAGCGGACGACGGTTACGCTGACGAGACCCGATGGCACGCCGCGTGGGACGCAGGCGCTGACGTCCTACGATCAGGCGACGCTGATCAACCTGCCGGGCCATACGAGCGCGGTGGCGATGTTGATGCATGCGATCATGCCGCGCGTGCTCGATTTGCTCGAGCATGTCGCGATGCCGGGACCGAATTGGGAAACCGGCGTGATCGCGCACGACGTCGAACGCAATGCCGAGCGCCATGAAATGCACTGGGGCAATCTGTGTCGCGGCGCCAACGGCGCACCGCTGGTCCGGCTGCTGCCGTTTCAAGGCGACGGGCCGATCCGCGGCGTCGCTCACGCCGATGTGCTCGTCGCGATCCCGGCAGGGGACGGGCCGTTGTTCACCGGCAGCGCGGTGCAGTTCCTGCGGCTCGATCGCGTCGGGCCCGATGCGCCGCCGGTCGACACGCCGCCGGTCGCCGCCGGCACGGCGTCGCAGCCATTGCAGGCGGCGGCGGCCGCCGCCGTTTCCAGCCCTCTCGCTGCGAACGGCGATCTTCGCAATACCTGGAAGCAGCTCGACGACTGGTTCGCCGCCGATCCCGCCCGCTTGCCCGGCGGGCTGAACGGGCCCGCGTCCGCCGATGCGATCGCGGCATTGCAGGCCGCGCTCGGCGTGACGTTGCCGACCGAGTTCGTCGAAAGCCTCCGGATTCACGACGGCCAGGCGGAAACGGACGCCGTGTTCGCCGACAGCGACGCGCTGCTCGGTGCGCGGGAAATCGTTGCGCAATGGTCGATCTGGAAAAATCTCGTCGCCGGCGGCGATTTCGACGACATGACGTCCGAGCCGGACCCCGGTATCAAGGACGACTGGTACAACCTCAAATGGATTCCGTTCACGCATGACGGCAGCGGCAATCACCTGTGTCTCGATCTCGATCCCGCGGAAGGGGGCGTCGTCGGACAGGTGATTCGGGTCTGGCATGACGACTCGGTGCGCGAGCGCGTCGCGCGGAGCTTTGCGGAATGGCTCGCCGGCGTGGCGGACGAGCGGGGTGCGCGCTGACGGTTCGATCGACGTGCCCGGGACGTTCGTCGAAGTGACCGTCGAGCAGCATCGATGGGCGGCGCGGGCGGATGCGGCAGGCTTCGCTCGATGTCGCGTGGCGCATCGCCCGCCGCTTCCGCTTCCGCTTTCGCCGCCCACCTCGATGCGGATGGTCGACGCTCCGAAGGTGCGCGCCGGCACGACGGTTCAATTCGAGAAGAACGTCGCGAGCGTGAGCGGATGCCTCACGCCGCTCGTGTCGTTCGCGTCAATCGCGCTTCGGAGAAGGCAGCGTCTCGAAGTCGTTGTGCAGGCTCGCCGTCGCGCGCGATGAGATCTGAGGGTCCGGATGCTGTCTGGCCGTCTCGAAATCGCGCGCCGGGCCGACGGTCATCGACGCGGCGGCGTTGATCGCCGATCCGAACGCGGTGACGGCGCCGTCGCGGTATTCCCCGGCCCGCAGATGCTGCTGCGCGTCCCTGCCGAACGACGCGCTTTCGGCCAGGTGCGCGCCGGTGTGCGTTTGCGTGCCGTCGTGGATGCCCTGCAGGTTGCCCAGTACGCTGTCGTGCGACCGCTGCGTGATGCCGAGCCCGTTGTCCTGCAGCGTCGAGCTGACCTGATGCACGGCCGCCGAATAGTAGGTCGCATTCGGGTGCGACGCATAGGCGGCCGCCTGGTTCGTCACGTTCTCCCGGCGCGTTTGCGGCGTCGACTGTCCGCCGAGACTCTGCAAGCCGCGCAGCGATGCGTCGCCCGTCGGCCGCTCGCTCGACCGCCGGGTCGACTGCGGATTGCCGCTCGACGACGGCGACGAAGTGGATGAGTAGCTGTCCAGAGGCGTTGTGCTTCCACCGGTGACTTTGTTTGGCATGGCCGATACCTTCGATCAAGAGGAGGAAAAAGGGCGTCGTGCGCGATGGCGCTCGGCGTCGAGGTCGACGGGCGGCCGGCCCGTCGAAACCGCATGACGGCGACTGTCGGTCGATGTGCTGATGGTGCGCGTTGTCGCGGAGCGCGGCGTCCGGATGCGCGAAGCGAGTGACGCGAACGCGAAACGCGCGGCGGACGGATCGGGCAGCGGCGCGATGCGAGGCGGGCCTGCGTGACGCAAGCTTGGCGGTTCGCCGCGCGCTTCGCGTTCGTCGCGGCGAGGTGCCGGCGTGGTCCGCGTCGCCGGTTAGGCGGTTCGCCGGATCTCCGGTTCGCCTCTGCCGCCCGTGCCTTCGCGGACCGCTCGCGCGGCGCGCGGTGCGCCGCCAGCGTCGTTCGCCAGCGCTCGTTCGCCAGCGTCGTTCGCCAGCGTCGTTCGCCGTCGCTCATTCATCGCCGCTCGTTCATCTCCGTTGCAGCACGGTGCGCATCGCCGTGACGTCGTCGGGCGAGCATTCGCCCGACGCCGTCCGCTCCGCGTATTTCCGGCCGGCGTCCGTCGCGCGCGCGTGCGACGCCGCCGGATCGTTGGCGAGGCCGATCTCGATCCGGCGCACGATCAGGCTTTCGATCGCAAAGCGCGCCTCGCCGCTGCGCATGCCGAGATCGCGCATCAGGTGGTACGCGTTGACGAGGTCGGCGTCCTTGCCGATCGCGTCGCGAAGCGCGCGCTTCTTCTGCGCCGTCGATGCATCCTTCGCGTGGATGTCTTCGTGGAATGCGTGCAGCTTCGCGTTGCCTTCGCCGGCGAAGCGGTCGATGCCGCGCTCGACGATCGACATCGCATGCTTTGCCGTCAGGTCCGCCATGTCGTTCTTGTTCGTCGCCGACTTCTTCTCGTTGATCCAGCGTCCCGGAAAGATCTTGCCGAACAGCTTGCGGTCGGCTTCGAGCCGGCCGTTGTCCTTCTGCACCGCATGCACGGCCGCGATCGCCTCGTCGGGCGTTTCGTCGTCGATCTCGCTCGTATCGAACGTCATGCGGCTCGTCAGCGCGTTGCGGTCGATCTCGCGCGCCTTGTCGTTGCGCATCCGCTGCTTGAGGCCGCGCACGCCCTTGCCGATGTCGAGCGCGTTCATCAGCCCGAGCGCGAAGCCCGCCTGTTTCGTCGCGATCGCGGCCGCGCCCGCCGGCGCGGCGGCGAGCCCCTGCGTGCCGGCGATCAGCGCGGCGCCCGATGCGATGCCGAGCGCGTTGCGGCCCAGCTCGTATGCAGCGCGGTTCATCCGCTTGCCGGCGACTTCGTGGCGGATGTACATCGTCAGCAGCACGTCCTTCGCGTGCGCGCTCGCCTGCGCGAGCTCGGGGCTGTCGTCCGCCGCGAGCTTCATCACCTTGTCGAGGTCGTAGCCGAATGCTCCGTTGTGATCGCGCGTGAGGATCAGCCTGTCGAGGCGTCTTGCGTCGCTGCCGACGGCGGCGTCGCGGAACGTCGCGACGTCGCGATCGAGCATCGCGGATAGCTGGCGATCGTAGCGCCGGCGCTTGCGCCACGACGCGAACATCGCGTGACCGTTCATGCCCGCGCCGACCGTTTCGTGCGCGAGGCCCGATCCGAGCGCGCCGATCGCGAGGCCGGTCGCGATTTCACCGTGATGATTCGCGGCGGCGGAGTTGAAGATCGGCGCGAGCGGGCGGATGCCGTTCGTCTCGGCGAGCGTGAAGCCCGGCTTGCTGCGGTCGTACGCCTGGCCGGGCTGGCGCTCGGGGCGCGGCACGTGGAATGCGTCCGGGGCCGGCGGTTGTGGCGGGGTGGCTTGCCGCGTCGCGGTCGGCGGTATCGAGATAAGCGGGCGAGGCGGATCGGTCGGCTCGACGGCGGCGGGCGCGACGGGCGTGCCGCCGCCGGTGGGAGCAGACGCGTTCGAGGTCGGCGACGATAACGGAGGCGGCGTGTCGTTGCCGGCGAAGCCTGCGGTATCGTGCGCGTCATGATGCGCATGTTGCATCGACGATCGCTCGCCTTCGTGCATGTCGATGCGCCACGACGATGCGTCGAACTGCAGCGGCGGCCATTGCAACGGCGGCAACCGGGGCGCCGCGTCGCTGCCGTCCGGCGATGCGTTGCCGTGTGCGTCGCGCGTTCGGTCGAGCGGCGGCGATTGCCGGGCGTGGCCGATGTCGCCGAGCGAAATCGGCTCGCTCGAAGAGCGCGGCGAGAGGCGCGGCGTTTCATCGTTTCGGGGCTGGCGTGTCGTTTCGCGGGCGCTGCGTAGCGGGCTGTGCGAAAACGGGCTGAGCGAACGTCCCGGTCCTCGATCCGGCCGGCTCGGCGATCGGGGCGGTGGGTCCTGATCCGGACTGCCGGCGACGGCGGACTGCGGCGAACGCTGAACTGACCTGAACATGGCGACATGCCTCCTGAACGGATCGGGGAGAAGCGAAACGACATTGGCGGGACGACGTGCGTCGCACGTGCGATCCCGGTCCCATCGCCGGCGGTGCGGCTCGGGGCTTCCTGCCGCCGGCCGGACCGGATCCGTGACGGCGCCGCGCCGGGCCGACGTGCATGGCGGTTGCCGATCGGACGACCGGGATTCCGCTTCACGCCGCCGGGATCAGCGTAGGGCGCGCGGAGCCGGCGATCGCATTGCGCTGCGAAGCCACCGAGCGTCGCGCGAAGCACTTCGCGAGGCTTCGCAGCCGGATCGATTGCGTCCGGCAAGCTGACATCGATCGCGCGCTTCGCCTGATGCCGCGCCTGCCGGCATCAATCCCAGAGTCAGCGAACGGACGTTATGCTGGTGGCGCCGAAGACGCCTGGAGTTCGTGGAGCTTCTGAAGGCGCTGAAGCACCCGAAGCACCCGAAGCACCCGAAGCCGCCGCCGCGCCACCCCCCGGCCGCGTGTCCCGCGACGACCGCTCCCCAAGCTGCCTGACCTGCTGCGCGAGCCCGGCGAGCGAGATCTGCCCGCGCATCTCGGTGACGAAGCTGCCCGCGAGCACCGCGACGATCAGCACCGCGACCGCCCCTTTGAGCGGCTGGCTGATCGACATCAGATCGAGCTTCTGCGCCGATCGGGTGACGAACGCGAGGCACAGGTCGATCAGGAGCACCATCACCATCATCGGCGTCGCGATCCGCGCGATCATGTTCATCAGCATGTCGAGCCGCGCTTGCGCGAACATTTCGAGAAGCGGCGCGGGAACCGGATCGAACGATCCGAGCGGCCACCACGCATACGATTCGTACAGCGCGCCGAGCAGGAACATCATGCCGCCCAGCAGCCAGAACGACGCAATCGTCAGCTGACCGAACAATGTGCCCATCAGCGAGGTCTGCGTGCCCGTGCTCGGGTTCTGCATCTGCACGTTATTGAAGCCGGCGACGTCGTCGACGTAGGTGCCGATCGCTTCGGCGGCCCAGAACACGGTCGACGCGGCGATGCCGAGCACGAGTCCGATCACGGCCTCCTTCGTGCAGACGATCACCAGGAACGCGCCGCGCAGTTGCGGAATCAGCGCCTGCTGGCCGCACGCGACGAACAGGCACCAGACCGCGGCCGCGCCGTTGCGCAGCGTGCCTTTCAGCACGTTGTCGGCGGTCGCGGGCAGGATCGTCATGATCACGAGCAGCCGCTCGCTCGACAGCGCGAGCAGCGTGATGAAGCCGATGAATTCGTCGCCCAGGTGCTGCAGCGGAAAGATGTCGTAGATCGTCATTCGCATGCCTCGGTCGACGCTCGCGCGGCCGCGAGCCGGCGCGCGAGCACGCCTTCTTCGATCTCCTCGTCCTGCACGTCTTCCACGGCCGCATCGGCCGCGCGCGCGAGCCGACGGATACGCTCGCGCACGACGTCGATCTGCGCGTCGTTGCGGGCGATCCGGCGTGCGGTCGCCGCGAGCTGGTCGAGCTTCGCCTGCAGCGCGGCGCGCAGGCGCACGCACTGCGCGTCGGCGAGCGCATGCTCGTCGAGCAGCGCGTCGCGATAGCGGCGGCAGGCCGCGTAATCGGCGATCGCGAACGGCGCGCGGCCGGCAGCCATCGCGTCGACGCGCGCCGCATAGCGGCTCGCCGCGTCGAGCTTCGCCTGCGCATGCGCTTCGCCTTCCGCCAGTTCCGCGGCCGCCGCGTCGCGTTCGGCGCGCTGCGCGCTCTGTTCGGCGCGCAGCTTCGCGCCGCGCTGCTCGCGGCGCGCGAGCAGCGTCTCGAACGCGCGTTGCTTTCGATGCTTCATTGGACGAGGACGAGTTCGTGCAGCGCGGCGAGCGTCGCGTCGGGCGGCGAATACTCGTCGGTGCGCTGGTTGAGGAACGTGCGGATCCGGTCGATCTTCGCGACCGCCTCGTCGGCCGCCGGATCGCTGCCCGCCTGATATTCGCCGAGCTGCAGCAGCGTCTCGATCTCGCGGTGCTTCGCGAGCAGCTGGCGCAGCCGGCCGGCCGTGCCGACATGCTCGCGCGTCGTGATCTGCGGCATGATCCGCGACAGGCTGCCGAGCACGTCGATCGCCGGATACTGGTTGCGCGCGGCGATCTCGCGCGACAGGATGATGTGGCCGTCGAGAATGCCGCGCACTTCCTCGGCGATCGGGTCGCTGCCCGAATCGTCTTCGGCGAGCACCGTGTAGAGCGCGGTGATCGAGCCTCGCTCGCCCATGCCGGTGCGCTCGAGCAGGCGCGGCAGCTCGGCGAACACGGACGGGGGAAAGCCGCGCCGCGCGGGCGGCTCGCCGGCCGCGAGGCCGATCTCGCGGCCGGCGCGCGCGAAGCGCGTCAGCGAATCCATCATCAGCAGCACGCGCTTGCCCTGATCGCGGAAATACTCGGCGATCGCGGTCGCCGCATACGCGGCCTTCGCGCGCTCGATCGACGAGCGGTCGGACGTCGCGCACACGACGACGGAGCGCGCCATCCCGTCTTCGCCCATGATCAGCTCGACGAACTCGCGCACCTCGCGGCCGCGCTCGCCGATCAGCGCGATCACGTTGATGTCGCACGACGCGCCGCGCGCGAACATGCCGAGCAGCGTGCTCTTGCCGACGCCGGCGGGCGCGAAGATCCCCATCCGCTGGCCTTCGCCGAGCGTGATCAGGCCGTCGACGATCCGCACGCCGGTCGCGAGCGACGCGTCGACCATCCGCCGCGACATCGGGTTCGGCGGCGGCGCGAGCACGGGGCGCAGCGCGTCGTAGTCGAGCGGGCCGCGTCCGTCGATCGGTTCTCCGAAGCTGTCGATCACGCGTCCGAGGATGCCGTCGCCGACCTTGACCGACAGCGGCCGCCGCAAGCCGATCACGCGCGTGCCGCGATTGATCTCGCCGAGCGTGCCGAACGGCGACAGCAGCGCGACGTTGCGCGTGAAGCCGACGACTTCCGCATGCTGGAGCAGCACGCCCGATGCGCTGCGCAGCTCGCACAGCTCGCCGAGCGTCGCTTCGAGGCCGACGACGCGCACGAGCGTGCCGATCACTTCGAGCACCTTGCCCGTCATGCCGACGGCGGGCTCGATCGCGAGCCGCGCGGCCATCGCGTCGGCGACGCGCGACAGGTCGGTCAGCGCGTTCATGAGCGCCCCGCGTCGTCGAGCGCGCGGGCGAGCGCCGCGCGGATCGCGTTCAGCTGCGTGTCGAGGCTCGCGTCGACGGTGCCGAAGTCCGACTCGCACACGCAGGTGCCGGACGCGACGCGCGGCTCGACGACGACGTCGACCGGCACGTTGCGCCCTTGCCGGCGCCACGCGTCGGCGAGCTGCCCGAACTGCTCGCGCGCGGCTTCGTAATCGGCGTCGCACACGCGCACCGTCAGGTAGCTCGCGCCGGCGACGACGCGCTCGACCGTTTCCGCCGCGCGCGCGAACAGCCCGCGCGCATCCTCGGCGCGCACCATCTGCTGGACGGCCGCCGCGACAAGCTCCGCGAGCCGTTCGCGCATCCGGTCGCGCACGCGCCGTTCCTGCTCGAACGAATCGGCCGCCTGCGCGTGCCAGTCGGCGATCGCTTGCGCGCGGCCCGCGTCGTAGCCGCGCGCATACGCGCTGTCGTGCTCGCGCCGGGCGGCTTCGACGAGCGCGTCGGCTTGCGCGCGCGCGTCGGCGGCGATCCGTTCGGCGTCGTCGCGGGCCGCGCGCAGCACGGCGTCGCGTTCCGTCGCGAGCGCGTCGAGCGCGGCGTCGAGCGCCTGAACCGTCTCGAACGCGTCGCGGCGCAGCACGCCGTGCGGCGCGTCGAGGCAGAGATCGTCGGCGAGCGGAATCTGCCGGTTCTTCAGCCAAAAAGCCATGACCACTCCGGAAACAGCGAAGGCAGGCGCGCGAGCAGCGTCGCGCCGTCCGCGCCCGCCGTCGCGCGTTCGATCCATGGCGGGCGCACGGCGCCGCGCGGCAGCGCGAGGCGCACGACGCGCATCGGGCCGGCCGCCGACCAGACCCGTTCGCGCTCGAACAGGCACCAGCCTTCCCATGCGAGACCGTCGTCGGACAGTTGCGCGAGCGGCGCGATCGGCTCGCGGCGATCGAGGTCGCGCGCGCGGGACGCGTCGGGCAGCGCGGCGAGCGCGCGATAGCCGTCGGCGCCGACCCAGCCGGTGAGCCGCTCGCGGCTCGCGCGGCCGATCCAGTGGCGCAGCTCGGTGCGGCGGAACAGCAGCGCGCGCAGGCGCAGCAGCCGCAGCGCGTCGGCGACGGGCAGCGCGGCGAGGCGGTCCGCGGGCGCATCGAAGCCGTCGAGCGACGGCGACGTAGCCCCAAGCGTGCGCAACAGCAGCAGCGAGCACGACGCGCGCAGCGCGGGCGCGCGATCGCGCATCGTCGCGACGAGCGGCGCGAGCGCGCCGTGCCAGCTCGCGTGGACCCAGTCGGCCGCGCGCCGCGCGTTCGCGTCGTAGCCTGCGAGCCACGCGGCCCGCGCCGCGACGCTCGCGCCGCCGCCGTTCATCGCGCGCCGGCCTGCTGAGGCGCGGCCGCCGCTTTCGCGTCGCCGCCGCCACTGCGCGGCCGCGACCCGAGGCCGCTCGCGCCCGCCCCGCCGTTCTTGCGCGCGCGCCACCACAGCGCGCCGCCCGCGGCCGCGAGCGCAACGCAGACGACGACGGCGATCAGCACGCCGACGAGCGTCGCGCCGCCGGACTTCCGTGCGGGCGGCTGCCCGGCCGACACGAGGTCGATCGGATCGGCGGCGACCGACGTGACGCTCACTTCGTCGTACGTCAGCCCTTCGACGCTATGAACGACGAGGTTCTTGATCTGCGGCGTGAGCGTCGCGAGATTCGCGTTCGGCCGGTACTTGATGAACACCGACGCCGACGACGGCTTCGCGACCTGCGCGAGCGGATCGTTGTTCGGCAGCACGATGTGCACGCGCGCGACGACCACGCCGTCGATCTTCGACAGTGTGTCCGACAGCTCCTGCGACACGCCGTAGATGAACCGCACGCGCTCCTCGGTCGGCGTCGACACGAGGCCGTCCTTCTTGAACAGCGCGCCGAGATCGTCGTAGCGCGTCGCGGGCAGCCCGCGCGCGCGCAGCACTTCCATCGCCTTGACGATCTGCTTGTCGTCGACGGCGAGCGTCCAGGTCTTGCCGCCGTCGGGCGTCTTCTTCTGCGCGTCGACGCCGTTCTGCAGCAGCGCGGCCATCATTTCGTTGCAGTCGCGCTCGGCGAGGCCGCCGTACAGCTCCTGCTGGCAGCCGGCGACGAGCGCCGCGCACGCGAGCAGCGCGGCGAGCCTGGCGGCGCGGCGGCCGTGCACGGCGGCGGAGTTCGGGAGACGGATTCGTTTCATGATCACTGGTTCTTCATCAGCGAGCCGATCGCGTCCTTCGTCGACGTGACGACGCCCATCTTCGCCTGCAGGTCGATCTGCATCGCGGTCGCCTCGGTCGACGCCTGTATCGACGCGGCGAACATCTGGTTCATCGTCAGATCGTCCGCATGCTGGCTCAGGTAGGCGGCGTTGTCGAGCACCTGCTTGATGGCGGCATCGGACGTTTCGACGAGCTTCGAGATGGCAGTGGCGTCCTGCGCATGCGCGACGGGCGGCGTCGGCGCCGCGTTCGACATCAGCGCCTGGAAGCGGTCGGCGACTTCGGCGGGCACGGCGGGCATCGCCGCGGCCGTCGCGCTCGCGGGCGCGGCGGACGCATCGGAGAACGCGACGTCGAGCGCGCGGGTCAGATCGATCGGAGAAAGCGGGGCGTTCATGCGGACCTCCTCGTCAAAGACGCAGATATTGCTGATGCGCGAAGGCGGCCTGCGAATCGAAGCCGCTCGCCGGGTTCGCGGGCGGCGCGTCGGCGGTTTCGCCGTCCGCCGCCGCGACCGATTCGGGCAGCTCCCACACGCCCGTGCGATCCGCGTGCTCCTTCGCGAGCATCACGGCGTGCTGCCGCTCGATCGCGCGCACGAGCGCGACCGCCTGCGCGGGGCTGCCCGCCGCGAGCACCTCGTCGGCGGCGATCCGCCATTGCGGATCGCGCTTCAGTTGCAGCGCGAACGCGAGCAGCGCCTTGCCGTAGATCACGTTCGTCGCGCCGTTCGCGATCTCCGCGAACACGCGCACCGCGTCGTCAAAGTTGCCGAGCGCGACGTGAAGCATGCCGTCGAACATGTCGGCGGCGGGCAACTGCGGCGCGAGGACGCGCAGCGCGTCGATCAGCAGGCCGATGTCGTACGGATCGGCGGCCGGGCCGTCGAGCGCACCGCCGAGCGCGAGGCTCGCGGCGTCGATCAGTTCGTTCAGCGCCGCTTGACTGCATCGCAGATAGGTCGGCCGGGATTCGTCCATGGTGTGCGCTCCGTGTCGCCGCGTCCGCGGCGCATGTCGTTGACGTTGAGGGGGAACAGCGTATGGGCGCAAGGTAGCAGCGCGGCGCGGCCGGGCGGCCGGCGATGCGAAGCGCGCGCGCCCGATGCGAAGCGTCGCGCGCGCTTCGCATCGGGCGGCGCGGCTTCGGGTCGGCGCGCGCGTGCGGCGCGGCGCGCCGCTAACGTACGCGTCGTGTCCGACTCTCGACAGGAACGGCGGCCATGGCCGAAGAGAAAACCGAAGAGCCTTCCGAGAAGAAGCTGAAGAAGGTGCGCGAGAAGGGGCAGGTCGCGAAGAGCAAGGACATCGCGGACGCGATGACGCTCGCGGCGGCGATCGGCGTGCTGACGGCCGGCGAATCGATGCTGGGCGGCGGCCTGTCGCGCGTGATGCGCACCGCGCTCGATTTCGTGCATGGCGAGCGCACGCCGCAGGCGGCGCTGTCCGCGCTGCACGACCTCGCCGCGAGCGCCGCGCTGATGATGCTGCCGTTCGTCGCCGGCGCGATCGTCGCGGGCGTCGTGTCGCAGGCGCCGCAGGCGGGCTTTCTCGTCACGCTCGAACCCGTGATGCCGAAGTTCGACGCGATCAATCCGATGGCGGGCATCAAGCGGATCTTCTCGCTGAAGTCGCTGCTCGAGCTCGTGAAGATGATCGTCAAGGCGGTCGTGCTGGCGTGCGTGATGTGGAAGATGATGACGTCGCTGTTTCCGCTCGTCGTCGCGAGCGTGTACGAAGCGACGCCGCAGCTCTCGCGCGTGCTGTGGACCGTGCTGATGAAGCTGCTCGGCGTCGTCGTGATCGTCGTGTCGGTGCTCGCGGCGGCCGACTACAAGATCGCGCGCGTGATGTTCATCCGGGAGAACCGGATGACGAAGGAAGAGACGAAGCGCGAGCACAAGGAGAGCGAAGGCGATCCGCATACGAAAGGCGAGCGCCGCCGGCTCGCGCGCGAGATCGCGACGAGCGCGGCGCCGCGGCAGAAGGTCGGGCAGGCGAACGTGCTCGTCGTCAACCCGACGCACTATGCGGTCGCGATCCGCTACGCGCCCGACGAGCATCCGCTGCCGCGGGTGATCGAGAAGGCGGTCGACGACGGCGCGCTCGCGCTGCGCCGCCACGCGCACGCGCTCGGCGTGCCGATCGTCGGCAATCCGCCCGTCGCACGCGCGCTGTACCGGATCGAGCGCGACGCCGCGATTCCCGAAGAACTGTTCGAAACGGTGGCCGCGATCCTGCGCTGGGTCGAGGCGGTCGCGGGCGCGCGCGCCGGCGCCGCCGATGCCGTCGCTGCCGTTGCCCCAACCGCGAGGTCGACATGATGCTGAAAACCCTCAAACTTCCGGCCGGCGGCGAGGTCGGCATCACGGTGCTGGTCGTCGCGATCGTGTCGCTGATGATCCTGCCGCTGCCGCCCGAAGTGATCGACGTGCTGCTCGGCGTCAACATCGCGATCAGCGTCACGCTGCTGATGGTGACGATGTACGTCGGCAGCATCGTGTCGCTGTCGGTGTTTCCTTCGGTGCTGCTGTTCACGACGCTCTACCGGCTGTCGCTGAACATCGCGTCGACGAAATCGATCCTGCTGCACGCGAACGCGGGCGACATCATCGAGAGCTTCGGCGAGCTCGTCGTCGGCGGCAATCTCGTCGTCGGTCTCGTCGTCTTCCTGATCATCACGACCGTGCAGTTCATCGTGATCGCGAAGGGCTCGGAGCGCGTCGCCGAAGTCGGCGCGCGCTTCACGCTCGACGCGATGCCCGGCAAGCAGATGAGCATCGACGCGGACCTGCGCGCGAACATCCTCACGCCCGACGAAGCGCGCCGCAAGCGCGCGACGCTCGCGAAGGAGAGCCAGCTGCACGGCGGGATGGACGGCGCGATGAAGTTCGTCAAGGGCGACGCGATCGCGGGGCTCATCATCACGCTCGTCAACATCGTCGCGGGCATCGCGATCGGCGTGATGTACCACGGGATGACGGCGGGCGAGGCGGCGAACCGCTTCTCGATCCTGTCGGTCGGCGATGCGATGGTGTCGCAGATTCCGTCGCTCCTGATCTCGGTCGCGGCGGGCGTGATGATCACGCGCGTCGCCGACGATCACGACGAAGGCGACGGCGCGTCGCTCGGCTCCGAGATCGCGAAGCAATTGGGCGGCAGCTACCGCGCGCTGTATTTCGCGTCGGTCCTGCTGATCGGCTTCGCGGCGGTGCCGGGCTTTCCGGCGGCGCTGTTCGCGCTGCTGTCGGCGATGCTCGCGTTCGCCGGCTACCGGCTGCAAAAGGGCGCGCGCCGCTCGACCGCGCGCGGCGAGCCGGTGATCGCGCTGCAGCGCGCGGGCGCGAAGAGCAGCACGCCGTCGATCCTGCCGCGCGCGCCGCTCTTCACGTGCGCGATCGGCGTGCGCGTGTCGCCGGATCTCGTCGCGCGGCTCGCGCCCGCGGCGCTCGATCACGCGTTCGACGAGGAGCGCGCGAAATTGCAGGAAGAGCAGGGGCTGCCGTTTCCGGGGATCACGCTGTGGACGAGCGCGGCGCTGCCCGAATCGACGTGCGAGATCCTGATGCGCGACGTGCCGCAGGCGCGGCTCGAACTGCCGGCCGACCAGACGATGCTGCCCGATGCGGCGTCGGACCCGGCGCTCGCCGGCCGCTGCACGAAGCGCGGGCCGGCGGGCGGCCTGGCCGAGAGCTACTGGATCGACGACAAATCGGCGCCGGCCGGCGCGCGCGCATGGCGCGCCGAGCAGGTGATCGCGCACGAGACGATCGCGCTGTTGAGACGCAACGCGCATCTGTTCCTCGGCATTCAGGAAACCCAATGGATTCTCGACCAGCTCGGCGCCGATTATCCGGGGCTCGTCGCCGAAGTGCAGAAGGCGCTGCCGACGCAGCGGATCGCCGACGTGCTGCGCCGCCTGCTCGAAGAGCACATCCCGATCCGCAACGCGCGCGACATCATGGAAAGCCTGATCGCGTGGGGGCCGAAGGAAAAGGACATGCTGATGCTCGCCGAATACGTGCGCGGCGACCTGTCGCGCTATCTCGCGTATCGCGCGGCGCGCGGCGCGCGGCAGCTGCCCGCCGTGCTGCTCGATCTGCCGGTCGAGCAGCACATCCGCCAGTCGATCAAGCAGACGCCCGCGGGCAACTTCCTCGCGCTGCCGCCGGAGCAGGTGCGCTATCTCGTCGACAGCGTCGTGTCGTTCGTCGGCGAGGCGCCGCGCGACGACGTCGCGCTCGTCACGTCGATGGACGTGCGCCGCTATACGCGGCGGATGCTCGAGGCGCGGCTCGGCTGGCTGCCCGTCTATTCGTATCAGGAGCTCGGCGACCAGGTCGAGCTGCAGCCGGTCGGCCGCGTGTCGATGCCGGCGGCGGCCCGCGCATGAGCGCCGCCGATCTGAGGCCCGTGCGGATCATCGCGGGCGAGCCCGCCGGCGAGCCGGGCGGCGCGTCCGCGATGCGCGGCGCGCGGCGCGGGTTCGACTACGCGCAGTTGATGCGGCGCTCGCGCGTCGCGCCCGCCGTCGAGCGCGCATCGGCCGGCGAGGACGCGCGACGCGGCGCGCCATCGCCGTGGCGCGACGGCATGACGCCGCCGTACGAGCGCGATCCGGCCGCGCTGCCGGACGCGGTCGGGCGCGAAGCGATGGCGCGCGCGTGCGCGGGCTCCGATGCATTCGTCAATCAGGTGTTCGCGCAGCGCGAGCGGATGGTGCGCGTCGCCGAGGCGCTCGCGACCGAGATCGCCGCGCTGTGCGGCGACGACGCGTCGAGCCAGTGGGAAATCAGCCTGCCGCTCGACGCCGCGCTGCTGCCGGACACCGTGCTGCATCTCGTTCTTTCGCGTTTCGACCTGCGGCTTCGGTTCGACACGCCGGATGCGGCGATGCGGCACTTACTCTGCACGCATGGCGCGACGCTGCACGCGCGACTCGACACGCTGCTCGCGCATTACGGCGCGCCGCGCACGATCGAGATCGACGTCGACTGAGCGCCGCGCAACCGAACCGACGGACCGCGACGATGGACACCGAGCTGATCGAACTCGAACCCGAATTCGAACCCGATACCGCCGAGCCGCCCGGCATCGACGCCGCGCTGCCGCTGCCCGCGTGCAGCGCGCTCGATGCGGCGCTCGCGCGCCTTCTGGCCGATGCGCGGCTCGACGCGTGGCTCGCGCGCTTTCCGGCGCTGTCGGACTGGCGCGCGACGACGGACGGGCCGCCGCGCTTCGAGCGGCCGGGCGTGCTCGATCTGCGGCTCGCCGGCGCGACCGCGCGCGTCGCGATCGATCTCGCGGCGTTCCCGGCGCTCGACGTCGTCGCCGCGCCGGCGCTCGATGCGCGCGGCGACGCGAGCCTGTCGCTGCGCACGGCGCTCGCGGCGACGCTGCTCGCGCCGCTCGTCAGCGCATTCGCGGCAGCGGGGCTCGGCGACGTGACGGTCGCGGGGCTGCGCGCCGCGCATCCGGCGGCGCTCGGCGCGACGCGCTGCGTGCTGTCGTTCGCGCTCGACGGCGCGCCGATGCGCTGCGCGCTGCTCGACGCGCAAACGCCGTGGCTCGACGCGCTGGCGGCCCGGTTGCGCGGCGAGCGGCTGCATGAAGCGGCGAGCGCGCTTGCGCGCGTGCGGCTGCCGGGCCGCGTGCGGCTCGGCACGCGCACGCTGCCGCTCGCGGTGCTGCGCAGCCTGCGGCCGGGCGACGTGCTGCTCGGCGCGGCGCCGCCCGCGCTCGTCGGCGCGCGGGCGGGCCCGCTGCACGCATGGTGGGGCGCGCGCCGCACGACGCAATGGCACGCAACAGTACTGATCGAGGGAACCACGATGACGATGACCGAAACGCCAGACACCGCCGACGATCTCGACGAGCCGATCGCGCCCGACGACCTGCCGGCCGCCGCGCAGGACGACGACGCGCCGGCCGCCGCGCCCGAAGCCGCCGATCTCGGCGACGTGGAGCTGCCCGTGCACGTCGAGATCGACACGCTGTCGCTGTCGATCGCCGAGCTGGCCGCGCTGCGGCCCGGCTACGTGCTCGAGCTGCCGCTGTCCGCGCGCGACGTGCCGGTGCGGCTCGTCGCGTACGGGCAGACGATCGGCGGCGGCGAGCTCGTCGCGGTGGGCGCGCATCTCGGCGTGCGGATCAACCGGATGGCGGGCGACGATGGTTCAGTTTAACGACATCACCGGCCTTCTGATCGCCGTGCTCGTGATGAGCATGGTGCCGTTCATCGCGATGGTGGTCACGTCGTACGCGAAGATCGTCGTCGTGCTCGGCCTGCTGCGCAACGCGCTCGGCGTGCAGCAGGTGCCGCCGAACATGGTGCTGAACGGCATCGCGATCCTCGTGTCGCTGTACATCATGGCGCCGATCGGCTTCGCCGCGCAGCAGCAGCTTCAGGGCCAGGCGCTGTCGCCGCAGCCGACGCAGGCGATGCTGCAGGCGTTCGGCGCGGCGAAGGAGCCGTTCCGCCAGTTCCTCGCCGCGCACTCGCGCGAGCGCGAGAAGCGCTTCTTCCTGCGCTCCGCGTCGGTGATCTGGCCGAAGGCCGCGGCCGCGCAGCTTCGTGAAGACGACCTGATCGTTCTCGCGCCCGCGTTCACGCTCGCGCAGATGACCGACGCGTTCCGCATCGGCTTCATCCTCTACATCGCGTTCATCATCGTCGATCTCGTGATCGCGAACGTGCTGATGTCGATGGGGATGAACCAGGTGCAGCCGACCAACGTCGCGATTCCGTTCAAGCTGATGCTGTTCGTCGTGATGGACGGCTGGTCGACGCTCGTGCACGGCCTCGTGCTGACCTATTCCTGATTCCCGATTCCCGATGCCCGATTTCGAGGAGATTCGCCCGATGGAAATCGACGACCTGATCCGGCTCACGTCGCAAGGCATGATGCTGTGTCTCTACATCTCGCTGCCTGTCGTGCTCGTCGCGGCCGTGTCCGGGCTCGCGATTTCGTTCCTGCAGGCGATCACGTCGCTGCAGGAGCAGAGCATCTCGTACGGCGTGAAGCTCGTCGCGGTGACGGTGACCGTCACGATCGCCGGACCGTGGGCGGCCGCCGAGATCCTGCATTTCGCGCAGCAGCTCATATCCGCGGCGGTGCCGTCATGAGCCGCATCGCACGCGCGGTCGCGCAGGCCGTTCACGCGGCGAAGCCCGATTTGCGGCGGCGCCGGCCGGTGCGCGCGCGCACCGCGGCGACCTACGGCAAGTACGGCACGCGCTTCACCTACTCGAACGGCTATCAGGCGAATGCGATCGCCGCGCGCAACCAGATGCTGGCCAAGCTGAAGCCGCGTCCGAAGACGGGCGCGGCGGGATCGCGCCGGCGCCGCCGCGCCGACAGCCAGGGGGAAGCGTTCGACGCCGGCGACGAATCGCCGGCGCCGCAAGCACACGTCGCGCCGCATGAAGAGCACGACCGGCATTCGGGCGGACAGGGCGGCGGGCAGCAGCAGCGCGACCAGGACGAGCGCGACGACGAATCCGCGAGCGTTTCCGCGCTGCCGCGCGTGCGCGCGGCGCGCGCACGGCCGACGCCCGCGCCCGCTCAGCGCGCGCTGACCGACATCGCCGGCACGCTCGCGGACGCGGCGGAGCGCGAGCATGCGCTGAGGCATCTGTGGGCCGACACGCTGCTGCGGCTCGGCCGGCGTCTCGACGCCGAGCCGGGCGCGCGAGTCACGGCGGCGCTGCTCAGTCACAACGCGGACCTGCTCGCCGCGCGCCTGCGCACCGGGCCGTGGACGCCGATCGGCTGGGACGGCGTGAAGCAGCTGCTGCTCGACGCGATGCAGAGCATCGGCGGCGCGCCGCGCGATGCGGCGGCCGCGCGCGGCGAACGCGCAAGCACGCATTACCTGTTGCTGCCGCTGCTCGTATTCAACGCGGAGCGTCCGTCGACGAGCGTGCAGCTCTCGCGCGCGGTCGCGAGCGTCGCGACGCTGCGCGGCGGCGTGTCGATCGGAGAGCGGCCGCGTTCGTGAGCGGCGCGACGCGCACGATGCTTCGCGAACGCGGCGACGATTTCGCACGACGAACGAACCGCGACGCCGCATCGAACTATTCTGGCTGCATGGATGAACGATGCAGTGCGATCGAAGCGGCGCATCGAACCCGATCGATTCGATCGAAGCAATGAAGCACTCGACGCAAGGAGCGACTCATGAAGCTGTTGCGGATCCTGACCGGCTTGCACGCCGGCGCGGAAATCGCGCTCGACGCCGGCGAGCACCGGATCGGCGCGGGCGAGGATGCGGAGATTCGCATCACCGACTGGCGCGACGGCGATCTGCTGCTGTCGATCGATGCGCAGGGCGTGACGCGCGCGCGGCGCGCGGCGTCCGTGCCGTCCGAGACGGCCGCCGATCCGTTCGACGCGGACGGCTCGCCGCTCCTGATGCTCGACTTCGTGCCGGTGCCGTTCGGCGAGACGGCGCTCTGCGTCGGGCCCGCCGACGGCGAATGGCCGGGCGATCTCGAATTGCTCGCGACGCTGTGGGCGCCGCCGCCCGGCGCCGACGCGGCAAGACGCGGCGCGCAGCGCAAGCTCGCGGCGTGCGCGGCGGCGGGCGGCGCGCTCGTCGCCGGCTTGCTCGGGATGGGCGCGATGCTGGCGAGCGCGCATCCGAGCGCGCCGCCCGCGATCGAGACCGTCGATGCGCTCGCGATTCGCGTCGGCGCGGAGCTGAAGCGCGTGGGCTACGCGGAGCTGCACGCGGCGCCGCGCGGCGCGATGGTCGCCGTCACCGGGATGGTCGCGACGCCGGCCGACGATCTCGCCGCGCGCAAGCTGCTCGACCGGCTCGCCGCGCATCGCGCCGAACGCCAGTACGACGTCGCGCAGGACGATGCGCAGAGCATCGGCGAGTCGCTTGGCGTGTCGGGTGCGACGGTCGCGTATGCGGGGCAGGGGCGCTTTCGCGTGTCGGGCGTCGTGCCGAGCATCGGGCAACTGAACGCGGCGGTCGAGCGGGTGCGCGCGGACGTCGGCCCGAACGTGCGCGCGATCGAAGTCGATGCGCGCCAGTCCGGCGACGCGCCCGTGCCCGTCGCGTATTCGGGGATGCTCGAGATCGGCGACGTGCGCTACATCGAGACGCCGGACGGCGTGAAGCACGTGTTTGCGGGCGCGTCGGCGGACGGCGCGCCGGACCTCAACTGATGGGACTCAACTGACGGGAGAAGCGGCATGTACGAAGCACTGGAACGGGCAGCGGACGAATACGGACCGCTCGAGCGGGCGCTCGCGGCGCCCGACGCGGCCGCGCGGATCGACGCGATCCGCCAGGCGCTCGGCGAGACGGCCGAGCGCGTGAGCGCGGCCACCGCGCAGGCGGCGAGCGACTACGACCGCGACGCGATGCAGAAGATCTATCGCGGGCTGCTCGCGGCGCAGCGGATCGTGGCGACGCTGAACGAGGCGAACGCGACGGCCGCCTAGCGGCCGAGGTTTCGCCGCGCGGCGTGCGGCGGCGGACGGAGCGGCGCGAGCCGTTCCCGACGAGGCCGCACGCTGCGCGGCAAAAAAGCGGCGGGCCGCGATACGAAGCGGAACCGCCGGATCTTTGTCACTGCGTGTACGAATCACGCAATTTTCTGGAGAGTGATCATGTCGGCATTGGTAGGCGGAGCGCTGGGCGAAATGACCAAGGACACGATGGCAGGCATCGCGTTTTCGAAGACGGCAACGAAACTGCAGCAGATGCAGGAAATGACGAAGACGGAGAACGAAACGAAGAAGCAGGCCACGAAGATGGTCTCCGACGCGGCGAAGCCGGCGCAGTAAGCCGGCTGTCGTTCGGCATCGTGTTGGGCGGCCGGCGCGCGAGCGCCGGCTGTATTTTTTGGGAGACGCCGGATACCGGGGTGGAGCGGCCATGAGTTGGGAACGTTATGCAGAGGTCGTCGCTGAGGTGTGCGCGGTCGTCGATTTGCCGGACGTCGATTACGTGCTCGAGACGCGCACGATCGACGTCGAGGGCTTCGACGTGCGCATCGAGTACTTCGACGAGGACCCGGAGTCAATGTACGTGAACTTCCATTACGGGATCGTCAGCGCGGGCCGCACGCTCGCGGTGTACCGGCTGCTGCTCGAGGCGAACCTGCTGATCTACGCGCAGGACCAGGCGCAGCTCGGGATCGACGCGGACACGGGCAGCATCGTGCTGCTGATGCGGCTGCCGCTCACGCCGGACGTGACGGGCGAGACGGTCGCCGATCTGTTCGCGCACTACGCGGAGCACGGCCGCTACTGGCGGCAGAACATCATCGAATCGGGCGACGAGATGTTCAGCGGGATCGCGTCCGGCGAATATTACTGGCTGCGGGTGTAGCGGCGCGCGGCGCGCGGATGGCGGCGCCCGCCAATCGTAACGGAACGTCACAAACTGCTGCGCGGATTCGGCCCGGACGAGACGATGGCGGCACGCATCCACGCGCTGCGCCCCGCGACGAGCGGCGGCGCCGGGCGCGCGGATCGAGCCTGGACACTTCGTATTCAAACCGCTCGCCGAGAGGAGCCGCCATGTTTTCGACACTGTATTTCGCCGCCGCCGCCGCGCTCGCCAATCCGTCGTCCAACCCCGTCTACGCCGCGCGCGTGCTCGACGGCCGCTTCGCCGAAGCGGCCGCGCTCGTCGCCGCGCGCGGCGACGCCGAGCCGGGCGGCGTGGCCGCCGACGTGCGCGACGTCCAGGCCTATGCGGACATCCAGCTCGTGCTCGGCCGCTTCGAAGAAGCCGAGGACACGTTCCGCCGCGCGCAGAAGCTGCTGCGCGAATCGCGCGACCTGACGCGCGTGATGAGCTGCCGCAACGCGAGCTGGCAGGCGTTCTTCCAGAACCGCTTCGGCATCGCGCAGGCCGGATTCCAGCGGATCGCCGACGATCGCGCGGCGAGCGCCGAGCAGAGGCTCGAGAGCCTCGTCGGCACGTGCGTCGTCATGCACCATCTCGGCCGCGCCGAAGACGCGATGGCGACGCTCGACGCGCTCGACGCGGCCGCTCGCGACGCCGATCCGCGCTGGCGGTCGCTCGCGTACGCGCTGCGTGCGGACTTGCTGCTGCAATACCAGATCGGCCGCGCCGACGCGCTCGGCGATCACGTGTACTGGCGCTCGGCGCTCGCCGATCTGCCGCTGTCGGCGTTCGCTGAAATGCGCGTGTCGACGGCCGACGCCGAAGCGATGCCGCTGCTGCGGATGCGCGTCGACTACATGCGTCAGGCGCGCGCGCTCGCCGCGGGCGATCACGCGGCGCTCGAGCGGATCGACACGCACGTGAGCTGGTGCGCGAAGACGGGCCTCGTCGACTATCAGCGCAGCGTGCGACTCGAAGTGGCGCTCGCCGCGCTCGCCGGCCAGGCGCCGAACGTCGCGGACACGATGATCGCGCCGTATCGAGACGCGGCCGGGCGCTGCGGCTCGCACGTGCGCTGGACGCTCGACTATCTGTACTGCGCGGCGAAGGTGCGCGAGCAGCAGGGGCGGATGCGCGAATCGTCGTCGCTGTATGCGCGCTATGCGCTGGCGTCGGTGCGGCATGTGCGATCCGACGGCGCGGCGCTCGCGATCGCGCGCTGCGGCACGCACGCCGCCGCGCCGAGCGACGACGTCAGCGCGCGGCTGCCCGGCAAGTACCGGCGCGCGTATCGCTATCTGATGGAGCGGCTCGATCAGCGCGATCTGTCGGTGCGCGAGATCGCCGCGCACATCGACGTGACCGAGCGTGCGCTGCAGGCGGCGTTCAAGACTTATCTCGGGCTGTCGCCGAGCGAGCTCATTCGCCGGCAGCGGATGGAGCGGATTCGCGGCGAGCTGCTGTCCGACGCGCCGCGCGCGACGAGCGTGCTGGAGATCGCGAGCCGCTGGGGCATCCAGCATCGGTCGACGCTCGTGAACGGCTATCGGCGGATGTTCGACGAAGCGCCTTCGCAGACGTTCGATCGGTGAGTCGCCGAAGGGCGCGGCCCGTCGCGTCGAGCCGCCCGCCGATTGCCTGCCGGGCGGTCGTCTGGATCGGATGACAACGATGAACCCGGCGCGCGTGTCGTCGTCGACCGGCGGCGGCGCGTTGCGCAGGATCGCCACGGCGGCGCGACACCGCCAATCCGCGATAGCGCGATACCGCGATAGCGCGTTACGACGGCGACACTGCCTTCTTGATCATGTCGATCAACTTCATCCTGAAGCTGTTGAGCATCTCCGCGATCGCCAGCAACTGATTCGCGTAGCCGATCGCGTGCTGCGCCGCGATCGTCTGCCCGGTCGCATGGTGAATGTCGTGGAGGCTCGGCATGCCGGCCGCGGTGAGCGTATGCGCGAGCGGCGGCGCGCCGTGAACGCCCGGCGTCGCGTGCGCGGCTTCGTGCGCATGCGCCGCATGAAGAACGGTCGGCTGCAGAACGGGTATATGCGCCACTGTCTGCAATTCGGCGGGCGTGGCTTCGAGCCGTGACGGTTGCGCACTGGCGGGCTTCGTCGCCGGCGGCGGATCGCCCAGATCGATGAGATCGGCTTCGTGCGCGTGCGCCGCATGAAGAACGGTCGGCTGCAGAACGGGTATATGCGCCACTGTCTGCAATTCGGCGGGCGTGGCTTCGAGCCGTGACGGTTGCGCACCGGCGGGCTTCGTCGCCGGCGGCGGATCGCTCAAATCGATGAGATCGGCTTCGTGCGCGTGCGCTTGCACTTGCGCGTGCTTCGGCGATGCGTCCGTTTTCTGCGCATCCGGATTGGACGACGATCCGCCGGGCGGCGATCCGCCGGGCGACGACGTGCCCGATGGCGCGACGGCGTTCTTGCGCGACATGCGCGCGCGCTGCATCGGATTGCCCGAAGACGTCAGCCCTGGCGGCTTGACTCGGATGGCACCCCGCCGCTTGAGCGTGGCGGCGGCGCGCGCGTCCGCGACGCCCGGTGGCTGAGTGTGGTCGGTCTGGCCGATGCTCGTGGCGGCTGACGAGCGCGACGGGGCGATTTGAGTCACGATACGGCTCCTGAAGGGAGGCAAGCCTCGGAGTCGCCCGCCGTGCAGGGCACGCGCCGGGCGACGTAGCGGCACTGTACGTCGACGTGCGCGCCGCGGCCGGCCGCGGTGCGAAGCGACGCAATTGCGTGCGAACGTCGCGGGCGCGATATCGGATACGCGAGTGCGAATACGCGAGCGCGGTTCGCGCACGCCGCCATGCCTTCGCACGCGCCCGGCGCGGTCGCGTGTCGACGCCCGACAATCGGCGTGTCCTTTCCTTGAACCGGAGTCGCCGATGAACGCCTTCCGTCCGCCCGAGCTGATCGAAACCGAGCGTCTGCGCATGCGCCCGCTCGTCGACGACGACGCACACGAAGCCTTCGACGCGCTGTTCGGCGATCCGGTGACGACGCTCGATCTGCCGTGGCCGATGCATCGCAGCGTCGACGAATCGCGCGCGAGCATCCGCCGTCTCGCCGACGGCTGGCGCAGCGGCGCGTTCTTCAGCTGGGGGCTGTTCGAGAAGCGAAACGGCTGCCTGATCGGCACGCTCGAGATGCACGGCCGTCCGCCGCGCGTCGAGATCGGACTCCTGACGAGCTTCGCGCCGGGGCGCGTGCGGACGCGCGCGTGGTCGGAGATGCTGCGCAAGATCCTCGGCTGGCTGATCGCGCAGCCGGGCGTGTACCGGATCGAGGCGTTCTGCTCGGTGACGGGCAAGGCCGCGCCGTTCATGCCGCGCTTGGGCTTCGTCTGCGAGGGGACCGTGCGGAATTACGAGGCGCGTCCGAATCGCGGGATGAGCGCGGGCGACAGCTATCTGTTCGCGATCACGAAGGCGCCGCGGGCGGTGGACGGAGTCGTGGAGGACGGCGGGGCGGCATCGTCGCGGCGAGCGGCGTGAACGGCGGGCCGATGGACGAATCGGTTCGTCCGCTCGGAGAGCATGCCGACTTCCGCTGCGGCCGGTCTGCCGGCGCGGAAGGGATCGGGCGTACGGATGATTTCGAATGACGCGGATGCGTCGTGGCGCCTCGCCGCCATGGCATCTCGCGGGCCTTCGATGCCGTGCCCGCCGAACTCGAGCCGTCACCGTTTCTCCGCATTCCACTGCCATCGCGCCGGCCCACGTGCGCGTTTCATCGAACCCGACGCCGCGGCAAGGATCGAGGGTTGACGATGTTCGAACGATCGGCGCTTGCGGTCGAACAGTTCGTCGAGCACCGGATTCACTGGATTCACTGGATTCACCGGATTCTCGACGCGGGTCAGGGCGTCGTGAGGCGAGGCCGTTCGAGCCGCGTCATATGCGCTGGAATGGCGATTGAGCCGCGACTTCGCGGCATGGAGCCGAACGTCGTGCCGATCCGAAGCGTCGACACGGGCATTCGCGCAACGCGTCGGGCATCGACTTGCGACATGTTGCGACGCGCATCGTCGAACCCGAGCGGTCCGGCTTGCCGTGATGCGCCTGATCGCATTCGCGAGCCACGAGCCGCGGACTACGAGCCGCAGACCAAGAGCCAGCCGCCAGCCGTCAGCCGCCACCGAAAACAACGATCCGCGAACCGAATCCAGGCCCTCAAGCAATCCCGCGCGCATGCGCATGCCGCGTCCACTGATAGCGATCGAGCCGCAGCAGCTGCGCGATGCGCGCGGCGACGTCGTCGTCGTCGTGACCGCCGACGCCGCCCATCGCGAGCTCGCTCACTTTCAGGAACCGGCCGACGAGCACCGTCGACGCCCGATCGCCCGACAGCAGCACGGTCTGCGCATAGCGCCGCCAGTCGTCGTCGTGCAGCGCATACAGGCACCAGCTCTGCAGCGCCGCGCACAGCGGCGTGCCGCGCTCCTGCTCCTCGAGCGTGCGCAGGATGTGCAGCGCGCCGATCCAGTCGCGCCGGCCGATGCGCAGCCGCACGTCGCACAGGTCGACCGCGGCGTTGCGCGGCTGCATCACGCGCAACGCGAGCAGCAGTTCGTCGAGGTCCGCGTGCGCGCTCGCGCGCAACCCGGCCGAGAAGACCGAGAGCAGCGCGCGCAACGCGGCCTTGTTGCACGGTTTGATCGCCATGTCGGTGCGATGCGATGAGAAGAATGACCCGTCGGCGATGATCGCCGTCGCGCGCGCATGAGCGCACGGCGCACGCGAAGCGCCGTCGCGCGCGACGAAGCGCGGCGCATCGCGCGTCGTCGCCGCGCGATGCGCGCCCGATCGATTCGGCCGCCGCGACGTCGCTTCGCGCGGCTCGCGGCGCATGCGGGCGCGCTGTCTAAGCTTGTCGACGAACCGCCGGCGCAGGACGGCCGCGCGCGTTCTTTTCCCTTTCCCTCAGTCGATTCACATTCATAGCGAGACGATCATGAGCGTTAACAACATTTCGTCGCAGACTCTCAATCCGACGCAATACCAGAGCTCGTCGACGTCGTCGAGCAGCCGCGATCAGAAGATCGAGGAACTGCTCCACGAAATCGAAGAGCTGCTGATGCAAGACGATTCGGGCGGCGGCGACGACACGAACGTCGGCGGCGATCCGGGCAACAACACGCCGACCGGCAACAACGGCCCGACGAACAACGTGACCACGCCGACGGACAACAAGCCGGGCCAGGGCCTGCACGACGTGAAGCTGAACACGAAGGCGGGCGGCGAGGCGCTGCATCTGAAGGAAGACTCGCAGGGCAACCTGTACAACGGCAGCGACAACTCGGTCGGCGTCGTCGACAAGAACGGCAAGGTCACGCTGAACGCCGGTGCGACGAAGGAGCTCGAGCGCCTCGAGACGGGCGGCAATCCGTTCGTGAACGCGAACGTCGGCAAGCGCGGCGCGGGCGGCAACATGGAATTCACGTCCGACGAAGTGACGGTGAGCGTGGGCGACCTGAACCAGAAGGCCGACTTCTGACCGCGCGGGCGGCGCGGCGCGGCGGCACTGGACAAGCGCTTTCGAATCGGTACACACTGCGCGCTCGCGCCGCCGCGTCGCGGCCCGTCCAATCATTCGCGGAGCCCAGCGTCCGCCGGAGTCGAACTTGAGCGCGCCGCACGGAGCCGATGCCCGAATCTTCCAGGTGATGCAGGACCAGCAGGCGTCGGGCATGCTCGCGCTCGACCGCGACGGCGCGATCGTCGCGGCCACTGCGCGTGCGCATGCGCTGCTCGGCTGCACGCTGTCCGCCGGGCTGCCGCTGCGGACCGTGCTCGGCGATGCGGCGGGCGCCGATACGGCCGCGCTCTTCGAGGCGCTCGAGCAAGGACTCGAATTCGAGACCGACGACGCGATCCTGTGGCTCACGCTGCGGCCGGTCGAGCACGATCCGGCGATCGCCGCGACGGTCACGGTCGCCGAGGTCACGCCGCTGCGCCGCGCGCTCGACGAGCGCGTCGCGTCGCTGCGCTTTCTTGCGCACGATCTGCGTTCCCCGCAGAATTCGATCCTCGCGCTGACTCAGCTGCACGACGCCGATCCCGAGGCGTTCGCCGCGTGCGGCGGCCTCGAGCGGATCGCGCAGCTCGCGCGGCACGCGCTGCTGCTCGGCCAGGACTATCTCGTCGCGTCGGCGGCGGACGATCTCCGGCAGCGCCACTTCGTGCGCTTCGACCTGCGCAAGATGTTGCGCGAACTCGTGCCGAAGCTCGAAGTGGGCGCCGTCTATCGCGGCGTCGCGCTGCAACTGTGGCTCGACGACGCCGCGCCGCTGTGGTTGCGCGGCGCCCGCGTGTTTGTCGCCCGCGCGTTGCAGAATCTGATCGACAATGCGGTGCAGGCATCGCGTCAGGGCGCGCGCGTCGAGATCCGGATGCACGTGCGCGACGCGCACGCGGAAGTCACGATCCGCGATTGGGCGGGCGGCCTGCCGGGCCTCACGCCGGACGGACGGATGACGGATTTCGCGCCGCTCGCGAAGCGCGGCTCGATGGGCTTCGGCCTCGGGCTGCAGCTCGCGTCGCAGGTGGTCGCCGCGCATGCGGGCACGCTGCACGCCGAATCGAATCGCGGCGTCGGCACGTCGTTCGTGTTGCGTCTGCCGATGCTCGTGCCGGTCGGCGGCGCGCCGTCGGTGCCGGAAGGCATCGCGCGCTGGCGCGCGAGCGTCGCGCCGGACGGCTGAGCGGCGGCGCGCGCGCTTTTCGCAATTTTTCCGCTTGACGACCTACCTTTTCACGATGTCCGAATCGAACATGCAGCGCACCGTGCAGCAGCCCAAGCAGATCGTCGTCGTCGAGGACGATCCGGTGCAGCGCACGCTGCTCGTCGCCTGGCTCAAGGCCGAGGGCTACCGCGTCGAGGCGTTCGGCGACGGGCTCGAAGCGCGCCGCTTCCTCGGCGACAGCTGGGCCGATCTGCTCCTGCTCGACTGGGACCTGCCCGGGATGACGGGCGAGCGCCTGCTCGCATGGGTGCGCGGCCGCGCGCGCTCGATCGTGCCCGTGATCTTCCAGACCGTGCATTCGGACGAAGAAGACATCGTCAAGATTCTCGACGCCGGCGCGGACGACTTCCTCATCAAGCCGCTCGAAAAGCAGACGCTGCTCGCGCGCGTGCGCGCGCTCCTGCGGCGCTTCGCGGCGCTGTCGGTCGACAGCGGGCGCATGCAGCTCGGCCGCTATGTGCTGTCGCGCGCGACGCTGACCGTGTCCGACGGCAGCGCGTCGCATCCATTCAGCGCGAAGGAATTCGACATTCTCTGGCATCTGGCCGAGCATCCGGGCACGGTCGTGCAGCGCCAGGACCTGCTGCGGCTCGTGTGGGGCTCGGAGGCGTCCGCACAGACTCGCTCGGTCGACATGTACGTGAGCCGGCTGCGCGGTCGCCTGAAGGCGGCGGGCATCGGCTGGAGCGTGCACGCCGCGTACGCGACCGGCTATCGCCTCAATCTGGGCGCGGACGCGGAATCGACGGATCGCGCATCGTGACGCGGCGCGCGGCCGCGTCGGCTGCCGCCGTTGCGCTCGCGCTCGCGGGCCATGCGCCCGCGCTGCATGCGGTGCCGCTCGCGTGGCCGATCGCGCGCTTCGATTATCGCGTCGGGCGGGTGAATGCCGCCGACGCATTGAGCGAGCTGAGCCGCCGCTCGGGCGTCGCGATCGACATCGACGCGCGTGTGTCGTGCCGGCTCGACTTGCGCGACGCGCTGCCGCCGCAGCGCTTCGTCGACTGGGTCGCGCGCACGTGCGGACTCGGGTGGTACTACGACGGCGCGGTGCTGCAGCTCGTCGCGCCCGACGCGTTCGAGCGCGCGGCGGTGCGGCTCAATTACGCGACGCCGGCCGAGCTGCGCGCGACGCTCGCGCGGCAGCGGATCGTCGATCGGCACTGGCGGCCCGATGGCGACGACGCGGCGCGGATCGTGCGCGTCGCCGGTCCGCCGCGCTATGTCGCGCTCGTGCTCGCCGCCGCGCGGGCGCTCGACCGGGCGGCGCAGGCGCGTGTGCCGACCGAGACGCGCGCGTTCAAGCTGCGTGCGCGCGCGGCGGCCGATCGCGTCGTGCGCGGCGACGCGGGCGATGCGTCGCTGCCGGGGCTCGCGACGCGGCTGCGCCGCCGGCTCGAGCAGGACGGCGCCGCGCCGCGCGCGATGCCGGGCGTGCGCGAATTCACGGCGTCGCTGCCGATCGTCGACGCGGATGCATATTCGAATACCGTGCTGATCCGCGACGTGCCGGCGCGCCTCGCGCGCGATGCGCGGCTCGTCGCGCAGCTCGACACGCTGCCCGCGTCGATACGGGTCGACGCGTTCGGCGCGACGCTGCAGCCGGCGCAGCTCGATGCGCTGGGGCTGCGCTGGCGCGACGACGCGGGAACGTCCGCGGCGCCGGGCGGAGCCGGCGGCAAGGACGATACATTTCGGCTATCCGGTCGAACCGGCTCGTCCGGCGCATCGGGCTTGCCCGGTTCGTCACGCGCGACCGGCGCGGCGAACGCAGCCGCGGCGTCGGGCCCGCCCGCCGCATCCGGCGCCGTGAACGCAGCCGAGACGTCCAATGCGTCCGCGCCACGCGTCGCGATCGCCACGGACGGCTGCGCGCAGACGCGCGCACGCATCGCCGAACTCGTCGCGCACGGCGCGGCATCGATCGACGTCGACGGTTCGACGTTGACGTTCCCCGACGGCAGCGCGGACTTCGGGCGTCTGCGGCAGGCGTTCGTCGCGTCGAACGACGGCGACGCGCCGTCGCTCGACGCGCGGCGAAACGGTTTCGCGATGCGGGTCACGCCGCGCGAGACGGCGCAGGCGGGCCGCTACGCGCTCGACATGCGGATCGTCGAGCGCTGGGCGGACGGCGACGGTCGCGCGGCGGGCGCTGCGTCGCGCGACAGCACGACGAGCACGACGAGCACGACGAACACGACGAGCATGACGCTCGCGGCAGGCGAGTGCGCGGCGATCGCGTTGCCGCCCGCGGCCGGGCGCGGCGCGCAGCGGCTCGTCCTGGTGACGCCGCGCGCGACGCCGGCGGATCCGGCGTCCGCGTCGCCGCCGGCATTGTCGACGGCGCCGGCATCCGCGCCGGGGCGGACCGCGGCGAGAGCGACGGCAAAGCCCTCGGCGCGAGCGCCTTCGCCGTTGCCGTCTCACGCGCACCCGCTCGCGGCGCAGCCCGTTTCCCCGAAGCCGGACGGCCTCGGCCTCAGGATTCAGACCCGCCTGATCGGTAATTGATGCAAAACCGGCCCATTATTGAACGTCAGGCGCGCACGTTTTGGATGCGCCATCACAATCGACTTTTGAAATTAATGCGGCCAGTCGATTAACACGGAATCCGGCATGTTTATACGATTTTTTTTCGATTTTAGATCGACATATAAAAACGCCCGATCACAGGCATGAGCGGCTACCGATTAACAATGGACTGCATCATTTCATGCAGTTCGAGCCGATTGTAAGTTGCCCGTAACGCATCCTTCGTCGTGATCCGATTGCGGGCCGCCAGCGTGGCGAGATCGTCGTTCAGCGAACGCGACATGTTGTCCTCCCGGCGCCGCAGGAAGTCGTTGACGAGGTGCAGCTTGGTCGGATCCGCGATCAGCTTCGCGACCTGGTTGTTGTTGTTGAACAGCAGCTCGCTCGCGAGCACGAGGCTCTCGCCGTCCGCGCTCGGCACGAGGCTCTGGCAGACGATGCCGATCAGCGATTCCGCGAGCGCGACCGCGTGCCGGTCGCGCTGCTCGACCGGAAAGAACGACAGCAGCTTGTTGAGCGCGCTGACCGCGCTGCCCGTGTGCATCGTCGCGAGCACGAGGTGTCCGGATTCGCCCGCCTGCAGCAGCGTGTCCGCCGTCTGCGCGTCGCGCACCTCGCCGACCATCACGACGTCCGGCTTCTGCCGCAGCGCCTCGCGCAGCCCGTGCGGAAAATTCGGCGTGTCGGTCGGCACTTCGCGTTGCGAGATGATCGACTGGCGGCGCTCCAGATAGTATTCGATCGGCTCCTCGATCGTGACGATATGCGTGTTGCGGGTCGTGTTGATATGCTCGAGCAGCGACGCGATCGTCGTCGTCTTGCCCGAGCCCGTCGGCCCCGTGACGAGGATGATGCCCTTCGTGTTGTCGAGCATCGAGCGCACGTAGACGGGCAGGCCGAGTTCCTCGAGCGGCAGCGGCGTGAGCGGCAGCCGGCGCATCGAGATCACGATCTTGCGGCCGCCGCCCGCGCGATACACGTGGCAGCGCAGCCGGCAGCGCGTGAGGACGAACGGGCGATCGAGCGTGCCTTGGCGCAGCGCGCTCTCCCAGTGCTCGTCGATCGCGTCGAGGAGCGGCCGCATGTCGTCGAGCAGCACCGGTTCGTCGCTCGTCTCGATCCAGCCGCGCGGCGTCTTGATCGTGACGGGGCGATCCTGCTCGATGTGGATATCGGTGAACATCTGCTTCAGGTCGATCAGGCCGAGCACTTCGCCCGCGAGATCGCGCAGCGGGGCGGCGGCGGCATGCTGGTTCATCTTGACGATTCGAATGAATGGAATGGGCGGCGCATTGCGCGCGCGGCGAGTGGGAAATTGAATGGTCTATTGAATTTTGCACGTCAACTAGCTTTTGTCAAACTATTCGGGGTATATTTGCCGCGCAATAATCAATTCAATAATGCGACTGCGTGCGCAGACCTATTATGTAAAGCCGAGGTAATCCCGGGTTCGGAAAGCCATTTCCGGCCGCGAAGGCGATCCGACGTATCGGACGCGGCATCCGGGAGCGTCGAGCGGCGAAGCGCGGGGGCCACAGGCGCGCGGCAGCAGTCGAGTAACGAGGAAAATCATGATGCACGGCGCCACGGTCGCCGCGGCCGCGTCTATCGCGATCGCGCTTCTTGCAACCGATTGCGCGGCGAGCGGTCCGCCCGCCGGCACCGATCCGGCACCGGGCGGCGCATCCGCCGAGCGTTTCGATCACGCGCCGCTGACGGCGCAGCGCGTCGACGTCTTTCGAGCGCAGCCGCCATCGGCGCCGGCCGCGGAGGCTTTGCCCGCGGCAGCGATGCCCGCGGTGGCAGCCGCGTCCGCCGCGCCGCCCGCGCCGCCCGCGCCGCTGCCCGTTTGGGACGTGCGCGCGTCCGACGGCACGATTCGCGGCGTATTGTCGCGCTGGACGCGCACGGCGGGCTGGCAGCTCGTCTGGGATGCGCCCGTCGATTTCAGCATCGATGCACAGGCGACGCTGCGCGGCTCGTTCGAGGATGCGCTGCAAGCGCTCGTCGCGAGCCTCGGCCGCACGTCGACGCCGATCCAGGCGATTCTCTATCAAGGCAATCACGTGTTGCGCGTCGTCGCGCAAGGAGCGGGCTGATGCGCGTCTTTCTGGCAATGTCGTTGCTGGCCGTCGCGCTGCTGAGCGGCTGCACCGGGCTCAAAGGCGGCATCGAGCGGGACGTGCGGCGCGATTCGACCGAATCCGGCGCGCTGCTCCAGCGCACGGCCGCCGGCGACAACAACGTGCACGCGCTGTCGCCCGTCGTCGTCGACGGCGGACTGTGGGTGTCGGCGGGCGGCGTCAAGCTGCAGAGCGGCGAGCAGTTGCCCGCGCTCTTCGACGAGCCCGCGTCGTTCGACCGGTCGGTCTCTTCGTTGTCCGAATTCGCCGAGCAGATCGCGCGGCTCGCGCAGGTGCCGACGCAGGTCGCCGCGAGCGCGATGCAGGCGGCCGCGCGCGCGCAGCGCGGCGGCGGCGCGGACGGCGCCGCGCGCGGCGCGCCCGCGTTCCTCAACGCGGCGGGCGAGCGCTCGGTGCCGCCGCTGCCGCCCGGCATGCCGGGCGGCGCGTCGTCCGGCGGCGGCAAGCCGGGCGGCGGGGCGGGCGCGGACGGCGGCGGCGCGGGCACGTCGTTCGCGCCCGTGCGCATCCTGTACACGGGCGGCACGCTGCGCGGCCTGCTCGACGCGGCGTGCGCGCGCTTCGGCGTCTTCTGGAAATACGAGCAGGGCACGATCCGCTTCTTCTTCACCGATACCCGCACGTTCCAGGTCAACGCGATTCCCGGCGACTCGTCGCTGAACGCGTCGGTCGTGAGCGGCGCGACGAGCGACGGCGCGTCGGGCGGCTCGCAATCGGGCGGCGCGGGCGGGGGCGCGTCGTCCGGCGCGACGTCCGGCGCGACGAGTCTCACCGCGAACAACTCGGCGAACACCGCGGTCAATTCGCAATTGTCCGTGTTCAACGGCTTGCAGGGCGCGATCCAGTCGATGCTGTCGCGCTACGGCAGCTCGGTTGCGTCGCCCGCGACCGGATCGATCTCGGTGACCGACACGCCCGACGTGCTCGAACGCGTCGCCGCGTTCATGGCGCAGCAGAATCGCGCGCTGTCGCGCCAGGTGCTGCTCAACGTGACCGTGCTGAGCGTGTCGCTGTCGGCGGGCGACGCGTACGGGATCGACTGGAGCCTCGTCTACCACACGCTGTCCGCGAAGTTCGGCATCGTCAACGCGTTCAAGCCGGTGTCGCTGACGCCGACCGCCGAGCTGTCCGCGACGGTGCTGAGCCCGACGAGCCGCTTCAACGGCACGAGTCTGCTGATTCGGGCGCTGTCGCAGCAGGGGCAGGTGCGGCGCAAGACGTCGGCGTCCGTCATGACGCTCAACAATCAGCCGGTGCCCGTGCAGGTGGCGACGCAGGTCGGCTATCTCGCGTCGGTGTCGACGACGAATACCGCGAACGTCGGCTCGTCGACGGCGCTCACGCCGGGCTCGGTGACGACGGGCTTCAACATGACGCTCTTGCCGCACGTGCTCGACGACGGCACCGTGATGCTGCAGTTCTCGACGAACATTTCGTCGCTGCTCGCGCTGAAGAACGTGGCGAGCAGCACGGGGGGCGGCGCGATGCAGATCCAGACGCCCGACATCGACATGCGCAACTTCCTGCAGCGGGTCGCGATGAAATCGGGCGAGACGCTCGTCATCAGCGGCTACGAAGGCACGAACGATTCGCTCGACGAGCGCGGCGTCGGCGCGCCGAAGATGATCGCGCTCGGCGGCGGCTATGAAGCGCAGCGCGCGCGTGAGGTGATCGTGATCCTGATCACGCCCGTCACGCAGCGCGGCGGCGCCTGACGAGGCGGACGATGAGCGCGCAGGTCATTCAAATCGGCCGCCAGCGTTTCGTCGGCGGCCTGTTCTGGCAATCGCTGTCGAGGCGCAACGAGCTGCGCGCCGAAGCAGTCGAGCTCGCGAAGAAGCTGAAGTTCGACCTGATGGTGCTGCGGATCGATCGCGGCGTCGCGGCGGCGGGCTACGCGAACACGCGCGACGGCTTCGCGCCCGGGCATCTGTCGCTCGGCGCGATGGTGTCGCGCGCGATCGCGCTCGAAGGCGCGTTCTACAACGGACGCCGGCAGCCCGCGCCGAACTGGCTCGGCGCGTTCGCGCTGCCCGACGGACGCTGGGCGTACTTCGCGGTGCGCGACCACGCGTTCATGCCGAACGGCGACTGGGTCGGCAGCCGCGAAGAGGCGCTCGAGCGGCTGCATACCGATTACGCGTGGGGCGGCTGGAACGTCGTGATCGGCGAGCCGGAGCTCGAAAAGCAGGGCTTCCAGAATTTTCAGCCGAAGCGGCTCGACGATCTGCTGCCGCGCCGCGGCGGGCGGCCGCGCACCGAGCGCTGGTGGGCGCTCAGGCCCGTCGAGCGGCGCCTGTCGACGCGCGCCGCGCTGATCGCCGCGACGGCGGTGTGCGTCGCGGGCGGCGGCTTGCTCGCGTATTGGCATCATCGCGCGAAGGTCGAGGCCGACGAGCGCGAGGCGGCGCTCGCGCGCGTGCGCGCCGAGCTGGCCGCGCGGCAGGCGAAGAGCGGGCCCATCGCGCATCCGTGGGCGATGCTGCCCGACGCGATCGCGTTCGCGCGGGCGTGCGCCACGCGCTTCGGCCGGCTCGCGCCGGGCGGCTGGCGGCTCGACCGCTACGAATGCACGCCGGGCGTCGCGCATTACGCGTGGATGCGCAACGGCTCGAACGTGCGCTACCTGCTCGCCGCGGAGCCCGCTGCGATCGTCGACACCGACGGCGAGCGCGCGACGCTCGACGTGCCGCTCACCGCGCCCACGGCGGACGACACCTCGCTCGTCGACGATTCGGCTGTCAGGACGCAACTTCTGTCGCGTCTCCAATTGCTGGACGCGGCCGCTAAACTGGACCAGCTGCCTGCCGATCAATCGTCGCGCGCGCCGCTCGCGAATCTCGCCCAGCAGGCGGCCGCCGCGCCTGCGTGGCATGCGTATCGGCTGAATGCGAGCTTGGGCGGCTTCGCGCCGCCCGAGTTCATGCGCGCGATCGACGTGCCGGGGCTGCGCGTGCAGCGCATCGCTTACCAGAACAATCAGTGGACTCTCGAAGGAGTGCTCTATGCGAAATAATCGCGTCCGATCGATGCGCGCGCTCGGCTTGGCGCTCTTTGCCGGCGCCGCATGCGCGGCGGGGCCCGCGTCGTCCGACGACGGCGGCGCGACCGCCGCGCGTCTCACGCAGCTTCAAAGCGAGACGGTGCTGTTGCAGGCGCAGTTGAAGAAGCTCGAGACCGAGCAGCAGGTGGCCGAGCGAACCGCGCAGCTCGCGCGCGCGCGCGGCGGCGCGCCGGCGGGGCAGCTCGCGGTGACGGCGATCGAAGGCGTCGGCAAGCGCGCGTTCGCGACGCTGCGGATGAACGGCGGCGCCGAGTTCGAAGTTGAGCGCGGCGACGCGCTGCCGGACGGCGGCCGCGTCGTCGCGATCGAGCCGCGCGCGGTCGTCGTGTCGAATCGCGGGCGCACGTACCGGCTGTCGACGGCGGCGACGTTCGGCGGCAATCCGCCGCTGCCCGCCGAGGCGGCCGCGCCGCTGCCGACACTGCCCGCACTGTCCGCGAGCGGATCATGAGCCAGGACGCGCAACGCCCAACCGGCGCGGCTCCGCGCGCGACGATGCACGCCGGCGCCGACGTCGCACAGCCGCCCGGCCCGCGCGCGGTCAGCGAGGCCGGCGATTTCGCCGCGAGCGTCGAGGAACGCAAGTTCGTCTGCCTGTTCGACGACGGCCGGCTGTTGATCGCCGAAGGCCACGAGATGAATCCGTTCGTGCTGTCGTATCGCGCGCGGCTCGACCGGATGGGCCGGCCGTACCGGCCGACGCCCGCCACGCTGATGCAGGTGCGCGAGGCGTACCGGCACGGCGGCGCGGGCGGCGGCGAGCGGCTCGATCACACGGTGATGCAGGTGCTTGCGAAGGAGCTGATCGGCCGCGCGTGCCGCGAGCGCGCGTCCGACGTCCACATCCGCGTGCGCCGCTTCAGCACCGAGGTCTATTTCCGCATCCACAACGAGCTCGTGCGCGTGAACGAGCACACGCGCGAGCACGGCGAGCGGCTGCTCGCGACGCTGTACGGCGCGATGACGACCGTGTCGGACAACAGCTACCGGCCGAGCGAGCGGCAGGACGCGAGCATCGGCGACCGCGACAAGCTGCCGGACGACCTGTACGGCGTGCGGATCGCGACGACGCCGACGAGCGAAGGCAGCCTGATGGTGCTGCGGCTCCTCTACAACGACGCGGGCGACGCGACCGATCTCGCCGCGCTCGGCTTCGCGCCCGAGCACGTCGCGGCGTTCCGCGCGCTGCGCGTGCAGCCGCACGGCATGAACATCATCAGCGGCCCGACGGGCTCCGGCAAGTCGACGACGCTTCAGCGGATGCTCACCGCGCAGATCGACGAATCGCGCGGCAGCCTGCACGTGATCACGGTCGAAGATCCGATCGAATACCCGATCGACGGCGCGGTGCAGACGCCCGTCGCGAACGCGCAGACCGAGGAGGCCCGCGCGCTCGCGTTCGCGGCGGCGATCACGAACGCGATGCGGCTCGATCCGGACACGATCATGATCGGCGAGATCCGCGACCGCGCGTCGGGGCAGACGGCGCTGCGCGCATCGATGACGGGCCACCAGGTCTGGACGACCGTGCACGCGAACAGCGCGCTCGCGATCGCCGACCGCCTGATCGATCTCGGCCTGCATGCGCGGATGATCACCGATCACACGGTGATCTCCGGCCTCATCAGCCAGCGTCT